>JAZSQZ010000137.1:0-49270 GCA_045538175.1 Clostridia bacterium
AAATATTTTTCAACATTATAAACAGGTACGCAAATAGAAATTTTAGGATTTTTTACTGTCTTAAACCATTTTTTATTTGCTTTTGCATTTCTCAAGATTTTAATGATGTTTGAATCTTGTTTTCCTGTAGGTTTTTTATAAATTTTTGTTTCAGGAAAATCTTTTTTTAGTTGTTGCAAAACTTCGTCTTCTTTTACAAACAAGTGAAGATTTGTGTGATTTTTGATTATTTCCCTATAGTCGTCTTTAATGTCAAGGTCTAAGGTGTCTGCAAAAACTATGATATTGTTGTTTCTAAAGCCTTTTAAAACTTGATAGGTTAAAAGTTGCCTATCAACATTTTCTTTACAACCACAAAGCAAAATAACATCATTATGCTTTATTTCTTCAACAAGGCCGTCTTTTTTTTCAAAAGAAGTTAGGGTGTCTTTTAAAGAAAATTTTTCAATGTCAGTATCTTTAAAAACTTTTTTTGCATAATTTAGCAAGCAACAGTCTTTATGCTTATCTTCATCATACCCTAAAAAATAAACCCTAGGTTTATTGTCAGTACACTTTATTTGTTTTAAAACAACTTTGCCTTTATCCATAAAACACCTTTTTATATAATAATGTATTGTAATTTTACACTATGGTATATTTTAAGTCAAGAATAATACCTTTTTATAAGTAAAGGACAATTGTTGTGTGTGTTAAGGGGGTGCCAATTTAAAAAATATTGCCTTTTTAAAAAACAAATATTAACAATTTTTTGTTTTTATTTTAAAAAGTTGCAAAAAACATTATTAAAGAAAGTAAAAATAATATATACTATATCGGTAAATACATTTTGAAGGTTTTTTATGAGTGAAACATTAGAAGTAAATTATAAAAGCAAAAAACAATGGATAAAAGCTGTGATTTTAGGCTTTTTAATCGGCCTTGCTGTAATCTTACCAGGAATTAGTGGGGCAACCATTGCAATTATATTTGGGCTATATTCAAAAATGATATATTCATTTGGAAACATTTTAAAGGAATTTAAAAAGTGTTTCTTGTTTTTGTTGCCAATTGTTTTGGGGCTTGCTCTAGGTTTTATTATAGGCTTCTTTTTTGTCCAAGGGGTTTTTGAAGCATATCCATTTATCGTAATTTGCCTTTTTGCAGGACTTATGATTGGTTCTTTCCCAGCAGTTAAAGACGAAATCAAAGGGGTCAAGTTTAACACAAAAAGAGTTGTTCTTTTTGTTTTAGGTGTTTTGATTCCTATCTCTATTGCAGTTGTTTCAATTTTTATACAAACTGCTTCATCAGAGCCTATCGTTGCAAGTCCTTTACTTATGCTTGGTTATTTTGGAATAGGTTTTGTTGTTTCTTTAACACAAATTATTCCAGGACTTTCTTGCTCGGCACTTCTTATGGCACTTGGTCAATTTGGGGCAATTCTTGCTTCAATCCACTTTGACTATCTTATAAACAATCCTTTGGTGCTTGTTACACTTCTTTTATTTGCACTTGGATTTGTTGTTGGCATTGTTGTTTTCTCAAAACTTCTAAACAAACTTTTCGACAAAGCAAGAGATACAACTTATACAATGATTGTAGGTTTATCGCTTGGCTCAATCACAACAATGTTTATAAATCCAGATATGGTAAACGCTTATACTGCTTGGAATTCAGTTGGCGCAGCATTTATCGATATCGGTATAGGTGTTGCACTTTTGGTTGTTGGTTTTGTTATATCATATATGCTTGTAAGATATCAACGAAAAATTGACGCACAAGCAAAAATAGAAAAAACTAAAACAGAAACACAAGAAGAAACAACAAAAGAACAAGTAGAAGTTGAAAACGAAACAAAAGAAACAGTAGACGAAAAACCAAAGAAAACAAAAAAACAATCCTCAAAAAAAGAATAAAATTTTAAAGAGCCAAACGGCTCTTTTTTTTAATATCGTTTTTTAATTTTAAAATTTTGTGTTATTATAATCACAGGGAGAAATTATTATGGCAGTAAAAATTTTATATTACGTACACAGTACAACAGTCGACAACGAAAACAAAAGGGCAAGTGGTTGGAACGAAACTTTGCTTAGCGAAAAGGGTTTAAGCCAAGCACAAGACCTTGCAAAAATTGTTAAAAACGAAAACATAGATGTTATCTTTTGCTCAGATTTAATAAGAGCTGTAGAAAGCGCAAAAATTGTCTTTAAAGATTTGGGAAAAGAAATTCAAAAAGACGAAAGATTAAGAGAGTGCAACTACGGTGAACTTAACGGTAAAGATAGCAAGCTTATCGAGTATACAGAGCATATCGAAAACCCATTTCCAAATGGCGAATCTTTAACAACAGTTGAAAAAAGAGTTAAAATTTTGCTTGATGAAATCAAAGAAAAATATCAAGGCAAAACAGTCGCAATTATGGCACACCGTGCAACACAACTTGCTATCGAAGTTTTAACTCAAGGTAAATCTTGGGAAGAAGCAATCGCAACAGATTGGCGCAACACAAAAGATTGGAAACCTGGTTGGGAATATAATATATAAGTAGGTGGCAAATGAAAATCTTTAACAAACTCGTAAGGGATAAAATTCCTGAAATCATAAGAGAAAAAGACAACAAAACTTGCACCACAGAAATTTTAGATGATGATAAATACTTAGAAGAATTAAATCGAAAACTTCAAGAAGAACTAAAAGAGTATCTAGAAAGTGGCGAAGTTGAAGAACTTGCAGACCTTGAAGAAGTCTTAAGAGCAATCTTAAAAGCAAAAAAAGTTGATTACAACAATTTTGAAAAAATACGAAAAGATAAAGTAGAAAAAAGGGGAGCTTTTGATAAAAAAATCTTCCTAATTTCAACCGATGACTAAAAGGAAAATTTATGGAAGAAAAAACAGCAGAAGCAAAGAAAAACAAAAAAGAGTTTTTTAGAGCACTAAAATTTCTTTTGATATCAATAAGCGCAGGTGTTATTCAAATTGCATCATTTACATTGCTTAACGAAGTTATCATAAGGGATATCGGCAACGAGTATGGTTGGTCTTATTTTATCGCCCTTACATTGTCGGTTATCTGGAATTTTACAATCAACAGAAAGTATACCTTTAAATCTGCAAACAACATTAAAATCGCAATGCTTTTAGTGCTTGCTTTCTATGTTGTGTTTACACCTGTTTCAACAATCTTAGGGAATCTCGCTCAAACAAGTGGTGTCAACGAATATATCGTACTTGCAGTCACAATGATTTTAAATTTCGTTTTGGAATTCTTGTTTACAAGATTTGTGGTTTACAGAAATTCTTGCGACACAGCAGTTGCAAAACAAAAAACTAAAGACGACAAAGACAAAAACGAAGTTGTAGAGAAATCTCAAGAAACACAAAAAGAAGACGCTGCTAAAACAAAAGAAGCAGTAGAAGAAAAACCAAAGAAAACAAAAACTAAAAAAGACTAAACAAAAAAACCAGAGTTTATCTGGTTTTTTATATTACATAATGGTTAATTTGTGCATAACTTCAAAATTAAAACAACTTGTTAAGAGATATTCAACAAAAGCAACTTTTTATTGTTTTTTATTTTTATTTGGAGTATCAACCTATTTTTGTTATAATTTTAATATAAAAAGGAACAAACATATGGCAATTGATGAAAACAGAGCAAAGCATATATTAGCAGTTGCTCGTCTTATGAGTAAAAAAGCAAAAGACTTTGGCTTAGACGAAAAAGAAATGTTTACCCTAGGATATCTTCACGACATTGGTTACGAATTTGGCGAAAGCGAAGAGCACCATATCGTAGGTTATAAAATGTTGAAACAACAAGAGTATAAATACGCAAACGAAGTTTTGTATCACGGGAAACCAAACACAGGGTATTCTTCACAAGCCTTAGACCTTTTAAATTTTGCCGATATGAAAACAAATAAACTTGGCGAATATGTAAGTTTTGAAGAAAGGTTAGAAGACATAAAAACAAGAAGGGGCGAAAACTCTCCACATTACATAAACTCGAAAGCAATTGTTGAAGACTTAAAAAACAAAAATTTTAAAGACGAGGTGTAAAACAAGTCATATTTGTCCAATTTGTAACAGTCACGATTTTAGGGAAAAAGACACAAAAGATTTGTGACCTATCTGCAGATGGAAAAGCGATTTTTTCAGCGAATGCGAACCTAAAAAAGCAATCGGTGCAAACGAGATTTCTCTTAAAGATTACAAAGAAAAATGGACACGCCTTAACTCTGTTATGTTCGAACTTATGGAAAAGTACGATATCAAAAAAGTTGACGGTTTCCACGAAGGCAAGTTTCAAGGTTTGTATGTAGAAGACAACAATCTTGCAAATTTTATAATCGAACTTACACAGTATAAAATTAAAGTCGGCTTAGACTTTTATAATGTTATAAGAGTTTATGGGTTTGAAGAGAGAAACTTCAAGTGTTATCCTACAATAAAAAAATGTGATTATAAAAAGAACAACAAAATTGTCCTAGATATTTTAAACACAAAAAATCCAATCAAAACCTGTAAAGTTTATAATCTCCCAGAAGTGTTAGAACTCTTAGAAAAAGCAGACGACAAGCTTGCAAAATGGAAACAACTAAGGCCACTTCTTTATGTTTTTGTATAAAAAAACTGATAGAAAAATCTATCAGTTTTTTGTTTTTATGAATTGCTAACAATAATTGTGATTCCATAGATTGTTATTCCAATACTTGCAAATGCAAGGAACAAGAAAACAAATCCAAGCACAAGGTCAAGCCATCTTCCTGTTTTAGGAACATTAGGGTCAACTTCAACTGCGTCAACTTCGGTTGATTTGTGCTCAAGTGTTTGGTCGCCGTCTAACTTTTCTTTTATGTCTTGCTCAAGTGCGTGGGCTTTCTCTTCAACAACCTTTTTAACTTTTCTTATTACAAAAGTTCTAAATGCAGCAACGCTATCCCTAAACAATTTTTCAAAAATAATAGGAATCATTGCAAGGCCACCGATGATAACAAGTATTACATAACCGATGCCGGCATCAGCTGCTGCAGGTGCAAGCCACAACATAAAACCACAAGCAAAACAAGCAAGAAATGTGTCAAACAACAAAAGTAGCATTTTGCCAACAGTGCCATAAGTCCTGTATTTTGCATAAGCACTTGAAAATCTTCCTTTAATTGCAAAAATGGCTCCAAAAACCCTTATAAAAAATCTAATTATAATCATAAACTCATCTCCACTAAAATTGTATCATAAATAAATAAATTTTCATAGTAAAAAATCAATATTAAGGCAATTTATAAATTATGTGCCTAAAAAATGTTATAAATGCTCAAAATTGTTTTGGAAGAAAAAAAGTTTATGTTATAATTCAGTAAAGGAAGTAGAGTTTTGAGAGTAGAAGATATTTTATGGAATGCCCAAGACAATTCCAGCAAAAACAAAAGAAGATTTAAAAGACAAAGTGACACAAATGCAAGATTTTGTGATTTTTTTGCTAACAAAACAGCGCATACAAACTTAGAGTATGAAGAAGATAAGGAACTTTATACTATCCTTTCAAATCTTGTTTTTGCAACAGTTATAAGGACAAACACTCCAACACCATTTATGGTTTCTAAAGTGCCTGGTGTTATCGAAGAAACTGTTTTAGAAGTTTTCACAAATCAAAGCCTTGTTAAAGAAGCTCAAAAACAAAACAAGGGTAGCAGAATTGTATATCTATCTTATAAAAACTTAAACGACCTTTATACAATCTTTAAACTCGACGGTGTTTTGGTTTACACCCAAAAAGGTCAAAGCATAAGGCTTAGAAAACAAGTCTTGTATTCTGTAAATATGATTGGTAGGGTTGTAGATTTGTTAAAAAACCCAGGTCAACACAGAGCAAGATTTATAAATCAAGAAGTTACCATAAAAAGACTTTTAGAGTTACAAAAAGTTACCGTCCAAGACTTAGACCACAAACCAAAAGTTGGCGAATGTGTCTGCAACCTTATATTTGCTGTTCCTATCTGTAATGGCGAAATTATTGGGGACAGAATCACCGGTGGAAACATCTTAGGCAATCGCGAAAACTCAATTTTTGTTATTTCAAACGAAAAGGACCTTGCAACTTACAAAACAGAAATGCAAGAGTATCAAGCAAAAAAAGGTACACCTGTAAGCGTTGCTTATCTTAATATCAACGACCTTATGAATGTTATGGAATACTTCGGTGTTGATATTGTAGAATTGTATGTTTTAAGTTATAGATTCGAAAACGAAATTTTGAAGTTGTCAAGGGAGTTTATTAGAGATCTTATCAACAGATATTTCTATTCAAACCTTGCTCCAAACTCAAAGTTGTATACAATGCCTAAAACAGAGCCATTTAAACTTTTTGCAAAGAAAATCAACAAGATGTACAAAAAAGATAGAGATGTAAGGCAAGTAAGTCTTGTTGGCGTAAAGGAAGCGTTCTATAGTGGAAGCGAGAAAAACTTCAACGCAATTATGATTGACACAACTGCAGATAAGTATCTTGAAATCTTGCCATCACTTATCGGTATCTTGTCAATCACAAATCAAGAACCATATAAGATTATCTTAAAAGACTCTGATTTTGCAAAAACATTGCTTTCAACCAGAGCAGACATTGAAACAATTCTTGTTAAGTAATTTTAAAAGTCACAGTTTTGTGGCTTTTTATTTTTTAAAATTATTATTGACAAACAAAAAAAGTCTTGTTATTATAAAAGTAGGAGATAACAAAAATGGCTCGTATTGATTTTATTTTTAATCATCATAATAAAATCTAACACGCTTGCACTTTTAATTTAAAACGGTGCGAGTGTTTTTCGTGCCGTTTTTTTGTTTTAATCAAAACACCTAAAACGGTTTTCTAAATTTGAATTCGTTTTGGGTGTTTTTTGTTTTAGGACAAAAAGTTATCTTAAATATAAAAAGGAGATTATTTTATATGAAAACTTGTTTTGTAAAAACTTACCATCATCATTTAAAATAAAACCCTCACCAAGTTGATTTTCGGTGTGGGTGTTTTCTCACACCGTTTTTTATTGGGGCACCATAAAGGCGGTTGATATTTTACCACTTTTAAGGTGCCCTTTTTTATTTAAAATTTAAGGAGAATTATTATGAATTTAAAAACATTTTTTTTGTCAGAAGATATTGACCTTATCCTAAACGGAAACAGTATCTTAGGAGATTTTTATAAAGAAAGGGGAATCGTTATCCCTACAAAAGAAACCATAAACGAAATGCGTGCAAGAATGCTCGAAAACTTAAAAAACACATACGGAAATGTCGAAGTTATCCCAGAAAAAGACTTGCTTTTAGCAATGCAAACTTTGGCAAAAAGTAGCAGTTTTCCACTTGTGTCGCTAGATGAAATTTATCTTAAAAACAACCCAAACGTAGACGAGTTTTTAAACTTGTCCAGAATAAAAATCGGTGGAAAAACCTTTATGTCTACAAGAAGTAGCGACGGAATTTATCTACCTTTTGAAAAAGAAATCACTCGCGTAACCGATAACTTAAAAGAGTCCTTTGGTGTCTGTTGTCCCCATAGAGATTTCGCTTATCGATGACGTAGTGTTTAGTGGCAGTATGATTTGCAAAGTTGCCGACGCTCTAAGAGAAAAAGGGGTTATTGTAAGAGAAGTTTTAGCAGGCGTTGCCGTAAAAGAAAATATACCTATTATCACAAGTCAAGGCATAGGGGTAAAAAGTTGTTTTGATATTACAAATGTCTTAGATGAAGTTTGTGAAAGGGATTTTTATTTTGGTGTTGCTCAATCAGGGCAAAGTGTCTTAACCCCAAACAACACCGTCCTAAAACAACCATATTTTTCACCATTTGGTTTGCCTGTTGATAGCGCAAGTGTGCCAGAAGATAAGGTATATGACTTTTCAAAAGAGTGCTTAGGGTGCTCGTATACACTTTGGGAAGATATGCAAAAAAATTCAGGCAGAGTTTTGACATCAAACGACTTGCCTGAAAAAATCGCAAACACCCCGACTGAAGAATTTGAAATCTTGCCTTTGCTTTGTAGCGCAAGTGAAAGTTTATTAGAACAATAAAAAAGGAGAATTTATATTATGGAAAACAATACAAAAAGGAAATTACAAATTGGAATTATGGGCTCAGCAGCCGACTTAAAATACTCAAAAAAAGCAGAAAAAATTGCAAAAGAAATCGGCAAACTTGTTGCCCAAAGTGGAAATATCTTGGTTTACGGGGCAGAAAAAGATTGTTGCTCGCTTTCAACACTTGCAGCAAAATCAGCAAAAGATAATGGTGGTATGACACTAGGCGTTACCTATGGAAAAACAAAAGAATGCTGGGGTGGAGAAGAATTTATGCCAACAGCAATTATTCCTTCAGGTATGGACCGTGGTGGCGGCAGAGAGTTTACGCTTGTCTTATCTTGTGATGTTATTATATCCCTTGGTGGTGGCAGTGGCACACTAAACGAAATGGTCGTAGCCTATCAAGCAAATATCCCGATTGTTACATACAAAAGCATTGACGGTTGGGCAAAAAAACTTGCAGGCAAATTTATAGACAACCGAAACCGTCTTTTGTGCGAAAGTGTCGACAGTCCACAATCGGCTGTAAAAAAAGCCATCGAACTTGTAAAAATCTAAACAAAAAAACAAGGCGTTATGCCTTGTTTTTGTTTGTTATTTCTTCTTTTCTTTTTTCTCATTTTTTCTTTTGTCGTTGATAATTTCAAGTGCCTTTTCGTCAATCAAGGTTATGCCTTCTTCTTTTGCGATATTTACCATTTGTGTTAAGGCAAGTTTTAAAAATGGCCTTGGAATTTTTACAAGTTTTGCACAAGCCTCATTTGTAAATTTTACATCTGGGTCGATTCTTTCTGCTGCGTAAATTACAGATTCGACCTTACCATCTTCTGCTTGAATTTTTTCTTTAATTGGTTTTTTAAACTTTGTATACCAAAAATATGTGCTGTCTCTATAGCCATAGTCAACAGGAACCCTTGGGAAACCATTTGCCTTTACGCCATTTACAATAGAGTTGCGATATTTTTCTTCAAGTAAAATTTTGTCGATTTTTAAAATAAAGTGAGCACCAAACTTACTTGTGATACCGTTAAAGTTTCTATAAGGTGGCTCGTACCCGTCAAGTTTTCCGGGTTTGTCTTTTTTTGCGTCTTCTAGCGAATCGTCCCAAGTGCATTCAAAAACTTGAAAACTTTCGTCGATATACTTTGGTCTGTCTGCCTCAAGAGAACTTTCTTTTAGGGTAAAAAAGCAATCCTTCATTTTTTCTTCTGTTGTCATTCCGGGGAAACCAAGTCTAACAGTTTCTTTAAAGAATTTTTTGCTGTCTGGCAAAAAGTTTAAGGTTGCTTTTTTTGTCCTTAAAATATTTTGTGCTGTGTTAGAACTGTTTCTACACTCCAAAATCATTGCGTAATAATCTTTGCCTGCGATGTAATATGGAAAACATAGAGAATATGCCCCAAGGTTTGTTTGGCCATTTTCACTTACTGTGCTTATCAAAATTGTTGGCATAGGAAAAAACGAAGATGTTTGATAAAAGTTATCAAGTGCGCCTAATTCTTTTAAATTGCTCATAATAAAACCCCTTTTAATTTCTTAATTTGATTATAACACTAAAAAAATTTTAAACCAAATGCTTTGTAATTTTTGTGTAAGATTGATGTATAAACACAACAAAATTTGTTGGTTTATTAGACAAATTTTATTTTATTTGTTATATTTAGTTATAATATTTTTTAAAGGAAGGAAATTTATGCAATCAAGTGCTTTTAAATTATTAAAAGAAAAGAATTTTCAAGAACTATATGACTTATCTGTTGGTAAAGTTTTCTCAAACAGAATCGAAATGCAAGAGTATGTAGGGGCTCACTCAAACTTTGACACAGACCTTACAACCTGTACTCTTAAACTTGACGAAAAGGAATTTGCTGTTGACTATATCGGCACATATTCACTTGCTGACAATATGTGGTTTACAGCAGAACTCGAAAAACAAATTCCAGACCAAGGTGTTAGCGAAATTATCACTGTTAGAAAACTTTTTTCTCAAATCGGTCTAGGTGAATTTTATGCAGAAAAACTTCAAATCGACGGAAGTGTCACAGCAGATATGCTTGCAACAATCTATACTGCATTTATGCCAGAACAACAAGTTTACTATGTAGGTAAAGCAGGCGACGTTTCTTTATATATGAGAGTAAAAGGTTTGCCAAGTGAAGTTTTAGCCCCAATTGGTTCTTTTAAATTTGTACCAAGAGTTATGGAAATCATTTCAACAGGCAGTGTTAAAAATCACAAACTTATGGTTGAATCATTCTTGCTTAACAACGGTTGTACAGTTAAAGTTAAAGGCAACAAGGTTGTAGGTGTTTTTAACGAAACCGAAATTACTTTTACCTTTGACGAACAAAACAGACTTATAAACACTGAAGGTGTTTTAGGGGATGAAGGCAAAAAAGAAGAAGCAAATGATATGCCTATCGAAGAACCTGCAGTAGAAGAAGCACCTGTAGTTCTTCCAGAAGTTAATGAAGAAGCACCTGTAGTTTTACCAGAAACCGAAGAAGAAACTGAAGAAGAGCCAATTATCCCAACAGTCCTTCC
The DNA here is from genome assembly GCA_045538175.1 of Clostridia bacterium. Classification (GTDB taxonomy): domain Bacteria; phylum Bacillota; class Clostridia; order Christensenellales; family UBA1242; genus JAZSQZ01. Next base: position 10,602 of record JAZSQZ010000137.1, read on the forward strand.
TGCAGTCGAAGACGAAGAAGTTGCGCCTGCTAGTGAAAGTGAAGAGCCAATCGAAGAAGAAGTTAACCTTCCAGAAGTTGAAACAACAGCAGAAGATTTGCAAGAAGCAGCTGCACTTATGGAAACTATGGAAGATATAGACGGCGCAAACGACGAAGAAATCGAAACAATTGATGTTAATGAAGAAGCACCTGTAGTTTTGCCAGAAACAAATGAAGAAGAAGTTTTTGAAACTCCTGTTGAAACAACAGAAGAAGCAATCGAAGAAAGACCTGTAGTTTTGCCTGAAATTGAAGATGTCGAAACAGAAGTTGCAGAACCAACAGATGTCGAAACAGAAGTTGCAGAAGAACCACAAACAACAGTAGTTCCAGAAATCGAAGACGTAGCAGAAGTTGAAGAAGAACCAATTATCCCAACAGTTCTTCCAGCAGTTGAAGACGAAGAAGTTGCACCTGCTAGTGAAACTGAAGAGCCAATCGAAGAAGAAAGTGAAGAAGACGACGAAGAATATAACAAAATTGTTGAACTTGCAGACGCAATGTTAAATTGTAGCGAACAAATCGGCTTGTTTGATGAACTCGGTGTTGAAGACGAAGAAACAATCAATAAAATTTGCACAGCAACTGCAATTAGAATTTTAAACAACGGAGATACATACGAAGTTGTAAGAGACAGTTTGATTGCTGCTTGCGAAAGAAACGGCATAACTGTTAGAGAAAACACAGCAAACTTGTTTGCTTCTTGTTATATCGATAGTTATCATAACGCAGAATAAAAAACAAAAGGCACCTAAAACGGTGTCTTTTTTAATGCAAAAAATCTTGTTTTATGATATCCTATACCTAGGAGTAAAAAATGAAAAACATTTTTATTTTACATAGTTTAAACGGTGATACCTTAGAATTTTGGGGCAAAGACATTGAAGCCACTTTTAAAGATACCATACCTGTTTACTTGCCACAATTTCCAATTAGAGAAAACAGCAGTTTTGAAAAGTTTGATAACATCTTATTTGGGTATTTGCAAAGTGGAGAATTAAATAGTGAGTCTGTTGTTATCTGTCATAGTATCGGCAACCCATATTTTATAAAGTTTTGTCGCAAACACAATTTTGTGCCAAACAATTATATTGCAGTAGCCCCAGGTGCAGTTTATAATTATCCTTCAAACAGAACAGACTATATCGTCGCTGTCAAAAAGCAAGCATATTTAGTTAAGGAAGATTTTTCTTTTGCACCAAATTTTAAAAACATCTATCTTCTTTATTCTGACGAAGATGATGGCAATTTAGAAAAATTCACAAGGTTTAGTAAAGACTTTAAAACCATTGATAACTACCTTAAAGGATACAACCACTTTGATGGATATCATAGGATTTATAAAATACCAGAACTTGTAGAGTTAATCAAAACTTTAATATAGACAACAAAAAAACAAGGCTTTAAATTTGCCTTGTTTTTTATTGTTATTAGATATTTGTTTTAAATCTAAGTTCGCCCATTTTTTCTGTTGTTGTGTATCCTGCTTCTGCTTTGATTACGTCAGGAAGACGGTTTACAATGGTTGCGCAAGTCATTTCAACAGTGCAAGGTTTGTTTACAGTAACTGTTGTTTCAGGTTCGCCATAAACTGTCCACTCATTGCTGTCAAACTCGTCTGGTGCATAAACTTTTCCAATACATTCGCTTTCAAAAACAATACCTTCTTTTGTTTTTGTTGTAACGATTGCGCTCATACCTGTAATGCCACCTTTAGGAATTGTCATATTAAGTGTTGTTGACTTTAATTCTTCTTTAGCATACCAAGGTACACATCTTTGTTCTTGAGAAACAACTGTAAGACCAAGTGCTGAAGCAAGCCAACCATTAACAGTCCACATATATGATGGCAAGAATTCGCCTTTCTTCATAAGTTCTTTTGCTTCACTATCTGTAACAGTGTTTGCTGTAACAATATCTTTGTCGAATTGTTCTTGCGTAAGGCCAGCACCGTGAACTTCTGCAAGAGCAATACCATAATCTTCTACGTTGTAACTGCTTTTGCCAACAATCTTTGTGATTTTATGTGTTGTGCCACAAATTGCTGTGATAAGTGAACCCCAAGAAACATCTTGATAACCACTTCCGCAAATTGTACAATTGTTTTTCTTTGCAGCTTCGTCAATTTCTTTTGTTTTTTCGTAACTGTTCCAAGGATAAAAGGCTTCTTCGCAAGTTGAAATTGCGTTAACCCCATTGTTTGCACAAATCATCATAACATCGTGAAGATCGCTCATCAAACTCATTGTTGTAATGATTGCAATATCAGGTTTGATTTCTTTGATTTTTGCGTCAAGGTCTTTAATATCGCTGACTTTACAAATGTTGCCTTTTCTTTCTAAAATTTCTGCAACGTCTTTGCCGATAACTTTTGGATTGATATCAAAAGCACCAACAATTTCGCCCCCTTTTTCTAACACATATCTCATTGTGTATAAGGACATTTTTCCACATCCAATTTGAATAACTTTCATAATTTCCCCCTATAAGTTATTTTTAACAAAGTAATAAAATTTATTTATCACCTTACAATTTATATTTTATCATATAGTTTTTTTAATGCAAAATGATTGTATAAAATTTCTCGTTTGTAAATAATCTTCTTTGGAGGTAAAGATGAAAAAAGCAAACCCATTTTTAGAAGAAAACGCAATTCCTGCCGATAGCAAATTTAAAAACTGGCAAGAGTTAAACCTAAAACCTTATGATAAAAAAACAACAAAACCATACACAAAAACAAGAGTAATCTTAATGAACGGTACCGAGTTTGAACAGAATTGGTTTTTGCACAGGTTTTATAGAAGTTGTAACAACAATAAGTTAAGGCGAGAAATTTCCAACATAAGAAGACGAGAACAACAACAGCAAAAAATGATTGCAAGCCTAAAACCGATTGACGAAACAGACCTTGAAACAACCATAGCCTATGAGCAATTAGCCGTTGACCTTACTGCGATTTTAGCAAAAAGAGTAAAGGACGAAAACTTAAAAAATGCCCTTAACTTTGCCTTGCTTGAAGACTTTGACCACCTTTATAGATACGCAAACTTGCTTGAAATGGAAGAAGGTGTAAGGGCAAAAGAGTTGGTGGGTGGGTATACCGAAATTATGCCAGGTCGCCCAACTATTTCTGAGCATAGACACCCGTTTGACGCTGTAAACAATTTTTTGTGTAACAGACTTGTAGACCCGTTTGATAAACTTGCATCAAACATTATTACTGCTGCCGAGCAACAAACAATGAATTATTATATGAACATCGCAAACTTTCACGCAAGCGAGTTAGGGCGAAAACTATATAGCGAAATTGCTATGATAGAAGAGCAACACGTAAGCGAATATGGCTCGTTACTTGATACAAACTGCACTTGGCTTGAAAATTGGCTTATGCACGAGTATGTAGAGTGTTATTTGTATTACTCTTGTTTTTATGACGAAACAGACGAGTATATAAAAGGCATATACAAACAACTTTATCTTGAAGAGTGTGGGCATTTGCAACGGGTTGCAAAACTTCTTGAAGAATTCGAAGGCAAAACCTGGGAGTGTGTTTTTACCTGTGGTGGAGATTTTCCAGAGCCCCTTAAATTTGAAGACAATATCGAATATGTAAGAAATGTCCTAGAGCAAACCATAACTGTCACAAAGGATAGAGAAGGGTATTGTCTTAGTGACGACCTACCACAAAAGTCAGATTTTAAAACTTACAACAAGCAGGTAAATGGTGGTAAGTCAAACGATGCTTGTCACGAAGTTATAGAAAAGAGAATAAAAGAGTGTGGCGAAGATTATCGTTTTGAAACCGAACCACACCCTGTTGAAGAATTGAGTGATAGAAAGAAAGACAACACGACAATTGCACGATAAAAAAAGGACTTGTTTTCAAGTCCTTTTTATTTATCCTTTCTTTAAAATTTCAACAACTTTTCCTGCAAAAAGTGGCATTCTAACACCTGTTTTTGTTTTGCCAAAGTTTAAGTGCAAGTTTTGATTATCGTCATACTTCAACTCGCAAACAAAAGCAGTTTCTTCGCCTGTTGTTGCAACACCTTTTTCGTAGTTAAAAACTCTAACTTCATTTTCCTTTGTTGCAAAAGCCAAACCGATAGAGTCGCTGTTTTCGTTTACAAAAGTTTCTTCCCATTCTGCAAAAACGATTTCCCAGCCAAAATCTGTTGTATAGTGAGAAAGCGCAACATAGATTGGTTTTGCTTCAACAAGTTCAAGTTTATGTGCTGTTACTTGATATAAGTCAAAAGTTAAAAATCTTCTAAGGTTGTCTGGATTTGGAAGTATGTCCCTTAAAAATTGTGTTTTAAGTTTGTCAACATACATTGGAAGCACAACCTGAGTTAAACAATAGTTTGGTGTTTGTTTATTTTTTTTCATAATAAGCCTTTTATTTTGTTGTAAGTGGTTCGTTTAAGAAGTATAAAACACCCAAGGTGTTCTTTCCACAGTGGCTTGCAATTGTAGCACCTGCAACTGTTTCGTAAACATTTTTAAAGCCTTTCTTTATCAACAATTCTCTTGCAACTTCAACTGCAGCAGGGTCTGCATGAGTGTGTGTAATAAAAGCTGTGTCAAGGTCTGCATTAGGGAATTGTTCAAGGGTTGCCTTAACATATTCTTCAACAACTTTTACATATTGTCCCCTAAATTTTTTGTATGCACCAAGTTTACCATCACTTACGATGATTTGTGGGTGAAGTTTTAAAAGGTTTGCGCCCATAAGTGCAAGTTTAGAGCACCTTCCACCCTTGCAAAGGAAATCAAGTCTGTCAATAACAAAACTTGCTTGTACGTTTTGTGCCTTTGCTGTCAACTTGTTTGCAATTTCTGCAGCAGGGTAGTTGTGATCTCTAAGTTTTGCCCCATATAGAGCAAGAAGACCAATACCTGTTGAAAGTGAAAGCGAATCAACAACATAAACATTTTTAAGTTCGCTTGCAGCAGCAACAGCGTTGTTTTTTGTTACAGAAATACCATTTGACATAGAAATATGTACAACAGCATCATATTTTTTAAGTAGTCCTTCAAAATACTCTTTAAATTCAAATTGATTTATAGCAGAAGTTTTTGGAAGTTTTCCTGTGTTATCTGTATATGCAAAAACTTCGTCAATGTCAACTTGACCATCAACTTTTACGTCATCGCCCAACATAATATTTAGGGTAATAACTTCAATTTTGTTTTTTTCAATAAGTTCTTTAGATAAATCGGCAGCAGTTTCAACTGAAATAGCAATACTCATAATATACCCCCAATATAAACATATAAATATATGCAAAAAATTAAAAATTTAAAATAGTTGTCTTAAACAACAATTTTATTATATAGCACAATATTAAAAAAATCAAACAAAAATAAAAAAATAGGCCATAAAAGGCCTATTTTTATCTATAATTTTTGTTATATATTTGGAAATTGCTTCTCAAGGTTTTCAAATTCGTCAAAAAATTTTGCAAAGTGAGAGCCGTCGCAAAAAGAGTGATGTGCATAAACAAAAAGATTTATGGTTGTTTTTCCGTCTTTTGTTTCAAACTTGTCCCATATAACTTGTGGGTTTTGCCCTTCCTTTGTTATAGGCACGCTAAGGGCGCTCATTTTTCTCCAAGGAAAGCAAGATAGATAAATTTCGTTTTTTGTTTCTTCAGTTTGTATGTTTTTGCCACTTAGTACAAGTTGTTTGTTTTCTTCAATTTTTTCTAAAAACTCATCAAAACTTTTTGTGTATGGTCCGTGATAGAAAAATATGTTTCCATCAGGTGTGTTTCCAACAGGGCCTACGCCAAACTCTTCACAAAGATAGATATCTCCGTCAATAAAACGATAGCCAAAGTTTTTAACCTTATTCATTGCTTTCATAACAAGATAGCACATCGAGTGATAAAAGTTTTTATGTGTTTTTGTGTAGTTTACAAGATTTGTTATATCGACTTCGCATACAATTGTGACATAAGGATTATCAAAGTTTAAAAAGTTTTCATATGCAAAGCGTCTATCAAAGGTGTTTAAATCAATTTTTGTTTTCTTCATTGTTTTCTCCAATTTTATTTCCAAAATCGTCAAGGTCTTTTTGTTTTTCTCTTAAGCGATACCAACTTACTATGCCATATATGTCGTTAAGGAGTAGTAGCACAGGGGAGAGCAACACGGTTATGCAAGCAATATCCACAGTTATTGTTTGCACCGTCCACAAAACAATACAAACAAGGTCGTTTACAATGTAACCTGCAAAACAGTATAAACTTCTTCTTGCCGATAGGTATGATGCAACAAAAGATGCAGCAATACTCAATGCACTAACGACAGGGTTAGTTGTATTAAGACTTAATAAAATGAAGTAATAAGGAACCCAACAAACAATTTGAGATGCAATCAAAATTGCATATTCCTTTTTGTTCATGCTTTTTCTTATAACAATGGTTGATTTTTCTTTGTCTTGGTGTTTTAACCATTCAACAAGACCAAAGACATACATAGGAAAATACAATCCCCAATTTATAAACAACTCGCCATAAAATCCAGCACCGAACTCAACAATAGAGTAAAAAACAAGGTTTATGATTGCTATAATATATCCCCAATAATACCCTTTTGTAAAAAGCACAGCAACAAGTGTGCTAAGGCAGGTTACAATACACTCAATGACACTGCTACCAAAAATGATTGAAAAAGAAATGGGCAAAACAAAACCTAATATAACAAGGAATATTTCATATCCTGTCCAATTTTTAAATAATTTCTTAAAACTGATTTTTTCCATAGCGATAGTTTACTACAAAACAAATAAAAAATAAATAAAAAAAACAATAACTTTGAAATTAAAATAAAAAACAGGGGAAACCCTGTTTTAATTTTATAATGTTTTTGATTTTCTAAAATGTAGATATCTAAACAAGTACCAAAGTATAAACAATATTTGCAAAAGCCCTGCAACTATGTAGATAAACCATGAAGACGAATATCTAAAAAAGCAAAGCGAAATTGATAATGCAGAAGACCAAATAAGGCCAGATGTTGAAATACACTGAAAAATTTCCTTATACCACAAACTTGAAAACACAACAAGAACAATAAATGTTGCAGGAATTGCAAGGATAAATGTAAGCCAAATTCTGTCTAAATCCGTAAACATAAAAAGTGTAAAGAAAACAAGAGTACAAGCAAGCCAAACAAGACCACAAGCAAGGATAATTATAAGTGCCCTTGATTTTGTAGAAACAATAGTTTTGTCTTCGTCAACTGTTGGTTTTTTGATAAGGTCGTTTACAGAGATTTTAAAAAAATCTGCAATACAAGAAAAAACAACAATGTCAGGCAAGGTGTCACCGTTTTCCCATTTGGAAATTGCCTTGTCGGAATAGTTTAATTTGTTTGCAAGTTGAAGTTGCGTTAGGCCTAATTTTTTTCTGTAGTATATTAAGTTTTTTGCAAAGTTAGTTTTAATTTCTTTTTCTTCCATACATAAATTTTACAATAAGTTAGAAAATATATCAACAAAAAAATACAGAAAAACAAAACTCTCCTATGGGGAGAGTTCAAAAATTTACAAGAGAATTGCAACACAAAACATTATAGTTTTGATGCTTTTAAAGGGAGTGCAATTTTAAAAACTTTAAAATAAAATAGGGTTAGACAAAGGGAGAAAATATGTCAATAAAAGTTTCAAAGATTTTTCGAATATTACTTCTTGCCCCGGTTATTGGGGGAATAATGATAACAACAATTATGATACTAAAACCATACATTTTTGTTTCCGTCTTACAATTTGTGTTAAGTTTAGTTTGTATCGTAGTTTTACCTATGCTTGCTTACCCTATCTCATACATAGTTCCGGGTATTAGAGAAAAGGGTAGAGATGGCCAAAGAGAACTTGCCATAGTGTTCTCATTTGTTGGCTATGTGTTGGGTTTTGCCTTTTGTTTTCTTTTTGAATCTTCTCCAGAACAAAAGGCAATGTTCCTAACATATGTTTTGTCAGCAACTCTTCTTGGTTTGTTTTCGTTTGTGTTTAAAATCAAAGCAAGTGGGCACGCCTGTGGTGTCAGTGGGCCGGTTGCATACTCAACTGTTTTTATAAGTCCGTGGTGTGCGTTTTTCTTTCTTGCTCTAATTTTTGTTTATATGTCTTCAATAAAACTAAAACGTCACACTTTACCTCAACTTATCATCGGCACAATTATCCCCATAGTTGCTTTGATTTTATCAATCGTAATTTTTATACCCTTGGCAAATGTGACTTAAAAAAAACGACTGTTTTAGCAGTCGTTTTTAATTTTATCAAACCAAAGATTAAGTACGTTTGTAAGTAATACAAGTTTCTTTTTGTTTCTTGGATTGTTTGTGATGTGATAGTTTACTTCCATTTGAATTGTCCAAGTGTTATCGCTTGCAAAGGTGCCTGCGATTGTGTTTGTGCCACCGGACAAAGGTTGGTCAACAGACACAACAAAACCATTGTGGGTTAGCATTGTTACAAGTGTATCAAAAAGTTCCTTGTTTTTTGCGATGTTTTTTCCAAAATTTATCCCAAGGTTTATGTCAGATGGTTCATATCCTGACAAACCGTGAATATCTATAATGTAGTCGATTTTGTCTAAGTTGTTTTTTATTTCGTCTTTGTATGCTGAAACTTCGTCAAAGTTTGCGTCATCAAAGTTGTTCATAGTCTTTGCAATAAGGTCAAGCCCTAGTGTTTCGTGAAGGTGTAGGGCAAGGCTAAGAGAGCCAAGTTCGGCTGTCTTTTGTGCGCCAAGTCTTGTTTGTACAACGCCGTGTGGTGCCGACAACAAAATATTGCTACCCTTATCAATATAAACAAAATCTTTTTGATTGTTTCTTTGTAAAAAATCTTTTCGTGTTTGAACGTACTTAGTAAAATTCATTTCTATTTTCCTGTGATATATTTGTGTGTTTTTTTGTCTTCAGTCGAATGTTTAAAACTGAAATCTAAATTTTCATATTCGTAAATGAAAACCGGTCTAATATTTATGTCTTTAAGTTCGTCTGCCCTAAACCAATGGCAAACTTCTTTAGGTTTATCAATGTTGGAAAAGTCTTGTTTCTTTGCAAGCTCGTGGTCGTCATCAACCCTTATAAGATAAACAAAAACAAGTTCTTGTACAGGAGTGCCCTCCCATTCAAAGAAACTTTCAGCAACTCTTATTAAAGAAAAATCTGTTGGTGTAAAACCTAATTCTTCTTGGCACTCACGAATTAGCGCTTCGCTTGTGCTCTCTAGCAATTTTACCCTTCCACCTATCATATTGTGGAAATCAACTTCAGGATTTGTTTGTAATAAAATTCTGTCCCCATTTACAACAAGTCCTGCAACTCTGTAGTTAAACCTACCATCGTCAAAAGTAAAATTAACATCTCTTGTTCCCATAATTATCATAAACCCCCTTTTTGATAACTTTTCAATTATAACAAGAAAAACTTATTTTCCAAAATAAAACCAACACAAAAACACACAAAACACAGGTTTTTTGTATAAACTGTCTAAGTTTGATTTAAACTTGTCCGTGTGTTTAATTAAAAACAAACTTTAGTTTTCCACAAACAAGCAAAATTCGTTGACAACTTGTATTTTTAAATGGTAAGATAGGTAAGAAAAGTAAGAACAATCTTACAAAAGGAGTTAAAATGGAAGGAAAATATGTTTGGACAACAAAAGTAAGTGATAAAGGGCAGATTGTTATTCCCAAAGAAGCAAGAGAAATTTTTAATATAAATGTTGGTGACACCCTACTTTTGTTGGGGGACACAGAAAAAGGTATTGCGATTGTTAAAGAAGAGCAATACTTGGATTTTGCAGAGAAAATTTTAGAAGTAAACAACAAGGGGGAGAATTAAATGCTTGAGATTAAGAATTATACAAAAAAATATGCAAACGGAAAAGTTGGTGCTGAAGACATAAATATCACCGTAAACGCTGGCGATATCTTTGCTTTTATTGGACACAACGGCGCTGGAAAAACAACAACAATTAAAAGTATCGTCGGCATAAACGACATCACAAGTGGGGATATTGTTGTTGACGGAATTTCTGTAAAAGAAAATCCACTTGAGTGCAAAAAGAAAATGGCATATATTCCAGACAACCCAGACATTTATAACGCTTTGACAGGTATTCAATATATCAATTTGATTGCAGATATTTATAGGGTCGATAAAAAGACAAGAGAAGAGCTTACAGTAAAGTATGCAACAGCTCTAGACCTTATGGACGACCTAAACTCTGCAATTTCAACTTATAGCCACGGAATGCGTCAAAAACTTGTTTTGATTTCTGCATTTGTTCATAGCCCAAAACTTCTTATTATGGACGAGCCATTTGTTGGTCTTGACCCTAAAGTCAGTTTTGCTGTAAAAGAAATTATGAAGCAATTTGTAAAAGACGGTGGTGCAATTTTCTTTTCAACACACGTCCTAGAAGTTGCCGAAAAGTTATGTAACAAAGTTGCAATAATAAAGCAAGGTAAAATTGTCGCAAACGGAAAGATGAGCGAAATTAAAAAAGATAAAGCACTTGAAGATGTCTTTATGGAATTGGAGAAAGTCGATGAGTAATTTAGGAATTTTAATTAAAAACTACTTCAACTGCTTTCTTTCAGCTTTTCGTGGCAAAAAGAAAAAGTTGTCAACAATCTCAGCGCTTGCAATACTTGTTGTTTGTGCTCTTTTGATTGTTGGCGCATACAGTTTTGAAGCATATTCAATGTTTGCGTTTAAGGGAATCAAACTTTTCTCTCTTCCGCTTTTTCACGGCATTATGATAACACTTACAGTTTTGGTGCTTATCGGTGCTATGAGGGTTAGTGGTAATCCAAAGTCGAACGATACCGACCTTCTTTTATCTTTGCCGATAAAAAAGATTGATATCGTTATTGCAAAAACATTAAACAAATATTTGTTTGATTTGGCCTTTACTGTTTTTTTGTTTGTGCCTTATCTTGTTTTGTATCAAGTGTTTACAAAATTTTCCCTTGCAATAACAATTTGTGGGGTAGTTGCAACCTTGATTTTGCCACTTTTGTCAGTTGGAATTTCTTATGTATATGATTTTGTTATTACAAGAATTTTTAACCGATTAAGGGTTGGCGCTATTTTAAAATCTTTGGTTTCTGTTTTTGTATTTGTGCTTATTATGGCACTTATGATTATCAAAACATTTACTTATGGTATCGCTGACGCTACAAGTATTGATGCATATTTTGCAGATAGATTTTTTAGCAACTTATTTTTACAATTTGTCCTAAAGCAAGATGTCTTTGCAACAATCTTTTGTGTTGCTCTTTGTGTTTTGGGATTTGCTTTGGGCTTGTATTTATTTGCTGTAAATTTTGGCAAAAATATTGTTGGTTATTCTGGAAAAGCAGGCGCTCTAAAGTTTAGCGAGAATATGGGTGGTTTTAGAAGACTTTTCAAAAAAGAATTAAACTTTTATGCTTCAACACCTGCATATATCGTAAACACCTGTATCGGTTCAGTTATGATTTTGGTTTCTGGGATTATTATTGCAATCACAGGGGCAGATGGCATTGGCAAAATGTTTGGTATTGTTGTGGAGCCTGATATCATAGGGGTTATCCTAGCACTTGTATTTTGTTTTTCTGCTTCAACGGTTTATATAACTGCTTGCTCGATTTCGTTAGAGGGCAAAAACTTTTGGATAATAAAAACTATGCCGGTTAGCGAAAACGCAGTATTTTTATCAAAAATACTTTTAAATATTTTGTTTGTAAGTCCTTTTGTTTTGGTGTCTTCTACAATTGCAACAATAAGTTTGGGCATAAGTTTTAAGTATTTTCTAGTTATGACCTTTGCCCCTATAATTTTAAATATTGCCTTGTCTGTTGGTGGACTACTTATAAACCTTTGGCTTCCAAAACTTGATTGGGAAGAAGAAACTCAAGTTGTAAAACAAGGATTGTCATCACTTGTTACAATGATTTTAGGTATGCTTGTGTCAATTGTGCCGGTCGCACTTGTGCTTGCATTTGAAGCACTTACACTTGATGCCGTAATTATCATTTCATTTGCAATCTATATTTTGCTAGGGATTGTATTTTCAGCCTTATTGTTTACAGTTGGTAAAAAATTGTATAGAAAAATTTAACTACCCAAGGAGAAACAAATGAAAAGTGGAATTATTGCAAACATATTTATAATACTTGTTGGAATAGCAGGTATTGTATTAAATATTGTTGATGGCTTGGGAGATGTAGTTAATCTAATAATATTTATTCTAAGTTGTGTAGTTATTGTTGTATCTATTATAGATATAATTATAGAAATTAAAAAAAATAAACAAAAATAGTATCAAATTTTTAAAAAAATAGCCAAGGCTTATTACCTTGACTATTTTTTATTTATTGTTTTTTAATTAAATTTTTGTTGCCCAAAGTCCGTGAAGATTGCAGTATGCGTAAACTGTGCTTCCTTTTTTGTATGGAAGTGTAACTTCTGGTTTATCATTTGGGTTAAGTCTAACTCTTGTTGTTTCGTTTTCGTTCATAACAGCAACCCACATAATATAGTGTTCTTCTGTCATAGGGTGTTCGACTGAGCCTACTTTTACAACAATGTTTTCTCCCTTAACTTCAACCACAGGTGTGTGTTTTTCAACAGATGCGTCAACAGTGTTTGCTGTTAAGTTTTCAAGTGGTTGTCCACAGCAAGTCATTCTTCTTGCGTCGCCATCGATAAGGCCAATTACATTGCCACAAATATTGCATTTATAAAAACGAGTATTTTTTTCCATAGATAATCTCCCTTTAATATCTATATTATAGTAAAAATAGGTTAGTTTTGCAAATATACGCACCCAAATTTTAAAAAAATAATAAAAAACATTATGAAACAAAACTTAAAAATGTTAAAATAACAAAAAGGAAGAATAATATGTTTAAGTTGTATTGCAGATTATATCAATCAATTATGAAAGTTGGTATGAATTTTATTAAGTGGAAAAAACCTGAAATGGTTTCGGGCGAAAACTCAACCGATAAAATCCCAGAAATTCTAAAAGAAAAAGGGATAGACACTGTACTTGTTGTTACAGATAAGGGGATTGTTAACTTAAAGTTGCACGAAAACTTGCTCAAAGTTTTAAAAGATAACAAAATCAAGTATTTCTTATACGATAAAACTGTTCCAAACCCAACAATTGCTAACATCGAAGAAGGTGTTAACATATATAAGGAAAACAATTGTGCAGGTATCATAACAATCGGTGGGGGTTCTCCTATGGATTGTGCCAAGGGGATTGGTGCAAGAATTGCAAATCCAAACAAAACAATCACAAAAATGCGTGGTCTTTTAAAGGTTAAAAACAAATTGCCTTTACTTATCGCAATCCCAACAACAGCAGGCACCGGAAGCGAAACTACTGTTGCAGCTGTTATAACCGATGGCGATACCCACGAAAAATATGCTATAAATGATCCAAAACTCGTACCAGACTATGCTGTTTTAGACCCAAAACTTACACTTTCACTTCCAGCATCTCTTACAGCAACCACAGGTATGGACGCTCTAACTCACGCAGTCGAAGCATATATCGGCAACTCAAACACAAAAGAAACCAAACAAAATGCTGTTATGGCAGTTAAACTTATCTTTAGGAATTTATCAAAAGCAGTCAAAAATGGTGGCGACGTTGAAGCAAGAGAAAATATGCAAAAGGCAGCCTTTATGGCAGGTGTTGCCTTTACTCGTGCATATGTAGGAAATGTCCACTCTCTAGCACACGCCTTAGGTGGCGAATATTCTGTGCCACACGGACTTGCAAACGCAATATTGCTCCCAAGGGTTTTAGAGTTTTATGGAAAAAGCATCTACAAAAAGATTTATAAACTTTGTGATGAAGCTGAAATATTGACAATTCACAAAAACCCAAAAGAAAGATGCGAAGCATTTATTGCAAGGATTGACGAAATGAACAAGAATTTCGATATTCCAACTTATATCGACGCAATCAAAAAAGCCGACCTTAACAAACTTGCAAAAAGAGCATATAAGGAAAGCAACCCACTATATCCTGTTCCTAAAATTATGAGCGTAAAAGATTTTGAGAAAATTTATGATGATTTGCTTATAAATAAGTATTAAAATGTTTTACTAAAAATTGTTATTTTGTATAATTAAATTAGGTGAATTAAATGAAAACTATAGACGAAAATTTCTTCAAACAAAAAGTTAAAGTTAAAACCTTAGAAGAACAACTCGAACCAGACGAAAAAGTGCTCTGGAAAGGTTGTCCTAAAAAGACATCTTATGCAATCAACAAAAGTATTCAAATGATGCCCATCGCTATCATTTGGGGTCTTATCGATTTTGGTTTGCTTTTTGGTATTATTATTCCACAAGGTGTTTTTGCTGAAGCTTGGTTTTTCTTGATTCCTTTCTTTGCGTTGCACCTTATGCCTGTTTGGATTTGGCTTGCTCAACTTATAAAAGCATCAAAGGAACTTAGGGGCACAAAATACGTAATTACAAATAGACGAATTTTGGAATTTAAAAGTGGATATGGATATATAAGCACTTCTGTAGAAATTTCAAAACTAACTTCAGTTTCAATCAAAAGAAGTGGTATTGATAAACTTTTGCTTGTTGGCGATATTTACTTGTCAGCAAAATCAGGCAACCTTGTTTTGTTTGATATTCCAAGAAGCGAATTTATCTATGGCAAAATTCGTGAAATGCACGAAACAAAAGCAAAATCAAAAGACGGCATCAAGTTTTATGAAGAACATAACGAGTGCTTACACTGTGGCTCATTTTTCCCACTAGAAGAAGCAAAGTGTCCAAACTGTGGCGCACCAATCAAAAACAAAAAGAAAAAATAAAAAACAAAAAGATACTTTCTATAGTATCTTTTTTATTTTTCCCGTCCGTTCGTATCGTTCGGGTCTAAACTTATTTGTTTTAAAGGGGAACACTGTATGTGTGTTTTTTGCAAACTCTTTGGTCGGGGTATAAAAAATATAAAAATTTTAATGTGTTTTTGGTGTTGTTTTTGTTTTCCTAAATTACTAATTTTAAAAATAAAAAACAGGACCGAGTGGTCGAAAGATTTTTATTTAACATATATAAATGTTTGGTATAGGTGTTGTTTTTATCTAAATTATAAAATTTAAAAACAGGCAAAAATGCTTGTTTTGGGGCTCAAACTTGGTTTCTGCCTATGTGTTTTGGGTGTGTTCAATAAAACCCTAAAAACAAAAACAAATTGTCAAAAAACTTAAATTTTGCCCTTGTTTTTAAAAATTATGGTTAAAACTGTTTTTCTTTTTTTTACAAATTAGATATAATCAAAATATAGCAAAAGAAAAGGGTTATAATATGAAAAAGAAAAACAAATTTTGGTTAATCTTAAGTATACTTGTAACAATCATTAGCGCTATTGCTATTGTTGTTTTCGAAGCCGGCAATGAGCCTGTTTTTAATAGCGACGCCGAAAAGATTGTTTTGATTGAAACCGAGATTGAAAGCGAGCGTGTGCAGGATTATCCATATGGTTATGTGTACAAAGTAAGAATTGATTGTGACATAGAAAACATCTCAAACGATTCCTTACTTGTTAAAATGTACTATACTGTAAAAACTGTTGACGGAAGCGAAACTTACGAAATCGAAAGTCCAAACGCAAAAGTAATGGAAGCAAACACCGAGTATAATGCTTGGGCAGAATTTTCTCACCCAACAAAAAATTATGGTGTTTTAGAAAAAGTTTCTGTATCAGTAAACGGTGGTGAAGTCACCGAACTTTTGCCTAAGAAAGATATGCCAATGACAACCGGTGCAATGGTTTCAGCAGTATTCTTTATTGCAGGCGTTGTAGGCATAGTTATGTTTGCTAAAAAAGGTAAATTCCCAATTGGCGAAATTAGTGAAGAAGAATATAACGAACACTTCGGTGGTGGTTACGACCCAGATAGAGATTATGACGACGATGACGATGATGACCACGATCATGACAGCGAAGAAATAAGAGCCTTAAGGGAAGAAATCGAAAAAGAAAAGTTGCAGTCAACTCTAACTGAAATGAGAAGCAAAAAACCAAAACATTGCGAATATTGTGGTGCAAAAAACAAAGGTGGAGAAACACAATGTTCAAACTGCGGCGCAAGATTAAAATAACAAAAAAAGACCACATTTCGTGGTCTTTTATTTTTTGTTTTATTCAAACAACTCATCAGTGTCGTCCATTGTAATCGGTCTATCAAGTTTAGGGCCAGTTATAATAGGCTCTGCTTGTTGTGTAGGTTTTGCAAGACCAGGATCTTCAACAATATTTTCTTCTTGTGCTTTAAGTTGTCCAAACCTTTCTGTCCATAAAGAAATGTTTTCTGCACTTGGAGTTTCTTCAAAATTAGGGTTTATTGTGAAGTTTTGTTCTTTTGAAAAGAAACACCCAACAACAAGCGATGGTTGAATAAATATTTCGCCTTGTTCGTTTGTGTAGCAATAAGCATCTTCACCGCCTAAGGTTTCGCAAGTCACATTTGGATTTAGGTGAAATTGTTTAGGCAATCTAAGAATAATAATATTTGTTGAACCTTTAAACTTCCAATCAGACATTGACGCAATAATTTCGTTCCAAGATTCTTCAAAAGCTTTGCCATCGCCATAAAAACAAGAAGTATATTTAAGTCCAGATTCATGGTCAGGGTCAGGGTTGGTTGGAGGAGGGTTAACTGAAAGTCCGTTCTTAAAAATACTTTTAATTGTGCTTCTTTGTTTTTTTGTTTCAGTAGCACCTGTTCCGTGTAAAAAATATAAATAGTTTTCGTCAGTTAAAATATCTCTATAGTTTTCTATATTCATATATTTTTCCCCCTTTTCATTATTCATATTTTATCACAAAGTAGGCAAAAAGTCAAATTTTGTGATTTTTTAAACAAGGTGGAGAAACACAATGTTCAAACTGTGGTGCAAGACTTAAATAAAAATTGTTAAAATAAAAAAGAAAACCCAAACAAATTAAGTTTGGGTTTTTAATTGGTGCCCCCATCTGGAATTGAACCAAAATTAAGAACTCCGGAAATTCTTGTGCTATCCGTTACACTATGGGGACAAGTTTTGGTTTTTATTGATAATTTTTTTAAAATATTTAAAAGAAAAGGGTTGTTTTTTTGCAAAACGCCTAAAACCAAGCAAAAACAAGTGTTAACTTGTGGATAAGTTGGTTTTTGTTTTCTTTTATAGTATAAGTTATTTGTAAAAGTTTTGCAAGTTGTTGGTTTCGCCCTTATTTTACAAATTTTTCCTAAAAAGATTGTTATTTTCTAAATTTATGTGTTACAATACTTTTATGATACAGTTAGGGGACAAAATTACAACAAAAAAACAACACCCTTGTGGTTCTAACACTTGGACTGTTGTAAGAGTTGGTGCCGATTATAAAATCAAATGTGATGGGTGTGGCCATATTGTTATGGTTGACCTTGCAAAATTAAAGAAAATGATGAAGGTTTAGTCGTGGAAGAAACAAAAAAGCAAAACGAAAAAAAACAGGGTAGAAAGTGGTACACAGTCGCAGGTTCGATTGTGGTTTTTTCACTTTTAATTGTTGTTATGCTTTATGCAATATTTTGCTTTATTTTTCCTAGCACAAAAGTTGTTGGGGTTTCGATGAAACCTTCGCTTAATAATTATGTTGAGCTTGTAGACGGCAAAGATGACGCCTTTTACGAAGAATCAGAGTTTCAAGACACAATATATGTAAATAGGTTTAATAAAGGCTCTGTAGGGGACATAATTGTCCTAAATAAAGACGGCAAAAATGTCGTAAAAAGGATTATCGCAACAAGCAATCAAACCTTAAGCATCAAAAAAGAAAGTGATGGGTATTATTACTTTTATAGAGATGGCGAAAAACTTCAAGAAGAATATATAAAAGACAGAAGCGCTATGAATCTTACATATTACGGAAAGTTTTTAGCAACATACGGTGGGGATACAATAAAAATTCAAGACGGTTGCGTGTTTGTTTTGGGTGATAACAGGGGATACAGTTATGATTGTGCATCATATGATTATAAAATCTACACAAAGGATACAATCGTTGGCACAGTAGCAATTCAATTAGACTATAAAGACAACATACTTGCGTGGTTATGGAGAAATTTCTGGGGCTTGTTTGGTCTAACTGAGCAACCAGCATAAAAAGAACAATAAAAAACAGAGTTTAGGCTCTGTTTTTTTAATCTTTGTAAAAGTTGATTTGTGGCGAATTTACAACCCCACGGCTTGTGTTTTGTGATATATTTGCTTCTTGAATAAACTTATCTATAATGCCTTCGTTAAAGAAACTGAAATTTTCGGTTGTTGCAAAGATAATATGGTCACAAAGTTTTATGCCGATTATAGAAAGTGCTACAAAAAGTTGTTTTGTAAATTCTAAATCCTGCCTTGAAGGATTTGCTGAGCCTTCCGGGTGAGTGTGGCAAACAATAACGCCTTTTGAGTTATACATCAACACTTTTTGTATAAGGTCTCTAAAATCTATAGAAACTTTGTCTAAAGAATTGTCGCCAAAGATTTCGTACTTTATAACTTCGTTTTTTGTGTTTAAATAAATTATATAAAATTTTTCAGTTGAACTAGATACGGCGATATCTTCAAAGTAATTTATAATTTGAGAAGGGCAGGTTAGAACTGTCTTTTGTTTCATTTTGCTTGTGCGATATGCAAAAGGAATTTTACCACAAACAGAAATAAGGTTTGCAGCAACTTCACCTATACCTTTAACTTGCATCAAGATTTTAGGATTTGCATCTAAAACTGCCGAAAACGAACCAAACTTTTTTATAAGGTCGTGTGCGATAGGGTTTGTGTCTTTTCTAGGGATAACGAAAGATAAAAGAAGTTCCAACTGTTGATGTTCTGGCAAATTTTCAAAGCCGATTGTGTTGGTTGTTTCTCTTAATCTTTCTCTATGACCCTTGTGTATGTTTTCTTTTTCTTCCATATAAAAAGTATAACATAAAAGGTTTAAATTTTACTATTAAATAATAAACAAAAAATAACCTAATCAAAGGTTATTTTATTTTGTTTATGATAATCAAGGTTATGCCACTGTTTAGGTTTATAAGGTCAGGGTCAAGGATAAGTTCGGGTGCACTTAGCACAATCCTTTCGTATAAAGGGTGGGTTTTTGCAAAGTTTTCGCCCTTGATAAAGTCAAAAATCTTCTTTTCCTTTTTTAGAATCATAAGTTCTGTTTCAAGTTGTTTTTTTATTTCGCCCCCAACACCACCAGAACCATATCCGTGAATTATTTTTAAAAAATCGTCTTTTTGAAGGGCCGAACACTCAATTTCTCTTATTGCTCTTGCGATTGCAACATCAACAGGTGGGTGGTCGTCTTTTATGTTTATTCGTCTTATCATACCTTAAGAATACACCAAAAACCCTAAAAAACCAACAAAATAATTGTTTTTTGCAACAAAATTAAGGAAAAATATCGATAATCATTAGGAAAATAAAAGAGTTTATGGTATAATTTAGGTATCCGATGGGGGAAATTTTATTTAAAAAAGGAGTTAATTTATGAACAAAGGAGATCTTATCGTAGCTATTGCAAATCAAGCAGGCTTTACACAAAAAGACGCTGATGATGCATACAAAGCATTTGTTGCTGTTGTTACAGATGCATTAAAAAGAGGGGAAGATGTAGCACTTGCTGGTTTTGGTACATTTAAAGTAAAAGCTAAAGCAGCAAGAAAAGGTATCAATCCAAAAACTAAAGAACAAATTGATATCCCAGCATGCAAAGTTCCAACTTTCAAATTTGGAAAGAGCTTTAAAGATTCTGTCCAATAATTTAAAAATTAACTTAACAAAAAAATACTATCTTAATTGATAGTATTTTTTTATTCTAAATTATAAAAACATAAAAATTCTAATAAAAAAACAAGAGTTATAAAAACTCTTGTTTTTTGTTTTTTAAGCATCTTCATAATACTCAATAAAGCAGGTTGGACTATAAACGCCATTTACGTAAGCATCAGCATTAAATGTGATAATTATTGTTATGTCTTCACTATATGTAAATTGGTCAACTTTAAGTTCGCCTACAGGGCTTGGGCTGCCAGCGATTTGATAAGTAATATCTGCGCCATAAATTCCTTCGAGTTTAACCCAAGAACCATTTACCAAAATTTCAAAGCAAGAATCATCAAGTTGAGCACCGAGCATTTGAGTTTTGGCTTTGTTATAGAAGGTTGCATCTCCGTTATTTTCTTCAGGAACAGCACCCCAAACGTCAGCAACAAAACCTTCTGCTAAGACATTTATGTATTGTCCTTCTGCATATTCGTATCTAAGTCCTGCAATCATACCAGATTCAATTTTGTTGATATTGTAGTTTACAACATATTCTGTTTCAGCAAAGCAAGTTGATTCTGCGAAAGTGATAATTGTTTCGTAAGTTCCAACAGCTGTTGTAGATACGGTATAGTTATAATTTGAATCTTTTGAGTAAACAAGTGTTGCAGCTTGGAATTTTGCAATTTCACTTGTTGTTCCGTTGTAAATTTTTGTAATAACATCATTAAGACCTGTAAGTGGGTTAGGATTTACAACTTGGTTTGTTTGGTCTTTAATTGCAGCAAAGTTGTATTGAAGACCTGTAAGGTCAAGTGCGTGTGTTGCACCTGTGTAATTATAACCAATACTTGAAATACTTGTTAAAACAGTTGTAAGTGAAGGTTTTACAATCTTTACACGGAATCTTGTGCCGAGTGTTGTTAAGTATGTATTAAGGTTGTGGTCAGCACTTGTGAACGAAATTGAACTCATTGTTGCGCCCCAAGTTAATTCTCCGTTGTTGTCAAAATATGAAGTGAGCAATGTTGAATCAAACGGAATACTATAGTCAAATGTTGCATTTCCAGAAACAGGTGTAGGAATTCCAAGAAGTTTCATTGTTGCTATATATGTGCTTGTATTTGAAATGCTAAAGCCTTGCATAGACCATGAGCCAAGATAACTATTGTATACAACAGGAGCAGTGAATGTTTGTGTAAGTTCAATATATTCAATTTCAGTTTGATCAATAGGTTTTTTTGTTACAGTATATTTGTAACCAAAAGCCTTTGGAAGATAACTATCAATTGATGGAATAAACAAACCAACTGTGTTGTAAGCGCCAACTGAAGAATAAGCAACTTGATTACTTGTTCTTAATTCGTAACTATCTTCAGAGTTGTCTGAGATAAATTGATTCATAAGAGCCAAATGTTCTGCTGTAAGAGTTGGGTCATCTTTAAAGAAGATAGCAACACCATAAAGTGGTTGAGCATTATATTTTGCTGTAACACTAAGTTTTCCTTCAGTATATTCTCCGTAAACAAAAGTGTTTGTACCAGCAAAGATTTCATAATCTTGTGTTTGTTCGATTATTACGTTTATAAGAAGTGGAGTTTCAACTGAGTAGTCTTCACTTTCGATGCTGATATGTGCCCAATAACTACCATGTGGGAAAGTTGTGATACTTCCTGCTTTTGGTGAAGCACAATTTTCATCGTAATAATAAGTGATTCTGTAAGTTGGGTTTACAAGAGCACCAGAACTTATCCATTTGTACAAAACTTCTGGTTTTTCGAAATCTTCGGTGGTGTTGTATTCCATTGTAATTACAGGTTTTTCTTTTTCAAAGTTGAATTTAAGGCTTGTTCCGTCAAGAGAATAATCTTCTGTTGCAGGAATTGATGTAAGGTTGTCGGTAATAGCATTAAGTTCAACCTTAGCCTTTACAATTTTGAAGTATACGCGAACACTTTCGTAGTAGTTTTCAACACCTTCGTGGGCGTGATATAGAATAAAGTAATAATTACCAACTTCCATATTTGCGTTTGAGGTGTATGTGTCTCCGGTTCTTGTGAAAGGAACTTCTGTAGCATCTGATTCATTATGTACTGATAGAGTAAGATTTGCTCTTTCGTCTCCTTCAATCTTGATAGAAACTTTACCATATGTAACAGAAACGATAGGATCAGAAACTGATGAAAAACTTGCAATTTCTGTTCCGTCTGCAAGAGTTGGATTGTAATTATAATTTTGCTTGATGTTTAATGAATCATAGAAAGAAATATTAAGTTCATTACTGCTAAGAAGGTTTGAGATACCACTAGCAAAGTTTGCTTTTTCAATATAAACAGTTTTTGACAATTCGTTTGCTTCTGGATTTGCAAATTTAGTTGTAAGATTTGTCAAGAAGAACTCTGTATAGTTTGAAGCATTTGGATATAAAAGTTTGTAATAAACTTGATAGTGACCAGCATTTTTGATGTCGTCTTTAATAAGTTTTTTACTTGTGTCCAAAACTCTTTCGCCAACGGTTGCACCATAACTTGAGTATTTATAGAAATACTTTTCAAAAATCAAACCTTTAGTTTCGTCATAAGTTGCTGGGTCAATACTGATTTCACCACCAGCGTAAGAATAATATTTTCCTTCGTAGTAGTAAACATAAGTGATAACCATTTCAGCACTTACGCTGTTTTTGATTGTTAACTTTAAGTCTGAGTTTGTTGATTGATCGCCCCCGCTATATACGGTTGTAAGTGGAGTACTATCTGATTGGTTGAAGTCAGTGTTTACAACGGTAAATTCTGTAGGAGTGATTGCTGTGTTTTGTAGCAAGTAGTTGTTTCCAGGAATAACAGCAAAAGATGATCTGTATCTGCCAGGAACAATAGGAGCTCTCTTTTCAGCAAGTTTAACCCAGGCTGAGCCGTTCCATTTTTCGTAATTATAAACGACGCAGAAGTTTGAGTTGTCTTTGTTGAAGTAACCATACCAACCTGTAACATCGCCTGCTGCAGAGTTAAATGTTTCATATCCTACAACAGAGATTGCAAGTGGGTCAATGGTTGCTCCTGAATATTTAATTTCGTTATATTTGTTTGAGCCAGAATAAACATAACTGTTGTTTTGTGGTGCAACGAAAGCATCTGTGCTAAGAGAAACTTTGTTGATTGTCAAAACTGCATCTGAAGTGGTGGTTTGTGTAATGTGGTCATTAAATGATAAGATAAGTTTAATTCTGTATGTGCCACAGTTTTTAATACCGTTAACACCACTTACTTGCAATTCTTCGCCGTTTTGTAAAACAACAGAAATTTGAATAGGTTTGCTGTCACCAATAGCATAACTATATTTTTTATAGTTAACCTTTGATTCTTCGTCGGCAGGGATTTTAACCATATTTTCCCAAATCCAATCGTACAATCCAAGTTTGCCAAGACCTGCATCTGTTTCAAGTGAAATAAATGGGTCATAGGCAAAACTTGCATTTTCAAAACTTATAGCACCGGTGTAGTAAGTCTTTGTGATTTCAAAGAATGCGCCACCTTCGCCGTAGTAAGTTCTGTCGTTGTAGATACAAGAAATGTAGTAGAATCCAACATCAACAGGGTCGCCTTCTAACTTTTCTCCAATAGCTTCAGGCACACCATCGCCATCGTTATCAAGTCCGTAGAAGTATTCAACTTGCATTGGAGCAACACCATAAGGACCTTCTACTGAGAAGAAGTCGTAAACAACAGTTGTGGTTGAGCCATCTAAAGCATAAAGTGTAACTTTAGTGTTTTGGATAAATGATGTTACAGCGTTGCCTGTGTATTGATATCTATCTGCAGCAGGGAAGCCGATAACAGCATCTAATTGAATAATCCTAAATGACATATCTTTTTCTTGATAGTAGTTAGGAGTAGAAACAATAACTTTTACTTTATAACTTTGATCGATATCGCAAATTGCAATGATATCTGTACCTTCAACACAAACAACATCAGCACCAAGTTCATATGTGATTGTGCAGTATGCTTTAACTCTTGAAGGGTTTGTTGTAAATGTGAATTTGTCTAAGATTTCTGTGATAGAAATACCATACATATATTCACTGTTCCAATTGTTAAGTTCGAAATCTTCAGATCTGTTGATTTCAAAAAGAGTTTTGTATTGTGTTTCGCTAGTTGTAGATAAAGCATAGTTTGCGTTTGTTGAACGAATATTTGCAACTACGAAGTAAATACCAGCATTGATAGGTACACCAGAAAGGTGAGTTAATTGTAAGTAGTAATCATTTACACCTTTTGATGCAAGGATATAATTATCTGTTGGATCAAAAGTGAAGGTTGCGCCTTCAAGGTCTGTTCTTGAAATGTATTTTACGTTTGCAGAGTCGCCAACATAAATTTCACTTTCATAATATGCAATCAATCCATAGTAAGCAGCAACTGTTGAGTTGTAGTTTACACCAACAAATGAGTAAGAAACACCGATTTTGTCAAGATAACTTTCATCAGTTGTCATCTTAAGTGGGTTATTTATAACTTTGTTTGTGTATGTTGCAGATTTGATGCCTTGGCTATAAGTAAAACTTGCACCACTTACATCCATTTGTCTTGGAGTGATTGTTAAATCAAGGTTGATTGAAACTGAGTTGTAGTTTGCTTGGTCGCTTTCTTCTCTTGGAGTGATTGTCATTGCAACAACATAAGGAGAACCAAGAACTGTCAAACTCTTAATATAAGCAGTTGTGTAAACATTTGTGTTGTATGTTGCCTTAACACCCTTTGTAAATAATTCTGTGCACTCAGGGTCTGTGAAAATTTGAACTGAATCATATTCGACAGGGTCTGTGTTGATTTGTCTGCCAACAAGTTCGGTAGGAAGTGTTTCAGAACCATATTCCATAGGTCTAATTGCAGGTTTATCAGCATCAGTCTTGTAATAAAGGTTTGCCTTGTTGATAATCAAACTACCGTATGAAGAAATGTTAAGTGTAGGAGAAACAACTTCGCCTGTTTCGATATTTGTAATTTTAATTGTTGTAAGGTCAACTTTTACAGTGTAAGTTCCAGCATTTACAGGAAGAAGAACAACTTCTGTGCTACCAGGTCTTTCGTATGTAAAACTATAGCCTGCCATAGGGTTTGTAGGAGTGTAGGCATATTTGTCGTCATCGATAACGATTGTAAACAAACCTGTCATCTCGCTACCTGTGTATGTTTTTTCTACGATAGAAGCAGTGAGGTCGTCAACAGAAACAACTGAAACGTTTATAACAAGTGAAGATACATAGAAAACAACTGTTGTTTCGATTGTTATGTCATAACAACTTACAACATCAACACCATTAAACATAAGTTTAAGTGAGTTGTATGTAAGGTAGTTAAATGTGAGTGCCGAAGAAACATTGTTCTTTCCATAAACTTCACCACTTAATGCATATTTTGTAGGTGTTGTTTCGTTGTCAGGTTTAATTGTTAAACCAAGTTCAGGTGATGTGCCTGTGATAAGGCCATCAAATTTGTATTGAATATTTGAAACATCAGGGGTTACGCCACTTTCAATTTCGCCAGCAATAACAGTAAATGTTGCTGATTTTTTAAGTACTGAAAGTTTGCCTTCTGTAAACTCTATAATAAAGTTCGAACCAGCATCAAGTGTGCCTTTTGTTATTTTGTAATCTTGAACAGGTGAGTACTTAACAGCTTCTGTTTCGACTGCACCTGCAATTACAGGCATATATGAAGGAATAAACACGTCTTCAGTTGAATCTGCAACAGAAACAACATAAGTAAGTTCTGGAATATTATCCCCATATATAATTGTTTGTGAAACTGCAGAAATAAGAAGTCTTCTTTGAGTGATTACAAATGTGTTTTCGTTTACACCATCTTCAAGTTTGTCGTTAAATGTGTATGTATAGTTAGGGTCACAAGTAAACTCTGTTAAAACATAAGAATATTCGCCAACGGCTTCGCCACTTTCACGACCAAGTGTAATTGATCTTACAATGTCTTCTTTTGTATCTCCCGTTGCAAGATTTGTAATTGTGTATGTAAACTCTTTGTCTGCGCTACCATAAATCTTTGTTTGATCTTTTGTAGGAGAAACAACAAGTTCTCTTTGTGTTATTGTATAATAAACAATTTCGTCACTAAAAATTACGTTATAGTAAAGTTTGTCTGTTGACAATGTATAATCCCAAAGTTCAAGTGGGTATTGTCCAACAGTTGTAGAAGTGTCAAGTTTTTTAAATCTTATCGATGTAAATACATCTTCGTCGCCTTCAAGAAGACCAACACAATCTGCTTCATAAATAACAGCATCACTTGCAACAGTGTTATCGTAAATCTTGGTTAGAAGCAAAGGATTTGCTTTTGGTTTTACAACAAGGTCAATTTTGTTATAGCAAACAAATGCAGGAGAAACATCGTTGTATTTTACTTCAAAGAATTCGTCTGTTGAATCTGCTGCCTTCCAGCCTTCGTTGTTTTCATTAAATTCATAAGTTAACATCAAGCGATGTCTTTTGAAATATCCTTCTGCGTCTACTTCAGGGGTAGGGTCTTCAGCAATTGCAAGTTTAATTTTATTGTTGTATGTTACTTCGTCGGCTTCGCCTTCGTTGTATGTGTAGGTTTGAAGGGTTATCCAACCATTTTGGTCAATTGTTGGGTTTTCAATAGTTTTTCCGTTGATTGATAATGTGTATTCAAAATCATCAGCGTTTTGGCCATAATCAATGATCTGACCTTTAAGCGCAAAGTAAACTGAGTTTTGCTTGATCGTAAATTTGTTTGTTGGGTCAAGTTCAATTTCGTAGTTATCATTTACAACAAAATTGTCAGGATCGCCATAAGTTATGATATCATATGAATATTCGCCAGGATTGTTTTGGTTTAAGTCAGCACCTGCACGTGTTAAGAATGGTAAAAGTACGTCGCCTTCAACAATACCGTTAGAATTTGTTGCATAACTTAACTCTGGGTCAGCTTCGCCTGCAAACTTTGATTGATTTGCTGTAGGATAAATTGTAAGTTTCTTAGGAGTGATTGTGTATTTTGCATTGTAAATGTCTGCACTAGTCATTGTTAAGTTCTTTTTAGAATTTTGTGCAATGACTTGTGAGCCTTTACAGTTTAAGTCGTATTCGCCAACATTAAATTTGCCTTCATACTTTTGACCGTCTTTGTAAACAGTTGTTGCAAAACTAATTTGTTTTGTAAATGTGTTTCCATAGTTTGGTGAAGCAAGGTCAGTTAAATCACTCAAATCACCTGGGTCAGCAAGAACAAATTCTGCTGTACGATAAAGTGAATAATTTGCATTTGTTATAAAACTGCTGTTTGAGCCATATGTTACAGTTTTGTCTTTTGCAACAAGTGTAACAGCAAGTGGTTCGATTGTAAGTGTGCCGTTTGCAGTTTCTTTTAAGCGATAGTTGTTTGCAAATTTTGGAGATGCATCAAGGTCAACTTCAAGTTGAATAGGATATGATCCAACATTTTGATAGGTTGTGTTTGCAGGTGTAACTGTGTCAACTGCAACGCACTTTAAGTTGTAAACGATTACGTCGTTATCTCCGTTTGGAAGAGCAACTGTATAATCATTTCCAACTTTTGAGAAATCGTCTGTGATATCTCCAGCAAGTGTTGTTATGCTATCGCTACCATAAACTTTTTTATAACTGTCAATAGGAATTTCGACATCTTTTTTAGAGATAATAATACTTGCGTCTGCCTTATAATCTCCGTAAGTTGTTGTAACGGTATAAATACCTGCTTCCTTTGGTTGAACATTTTTCATTTCAGCAGGATATTCTGTGCCATCTTCAAGTCTTCCGGCAAACTCAAAAACAACGTCTTCGTAATCTTGCAAAATATCAACTTCAAAATTGTCACCATAGATTACTGTGTAATATTCTTGTGTGAAAGCAAGCTCTGCACTGCTTTCTGCAAAAACTCTAAGTTGAATGGAAGCATTGATATTTTCGTTGTCTTTATACTTTGCTGTGATAAAAACTTTACCTGTAGACTTTGTTGTGACAGAGCCATTATCAACAGTTGCGACGTTTGTGTCACTAGACTGCCAGATAAGTTTATCTGTTAAGTCAAAGTTTTCAGGGGCAGTCTCAACAGACACAGTGAAGGTTTGTCCTACACTTGCTGAGTAATAAGCCGTGCCAAGCTCTGTAAGGTTGCACTTAAGGGCGATACCTGCAAGAGCGTTGCCCCCACAAGCAGTGGACAAAACAAGCGTAAAGAATAAAGCGAAACAAACTGCAATATACTTTAAAGTTTTTCTCATATCGACACTCCTATAATGTTTTAATTATAATAACTACTATATTATATAATTATTTTGTTACAACTCAAAACAAAAATGCAAAAAAAACGACACAAAAACCCAAAACAAAAGAATTTTTAATTGATTTTAGGGGGTTATTGTTGTATAATTCTATGCGAGGTAAAAATGAGGGCAGTTATTCAAAGGTGCAACAGCGCACAAGTAACAGTTGATAGCGAAGTTATCGGCAAAATTGATAAGGGTTTTGTCGTGTTTTTGGGCGTTCGTAGCGACGATACCGATTGGGACCTTGAATATCTAGCACGCAAAATCGCAGGTCTTCGCATTTTTGAAGACGAAAACGGGAAAATGAATCTTAGTCCCGAAGCCGTCGGTGGCGAAATTTTAATTATTAGCAATTTTACCTTATACGGAAACACAGTTCACGGCTTTAGACCAGATTTTATTACTGCTATGATGCCCCAAAGGGCAGAAGAGATGTATTTAAAATTTATAGAACTTTGCAAAACTTATCCTTATAAGAAAATTCAAACAGGCAAATTTGGTGCAGATATGAAAGTTGATGTTTCAAACGACGGTCCTGTTAATATAATAATTGAAACGGAGAATGTACGAAAATGAAAAAAGAAACAAGACTTATTACAGCAGCCTTAACTTATGTTAACAATATTCCACACGCTGGCCACATTGTAGGTTGCCATTTGCCAGCAGATATTTTTGCAAGATATTGCAGAAGTTTTGGTTATGACACAACTTTTGTCGGTGGTAGCGATATGCACGGTACACCTTCAATGGTTACTGCTCAAGAATTAGGTATGAAAGTTGAAGACCTTACAAGCACTCTTCACGAAGTACACAAGAAAATTTACGAAAAATTAGGTATCAGTTACGATATCTATTCAAACACACATACAAAAACTCACGAAGAAATCACAAAAGACTTCTTCTTAAAGTTAAACGAAAGGGGATATATCACAACAGGTGAGACAGAAATGTTCTATTGTGAAAAGGACAAAATGTTTTTGCCTGACAGATTCGTCGTTGGCACCTGCCCAAAATGTGGTTACGAAGGCGCAAGCGGTGACCAATGCGAAAAATGTGACAGTCTTTTTGCTCCAAACGAACTTGTTGATGCAAAATGTAAAATTTGTGGCGAAAAAGCAGTCCTTAAAAAATCAAATCATATCTACCTTCAATTATCAAAAGATATCGACAAACTCGATGCTTGGGTAGAATCAAAGAAATCTGTTTGGAGAAACCACGTATACCTTGAAGCAAAAAAATGGATTAAAGAAGGTTTAAGAGATAGATGTATCTCAAGGGATATCACTTGGGGCTTTAACATTCCACTTGAAGGCTTTGAAAATAAAGTTTTCTATGTTTGGTTTGATGCACCTATCGGTTATATCTCAATCACAAAAGAATTGTCCGAACAAAAATATAAAGATTTGGGGCTTGAAAAAGATGCAAAAATTTACAATTTCGTTGGTAAAGACAATATTCAATTCCACACAATCTTCTTCCCAACAATGGAAATCGAAAACGATACTTACAACCTTGCTCACAATGTCGTAGGATTAAACTTCTTAAACTTTGAAGGTCAAAAGTTTTCAAAAAGCAAAAAAATCGGTGTATTCTGCCAAGCACTTCTAGAAGACCACCCAGAAGTTGATGTTGACACTCTAAGGGCATACCTTACAACAATTATCCCAGAAAACAAAGATACAGACTTTAAGTGGGAAGGATTTAAGGACAACACAAATTCTGAACTTGTTGGCAAATTTGGAAACTTGTTTAACAGAACAATCAATATGATAAATTCATATTTTGGTGGAACACTTGATTTTGAAATTACAGACGACACAGTTTTAGACGAACACGATAGAGCAATAATCGATGCAATCAAAAATCAACCAACAGTAATTTCAAATTGTTTCGAAAAAGCAGAGTTAAGAGATGCTTATAGAGAAATTATGAACTTTGCAGTTGTCGGCAACGGCTATATCGAAAAGAAAGCACCTTGGAAGTTGATGAAGGAAGAAAACATCGAAGAAGCAAAAAAGACACTTTACCTTTGCTTAAACTTGTGTGCAAGTTTGTGCGTTGTCGCAAGCCCAATTATTCCAAACAAAGTTAGAGAAGTTTGGCAAAAACAAATGCTTCTTGAAGGCGATCCAACTGCTCCAAATATGTGGGAAAAAGCTTCAACTTATATCGTAAAGAAAGGTCATAGGGTTGGCACACCTTCACCACTGTTTGTAAGAATTGACGACAAACTCTTACAAACTATTAGAGAAATCTTCTCAGTTCCATACGAATTTAAAAAAGACTAAACAAAAAAAAGTTTAAAAAGAAGTGGAATTTTCACTTCTTTTTTTTGTGTTTATATATATGCTCTAAATCGTACCAAATGGTTGGTCTGCAAAAATGTTTAATATAAACACCCTAGAAAAATAAAGGTATTTAACGCCGACCTATAAGTACAACCGTATAAAGAGTCGGAAAAACAATATGTGTTTTTATCATAAAAATTTTTATATTTTTTGCAATTTGTTTTTTATAAATTTTATTTTTTTATTTAAAAATTTTAAACAATTTACAATCCTTTTCGAACACGCAGTCGGTGTTTTTGTGTTAAAGATAAAACACTTCAATTTACTTGTTTTTTGCTTTAATTTTGTGGTTTTAATATAAACTCAAAATGCTAATAATTGTTTGACAAGGTTTTTATTTGTAACTATAATATATTTATTAAAGGAGTAAATTAGAAGAAGTATGAAAAAAGGTTTACTAATCTTTACCGGGATTATAGAATTGATTTTCTTTATTTTGGTTTTGATATTGTCATTATACAATCTTGCTTATCAATTTCTTGCTTCGACAATCGAAGGGTTTATTGGTAAGTCTTTTGCTGGCACATTGACTTCGGTTTTTGACACTATGTATAAACCACTTATCAATCTTATACCTGTAAGTTTTGAAGCACAACTTTTAAATATTCTCACAGCAGGACTTGTACTTGTCATTTCAGTAACACTTCTCATCTTTGCAACAAAAAAACTTTCTTTTGCAAAACTTCCTGACTTTGAATATTTACAAAAAAGAAGAGCAGTTTCAGGTTTTGTATTTGTAGAATTTATTGTTTTTGCACTTGCTGCAGGCACACTTGTTTAAACAATTTTAGATAAAGATTTTAAGTTTGATATGTTGAAGGTTTTGCCACAAGCAGTCAACGCAGTTGTTATGCTTTTCATTTTCTTGTTTTCACTTATTCAATCAATGAGAATGAGTAAGGCATATAAGAGAACACTTGCTGGCACTTTCGGTGGAATAAATTACAATCAACAATTTGCACCAACAGATTACAACCAACAACAATATGGTCCAAATGGCGAACCTGTTGCACCAGAGCCACCAAGATATCAACCAAATATGATTGATAACACTGTCGACGAAGGGGACTTGTATGCAGGTTATCCAGATAAAGTTAAAGCAGACCTTGAAAGACTTGACAGACTTCACGCAAATGGAGCATTAACAGAAGATAGTTTCCAAGCAATGAGAATGAAAATTTTACAAGAATTCGAAGGTGCAAACGGAACAGGCGACCCTAACGGAAATGCAGATCCAAATGGTGGATATGTTGATCCTAACGGAAATCCACCACAAGTTTAATAAAACAAAAACAAAAAGAAGTGAAAAGCCACTTCTTTTTTTGTTTTCTGTAATTGTTTTCCGTCAAATTGCCATATTGACAACAGGCCAAAATAATGTATAATTATTTGTGTTTAGAGGTGTTAAATGAAAGAACTAAATCGTGAAAAAGATTCCAGGATTATTAGACAATTAGAAAGAATCTCAAATATATATTCTTCAGGCCAAAGGGTACAAATTCCTGAAGGTAGAGGACAAATTATTTTCTCAGTTGACGGCGAAGTTACAGTTGTTACAGCAGAAATGAAAGGAAGAACAGTTGAAGGCAGAACATATACCGATACTACAAACGGTATAAACCTAACCGAACTTACAGCAACCGAAAATCCTACAAACTCAGTCAGACTTACAGAAAGTTGCGCTTCTTACCTAAACGCTATATATCAAGCAACAAGTGAAGGACATATCGACCAATCAAGAGAAGTTGGATACAACTACTGTATGATTGTTCCAGACAGAAGCAGGGCAGACGAAGAAAATTCTGCAATGATTGTTGAAAACACAAACGGACATATAGATTCATATCCTATTCCTTCAAGTGATATCGACAAAACAATCTATGCAATGGCTCTTCAAAGGGCAAACTTCGATTTTGCAAACAACTATGGTGAAAATCCTATCCACTGCTTAGGCGAAGGTCAAGATTACGAAGCATAAAACGAAAACATAGATTTATATCTGTGTTTTTTATTTTAAGTGTTGTGTTTGTTTGCCTAAAACAAATTAAAAATATATAATAGACTTATAAAAGGTAAACAAATGAGAAAGGAAAAAACCGAACAAAAAACACTTTTTGCTGTTCATATGTTTAGGGTTGTGTTGGAATTATTCACCACCACTTTTTTAACTTCGCACATTATCTCAGTTGACCCCAATGATATTTTCGGCGCAGGTCTTATAAATATCGGTCTTTTCTTTATTGCTGAATTTATAACCTATATCATAATTTATCTTTGTATAAGTTTCTGGGTTGGCAAAAGCAACCGAATATCTTTTTTAAGGGCAGGCATTGTTGTTTATGCAATTTTCCTTGTTGTTATGGTTTTCTATGGCAAAAGTATTGCAGAGTGGGTTATGATTGCAGGTTTCCTTAGTGGTTTGTCGGACGCATTTTATTATTCAAGTTACCACGTTATGCGAAACGAACTTAACTCTAGGTCAAACATCAAAGCCTACAACATATTATCAACAATTGTTTCTAGTGTAATAAAGGTTGTCGTTCCAACAATTTTAGGTATCGTTATCGATGCTTCAAGTTACTCAAACATTGCAATTTATATCTGCTTACTTGTTGTTATTCAATTTGTTGTTTCTATGTTTGTTAAATCTAACCGTCCAAAAGATTCTGTTTTTGAACCACTCGAGTATTTAAAGTGCTTAAAAGCAAACAAAGAAGCACGCAGAAAAATCAATTATGCATATTACAATGCTTTACTTGCAGGGGTTAAAAACTGCTACAAAATCATTGTTGTTATACTTACAATTTACACATTTAAAACAAACTTAAGTTTAGGACTTTTAAGCTCAGCTTTTTCACTTGGCGCAATGTTGCTTTTGATGCTTTACAAAAAGTTTGACAAAAGCCCTAAAATGAACAAAGCTGTTGTGTATACACTTTTAGGTGTTGTTCCGTTTATCGCTTGTTTGGTTTTGGTTTTCTACTTAAACCCTGTCACTCTTATTATTTATAACTTGTGTTTAACTATTGCAATTCAATTCTCAGATTACTTAGGCACTTGTGAGCGAGATGCAATCATAAAGTATCTTGATATGTATAGATTTATTGCAGAGCATCAATTCTTCTTTGAACTTTGTCAATGTGTTTCAAGGGTAATCACTTATATCTTGTTTGTTGTTGCAGGTATTATCGGGGATATAATAGCGTTTAAAGTATTGCTTGTCCTTTTCCTTGCTGCAAATGTTGCAAAACACTATGTAATGTACAAACAAAGAACATTTAGAAAAGAATACGAAGAAGTGTATTTTAAGGAAAAAGAATTAGAAGAAAAAGAGAAAGAAGAATCTCCAGACGCAAACAAAGAAATAAAAGACACTAAAGATAAAACAGAAGAAATTAAAGAACAAAAAGAAGTTAAAACAACCAAACAAACAAAAAAAGTTACAACAAAAAAAACTACAACCAAAACAACCACAAAATCAACAAAAAAATAGGCAGATTTGCCTATTTTTTATTTTTTTAATATATATTTTGTATAAGTATCCACAAATTATCTTCACTTATTATTTTTGTGTTTTCTGTGTTTAATTTAAGGTAGGTTTCTTTGTCGACAATTAGGTAACTATCTTTGTTTTTTATAAACTCTTCGTAGCCCCCATCAACCCCGTGTCTGCCGATTGTAAATTCTAGCACAAGAAGGTTGCCTTGTCCCCACTTTGTGTCATTTTTGTTTTGCATATAGATATTGTTGTTATCTTCAATTTCAATTTTACTTATAAATGTTTGCAAACAAACATCTTGCTTAACAAAACTTACAAAAGGTGTTACAAGGGTTATAAAAGCAAACAAACCAACAAAACTTAAGCATACAACACTTGCAATTTTAAACCTTTTTGTGGCACTTGTTTTTGTGTTGTTTTTTAAGTGTCTACCTAAAGTGTAAGCCCCATAAATTGCAGAAGGTATTACACAAGGAAAAATATACCAACCCAATTTTGTTTTTGCAATCGAAAATATGATAAATGTTGTAAGGAAAGCTGTTAAACAAAGTATTGATATGTTTGATAACTTTTCTTTTTTCTTTATTTTGATTATAAGGTGTACAATTCCTAACACGACTGATACAAGCATTGTAGGGATAAGCCCTAGGATTAAGAAGTAGTAAAAAATATTTCCATTATGGTTTTCAAGTGCAGAAGATGTGCGACTAAGCAAGTCATACTCAATCATACCCTTAAAAAATTCTGTGCCATCAAAACCATATCTTAAAAGTCCCCAGAGCAAAATGAGAGCGACGCTACTTAAGAAGAAAGTTATATATTGCCACCATTTTGTATTTTTAAAACCCTTTGTAAAAAGCATATAGAAAAATACGGCAGGTACAATTATAAAAGCGTGCCAACTTTTTGTTAAAAACGCAAGCGAAAACGAAACACCAACCCCACATAACCAATTTGCATTATCTGTTGATTTTATAAGCGAAATTATAGATAAAGCATAAAACAAGATAAACAAAGCGTCTGCGTCCCCTGTCCTTGTGCAGTGCAAAACAAAAAGATACGAAAAAGACGCAAAAAACAAACAAGCAATCAAACTTTCAAGTTTTCCAAACTTGTTTTTAATAAACAAAGAAACAACAATTGCAGTCACAAGATAGGAAAGTGCTGAAAAAAATCTTAAACCCCAAGCGTTAAAACCGAAAATTTTATATCCTATAATTATGAAGTAATAAGAAATAGGTGGTTTTAAGTTGTAATAGTCAATTTCGCCTTGATAAAAGTTTGCTATAAAGTTGTTTTGCTTTAACATTTCAAAGGCGTTTACGCCGTGCCTTGCTTCGTCCCAATCATAAATGGGCATATTACCAAGGTTAAAAAAGCAAGCAAAGGACAATAAAAATAAAATGGCTATAAACAAATATAGCCAATATTTTTCAACAAAGTTTAAAAATTTTTCTCTTTTTGAAATAGTTTCTTTGTCCATATTCGTATAATATCATTTTTTTATAAGTGTTTGCAAACAAAAACGTTTATTACTTGTAAAATGTCGCCTTTTTTATGTGTATAGGGGATAAGTTGACAAAGATTTTCTAAATAGGTAAAATTATGTTAGACGTAACAGTCAAAAGGGGAGAAAACAAATGAAAAAATTAAGAGTAGGGGTTATAGGCTGTGGCCGAATTTCCGTTAGGCACTTTTTACCTATAAAAGCAATTGAAGATTTAGAACTTGTCGCTTGTTGCGACATTAAAAAAGATAGGGCAGACGAAGCTGCAAAAACATATGGCATAAAAGCCTATTATGATTATGAAGAAATGTTAAAACAAGAAAATCTCGACGCAGTGCACCTATGTTTGCCACATTATATTCACTCAAAAGTTGCAATTTGTGCTTTTGAACACGGTGTAAATGTCCTTACCGAAAAACCTATGGACGTTGACCTTAAAAGTGCAGAAAATGCAGTCAAAGTTGCAAAGGATAAAAATCTTTTGTTCGGTGTAATTTTTCAATGCCGTTACAACAATCCAGCCCAACTTGTAAAAAAAGCAGTTACAAGTGGAAAGTTAGGCAAAATTATTTCTGCTCGTTCTGTTCTTACTTGGAACAGGTCAGATGATTACTACAGCAGTAGCGATTGGAAAGGTACTTGGGACAAAGAAGGTGGTGGCGTTGTAATAGATCAAGCAATCCACTCAATTGACCTTGTAAATTGGCTTGTCGATAGCGAAATCGAAAGCGTAAATTGTTCTATGGCAAACCGTGGGCACAAAATTGTTAAAGTCGAAGACACAGCCGAAGGGTTAATCACTTATAAAAACGGCACAAGATATGGTTTTTATTGTATGAATAACTACGCCTGTGACGAGCCTATCGAAATTAGATTGTTTTGCGAAAACGGCAAGGTAACATTTGGTTATCACGACGCCCTAATTTCATACAACGATGGCACCCAAGAAGAAGCCCACGAAGATGCAAAAATTAAAAAAGAAGACGGTGGAAAAGATTATTGGGGCTCTTGGCATATAAGACAAATAAGGCAATATTACAACGCAGTCCTTGGCAAAGAACCACTTGAACTTACCGGCGAAGAAGCCTTAAAAACCCATAAACTTATTATGGAAATTTACAACAAAGGTGGTATGAGAAAATAAAAAAAGCAGGTTAAACCTGCTTTTTTGTTTTTAAAATATTTAATTGTTTTCGTTTACTATTTTTTCTACAATAGGTAAATCTGCTGCTGCCCAATCAAGTGTTTTTAGGTTTTCTTTTTCAAGCCACCTAAAGTCGTGGTGGACATTCATTTTAAATTCTGTATCTTTTGCTTCGCATAGGTAAGAGTACATATTTATTGTAAAATCTGGATATTCGTGATAAACATCTAAAAAGTGTCCTTTAATTTCAACGCTCATTTCCATTTCTTCTCTTAACTCGCGTGCTAGGGCTTCTTCTTTTGTTTCGCCTTGTTCGATTTTACCCCCAGGGAATTCCCATTTAAAAGAAACATAATCATATTTGCCTTGGTCTCTTTCCATACACAAAATTTTACCATCGTGCTCGATAACTGCTGCAACAACTTCAATATGTTTTTTCATATAACACCTCTATAATCATTTTATCACAACAAAACAAAAATAGGAAATCAAATAATAAAAAAAGAAAGCCTAATAAGGCTTTCTTTTATGATTGTATAAGGGCTATAAAAAAGATATTTTTGCTGTTTTGCTTACGGGATTTGAACTTAATAAGGGATATTGATATAGATTTTAATCTTAATTTTGGTGTTTTTTCTTCTCACTCGAGGAAAAACAAAATTACGGGCATATATCGGGAACAACATTGATTGATGTTAACTGAACGATCTTATCAATTAATCCTTTTTTTATTTCATCAATCTGCTTATATCTTTCCGCTATCTCCCTTTGTTTATCCAAATCATAAGAACCATCAGTTGCCAATGGAATGGGAACTAAAATATTAAGGCTCTTAATCATCGAACTATTTAGTTTGGTAAATTCATTTTTTCCAAATGCTCCAAGTCTACCCTTTTTGTTTTTTCTAAAAATCGGCTCAAGATAGTATTTCAAATACAAAATGTTGACTTTACCTACATATTCTTCATTAATTCTCATAACACATCTATCGCCATTTACGGAAAAACGATTACCAATAATAGTGATATATCCAGCACACCCGTTTTTAGAATAAGTTAAATATTCTCCGTCATAATCAAAAGAATCTACAAAATCAATAGGCTCAATGTTGTTAGCGGAGTATATTGGATATTCACCTTTATGTTTCTGACACCATGTTTTTGTGTAAGAAGCATTACCATTTTCGTGTATAACCAAGGAATTCAGAGGTACATCTTCATATTTGATGCCCTCTTCTTTATCAATATGTACCAGTAACTCTTGTATTTCATACACTTTGTTCGAAAGATATTGCCGTTGCCTTTCGATTTCAAAATATATTCCAGACAGCCTTTGTTGTTCTTCAAGGTCGAAGCTTTTATCCTCTTTTATCGGAATAACTATTTTTATTTTTTTGATCATTCCTTGATTGATATTTTTAAAACTTTCGCCTTTTACAAGACTTGATAATATGTTTTTTAATTGAAAAAACACATAATGAACATCAATATTTTCCTCGGGTACGAAACCTACCGCATTTGCCCCTATCGTATAGAAAGGATCTGTTACTACATAGGGTTTTCCCGCTGTGCCGTTTCCGGCAGTCGGAACAATTATGGCTGGCTTGTCATTTAAGTAACTATTGATGTAACCAATAGCAACTCCAACAGAAGCTGCATACACAGGAAATTCGCCTGACATTTTATTGATAT
The DNA here is from genome assembly GCA_045538175.1 of Clostridia bacterium. GTDB lineage: Bacteria > Bacillota > Clostridia > Christensenellales > UBA1242 > JAZSQZ01. The sequence goes on from JAZSQZ010000137.1 coordinate 48,999, forward strand.
CCTCCATAGTCAGCGAACCATTTCTCCTTGCAATTGAGCAGATTTCTCCCATTGTTTTTTCTATGACTTTAGACATTTAATAGCCTCCCCATAATTATTTATATCGGCTACAATCCCCGCCAAATATTCACTAAACTCATCAAGATTCATAATAACGTCGGCTTTTTTCACGCCCATCTTAACTTTTTCTTCATCTGTCCATCGTTTTTCAATATCCCATGCAGAATGTTCCGCAAATGAATCTACAGAGAATAGTTTCAACTTCAAATCAT
>JAZSQZ010000113.1:0-2224 GCA_045538175.1 Clostridia bacterium
ATTTTAAATCTTACGAAAAGAAACCTCAAAAACTTCCTATTCAACTTGATATTCTCAACAAGCCATTATATGTGTTTTGTTTTTATCACACTGGGCAGTTACAAGAATTTTCTGCTTATGGTGAAGATTTGTATTGTGAAAAATACAAAGATGCTGAAAAGATGGCTTCCGAACTCATCAAATTTTATTCTGTTAAAGAATTTAAAACTTATATAAGGAATAAAAGAAATGAATTGGGATTGTAAAACAGGCAAAATTTGTTACAAATCAAAAGTAGATGCTGAATTTGCTTTGTATAGAATTGACCGATTGCGGAAAGAAGGACGAACTGATAGACAAGAAAAGTACTGCTATCATTGTCAATTCTGCGGCAATTTTCATTTAACGAAGCAACCACCTTTGGAAACTTGGAATAACTATCACAACAAAAGGAAGAAACGATGAGTGCAAGACATTTTACAACAGATGAACAAAACAATGTTGCTTTAACGCTTAGTAAGTTTGGATTGGCCTATCAGGTACTTGGTCATTATTCGTCAATGTTCAAAGTTGACCTGGAAGGAAATTTGAATATGTTGGTAAACACAGTAAAGAATTATTCTGATACAACTGGTGTGAAGGATTTTACTGGTGTTGTATTCACTGTATGGAAGAATGGTCGCCTTCTCAAGACCTTTACGGGTACGGACAGTTTTGTAGCTGGCTATCCACAAATAGAATTAGAAATAAAACGTGTCAGAGCTGGTCAGCGCTTGAGCGAACTTGAAAAAGATTTCATATTGTAAACTTAATTTTACATATTTTTTTACTAAAGTCCATTGACAGGTTCAATGGATTTTTCTATATTATCTGTAAACAACGAGGTTACTATGAACGAAAAAATTTATGGTGTTTTTGAAATTAGTTATCAAAGGAGCGAAGGTTTTAGCTCCACCAAACACAAGAGTTTGGTTAATCAGGCACTGTATTTAAATGGTGTAGATAAGATAGCACATCTGACTACTCGTGATACTTACGATACAAAAGAAGATGCTCTTAATCGTGCTGCCGACCTTCGTTTTCGTAATCGTGACGAAAAGCACTCCACTTGCCGCTTAACTGCTTTGGGACTTTGGTCTTCTCGTTTCGTTGTTCACGAAGTTAAAATGGTAAACAATGAAGGTGTCTGGGTAATGTCTAAGAATGAAATTGCAAAATTGGAACAGGACCCGCTGTACACCCAGTACAAAGAATGGATTGAGAGAAACTGCAAGGTATGACACACACTGAATTTGAAAAAGAAATTAGAAAGGAATGGAACCTTTCACCTGATGAACCACTGTCTAAGAATTGTTGGAACATCTACTATCAGTACACAATGATGGTTAAAGGCGAAAGGAAAGTCATTGGCAATTATGATGGCCGTTTCCACATCTATAATCAGACTGGTGGTGAAACGATTTACAAGGAAACAAAATGAACACAGTAGGCTTATACATTTATGAAATTGCTCGCTGGCGTGTTAATCACCCGGATTTTGAGAAAAAAGATATTAAGATGGTATTTGTCATTTCTTTGTGTACAAGTGGTGATATTTGGGTTGAATTGACAGAATGTTCTGATGATTCTTATAGGTATAGTAGTGTTACAACTGCTGAAGAAATTCTCAATGAACGAATACAAGCTAAGGATATTCTTTGTAGTGAAATTGTAAAAATTAAACCGTCAATAGAAAATGAGCCCATTTTGGAACAGTTGAGAGAATACAACAGACAACATAAGTGGAAATGGGAACAGATGCTTCGTGAAAAAGAAAAATATTTGAAACTCAAATTTATTGAACTCCGTAAAAAGGAATTGGAAGGTGATTTTGAATAAATTATTGTTAATCATTTTTTGCTTTGTTCTTATTGGTTGTGAAACGATTGATAACTTCAGAGATTATGCTTTTAGAAAGACCCAGGAATGGAATAAAACAACTGGTGAACAAGTAGCGATTTTTGAAGATGGTAAACTTATTTTTCGTTCCAGTTGTGGTTATGTGGCTAAAGCAACACAACATTTCGGATATGTTACTGTAAAAGTTTATGGCAAAACCGGTTTTTGTGGTGAACCATCAGAACAGAACCGAATATTGCTGCACGGCTACACAAATACTACAATTAAAACGGAAAGATGTACTTTTTAATTTAACTTAAAGGAGGCCTAACTATGGCAAGTCGGAGGCCAAGCGGTCTTAGGAAGA
>JAZSQZ010000134.1:0-5499 GCA_045538175.1 Clostridia bacterium
TAAAAATGTTGGTGGTAACGAAGGTAGTAAATGTAGTTATCCAGCAAGATTGGATACTTATGGTTGTGGTTGTAGTCATGACTGTAAATATTGTTATGCAAAGTCTTTATTGGATTTTCGTAAACATTGGAATCCTGAAGACCCAGCTGTAGCAAATATTGATAAAATTAAGAAACAGATAGATAAGATAGCTGCAGGAAAGTGTGGAACAATTAAAGCCATTAGACTTGGTGGTATGACAGATTGCTTCCAACCTATTGAAACTAAACATAAAGTTACTTATGAAACTCTTAAATATTTAAAGGAAAAGAAAGTACCTTACCTAATTGTAACCAAGAGTGATTTGATTGCTACAGATGAATATATGGCGGTTTTAGATAAAGAATTAGCACATATACAGATTACTGTTACTACCACAGATGATGATTTAAGTTTAAGTTATGAAAAGGCGGTAGTACCAAGTAGAAGAATAGCTGCTATTGAAAAATTATATGCCGCAGGTTTTGATGTAGCATTAAGATTAAGTCCATATATTCCTGAATATGTAGATTTAGAGAAGTTAAATGCTGTCAAGTGTGATAAAATTCAGGTAGAATTTTTGAGAGTAAATGGCTGGATAAAGAAGTGGTTTGATATAGATTATACACCATATACTGTTAAACAGAGTGGTTATCGTCATAGAACTCTTGAAGACAAAAAAGAATTAATAAAAGGTATTACTGGATTTAAATATGTCTCGGTTTGTGAAGACGAAACCGAAGCATATGAATACTGGAAAAATCATTTTAATCCAAATCCAGATGATTGCTGTAATTTAGATATTAAGTAAACTTTTATTTACAATCTTTTTATAAAAAACCATTGACAAATGTCAGTGGTTTTTCTAAGTTATAATCAAACTTAATGAGGAACTATAAATGAGATACGGACTACTTTATAAGAATTTTTGTGAAAAATTACAATCTTTGGGCCGAAAGGACAATGGTAAATATACAATTCATCATATCTTGTTCAGGAGTATGGGTGGACAAGATGTTGAAGAAAATCGTGTCCTTATGACTCCCAGAGAACATTATATTGCTCACAGAATCTTTGCAAAGAAATATCAAAGACAACACCCAGAAATTTATTATCTGTTAAATTCCTTCGCAAATGGAATGAAAGGAGCTAATGGTGTAAGATATTGTGACTTCAATTTCTATTGGAAGAAATATGCCACAATGAAGGCCAATGCCTCAAAGGAAAAGAATATTCAAGAAGCATTAAAGATTGCACAGGAAGAAACAATGAGATTGATAAGACTTCCGGGTGCTGACGCAGAATTTATTACAAAGGCCGTAATGGCTTATTCAACTGGAAAGGATTATGTTTCCTGTTCTCAAGAAAAGAAGGAGAAATAAAAAATGTTGACTTGTGATACTTATTTTATGAACAAGACTGTTAATGTTTATGTTCAATTTAATGGTAGGATTGACAATTTCAAGGGTATCGTAAAAGATACAAATCAAGGTGGTGTTACTATCTTGGTTACGGAATCACAGAATCCAATTTACAAGAAAGATCGGGTGGTGTTTTTGCCTTTTGGTCTTTTCACTATGACCACAGACGCACCGTCGGAACAGGTTCATGCTTGCATTAATGACTTGAATGAAATGTATCCGAAGAAACCGCATTTGCCACCGGCACAAAAAGACCCGGTATAAAGATTTAATTGTTTCCTCATTAAAAATAAAGGACTTCTATTCGTAGAAGTCCTTTTCCAGTTCTTGTTTTTTATTAAAGGCTTTCATTTGTTTTACACATTTATGGAAATCATTAAGACTTCCCATAAGAAGGTTAGTTATATATTCTGGTGTAAGGAATTTATAAACGATAGTCTTATAATTATTAGGATAAACATATGCTTCTTTACCATTATGATATTTAACTTCCCATTCTTGCACATAATTAAGAGTTACATTATCAATAATTCCAAGTTTAGCTGGATAATCAGTAATATAAATTCCATCTTTTGTTTTACGAGGCGTACTTAACCATTCAATTTCTGATTGTTTTTTAATGGTTAGTCCCGGAATTTGTAGTCGGTTCATCTCTTTTCTGGTCATCTTCTTTACTCCTTAACGCATAAGCTGGCAGATTATCATCGGGTAGATAAATCCATTCATACTCTGGTTCTGGGTCAGGAACGTGCGTTTCCTTTGAAGTCTTACTAGGTCTTTTTACAATTCTATAAGATGTACCAAAGCCTGGTATAAATCTGCCATTTATATCAATCATATACCCTAAAAGTAGCAAAAAAACTGCCATTTGTCAATGTCTTAACCTTAAAATAAAGTTTTGTAAACATCTTTTAACATAAAAATGGTTTACAATTCAGTAAAAGTTTACTATATTTCACTTGAAAACAACAATGAGGTAAACAATGACAGATATTAATTTCACCAACATTCAAGAAGATATCTTGTGGAAGATTCTTCGTATCAATGTGAAGGCTGTAAATGTGAAGGCGAATGAACTTCGTGAACAAGATGAAAAGGCAAAGATGATTGCTAATCTGATTATTAACAGATATCATCAAACTATGCTTCTCATTTGGAACAGTGATTTCTGTCACACGAAATATACTTCATATTCACATCAGATGCTTAAGAAGAACATTTATTCGGCTGCTAATCGTGAACTCGCATATAACGATACAGGTGACCTTACGGAATATGCTTGGGTTGGTGATTTGATGAAAAAGCATTTGGGAAGAATTATCAATATTCTTGACACTACCTGGAAGGCTTTGAATAACTATGAACAATGGTTTGCTCATTACAACGGCAAAAAGGAGACCGAAGATGGTATTTAATATTACAGTTTTACAGAAACTTATAGAAGCAAAGGTTGATTTGTTTGAAATCATTAAGAACAATCACCAGTACATTCTTAATTGCTTTATACGAGTTATTGAAGAATGTGACCGAGCAACGGTCACGGTTGAACCAAAGTATCTGGATTATATCCAGAACATCAAGAATCAGTGGTTTCAGCTTCGTGAAGAATATATTGGGAATATGGTTTACGAATACAAGCGTCAGTTAGAAGCTTGGAAGCCTTGGCATATCATCGCAAACATTAACAAGTGCCAAATGACCACAGACCAGATTATGGAACACATGCTTTCCGAACAGCGTTTCAAGCTCCCGTGGCCTGATTATGGTACTTACTATCAGCGACTCTTGGAAATTCAAAGTGCTGTTATCAGACAATTCCCCAATGAAGTGTATAAGAAAAATGGGTAAACAAAAATTTACAAAGTAGTATATTGACAAAACAAAGTTATATTACTACTTTATACTCGCATTAAACAATTAACATCAAAAGGATAAAAAATTATGGATAATAAGATTCGTTTCGTTTCTCTCGGGGAAATTCAGGATGCTCTTCAGAGCGGTGATTGGTCAAAGATTCTTGGTCAGACACAGAATGGTGAATGTGCTTGTGGTTGTGGTGGCAAGTGTGGTTGTCACGAAGAAAAGCAGGCAACTGTTGAACCCAAGGTAAACGATACCAAGGTCAATCAGGCAAAGGGACAGGCTGTTGGTTCTATTTTCTCTTTGGAAAGCCTTAAGCAGGCACTTGCACAGGAACAGCAGGAACTTGATGATGCGACTTACGCATTTACCCGTTTGACAAACGAAAAGAAGGCAAAGATTGCTCAGCTCACCAAGCAGATTGAAGTTGAAAAGAACAAGACTCGTTTTGTTCGCAAGGGTTCTGATATGGCAATTACTATGACGAAGGAAAACGCCGAAAAGCTTATGCAGGAACTCTCCAACATTCTCAATGGTTCTCAGGCTGCTAATGTTACCTTCAACATTGGAAATCTTGGATAAAGATCTAAGCAAAACACTTTCTACACCAGATGTATTGACATCTGGTGCTTTGTTTTGTATATTATATTTTACAAATTAATTAACGGTGCTTTATGCACAAGGAAACAAAAACTATGGCAAATATGACTGCTAGTAAGGCTAATGCTGCTCAGGCCCCTAAGATGAGTGCTCGTGAAATTCTTGCTTCTACCATTTCCACAATGGTTTCAGATGGTAAAGCCGAAAAGATTGCCGATGGTCAGTGGAAGTTCTCTGGCATTGACACAGGTAACGGTGCTCAGGATTATATGGTAAAGGTCTCTTCCAAACAGGGTAAGAGTGGTAAGTCCTTTATGAAGCGTGAACTTGTTCGCATTGAAAATGGTGCTGAAAAGGTTGTTGAACTTGGTGAATTTAAGAAGCAATATCTCTATGGTATTGTGAAGAACCTTGTTTCTCCAAAGGTCGCTCGCCCACAGCGTACCAAGATTCCTTATGCAGAGGTTCTCGCTCTTCGTGACGAAATCAAGAAGAACAAGGACAAGTTCCATATTGATGAAAAGGGTACTTTGATTGGTAAGGCTTCCATTGGTGATATTGAAATTGTCACTGGTGCTATCAAGCCGATGAAGAATGACCACAAGCGTAACTTTGGTCGCAAGCTCTATGTGAATGGCACACTTATTCACGAAGGTTCTCAGTTGAATTGTTGCTTTGACACATTCAACTCAAAGGGCCGCGTTAAAAAGGCTCCTGTTGCCAAGGCTGCCACACCAAAGGCTGATAAGAAGGCCAGCAAGTAATTGCTATGAATGAAACAAGTGGGTGGAGTTCATTCTTCACCCACTTTTTATAAACAGGAAATAATTGATGATTGTATTTCAACTGTTATTATTTCTAACGGTCCTTGCTACCTGTTTTATTAAAGCTGGTACAGATAAGTTAATCCTTCTCACTGTTCAAGTTATTCTAGTTGCATTGATTGCACTTGTATTCTTGATTTGTGGAAGATGGTTTACTGGTATATTGAACATAGTTATCTGTGTTGTCGGTGTAATGAATATGTATATTACCCGTAAAACAATGGACCTGAAGAACAAAGGTAAATAAAATTTTACACAATTTTTCAATAAAACTATTGACAAATTGAAAATGTATTACTATATTTACTCTTGTAAACGAATGAAACAACCTTGATTGTTTTAGTAGATTGAAAAATTTGGGAAGATATTTCAATTCCTTCTAATTCTTGTTCTTGTAATTTAACCAAAAAAGATTACACCCAATTCCCGTCTGAACTAGAATTAAGAAGGACTCATACATCAAAACACGGTAACTGACGAAAGCCGTAAACACCTAGAAGTGTGGAGGTGGGAATAGCCCTGAAAATATGTGTTTGATAACATTCTTAGTTGTCAGACCACGCAGGATTATCGTGTACTCAATATATCAAACTATTTGGAAGAACCATATGCTATGTGATGTTTCATTTAAGTGGTATATTGGATTACTGTTAGTGGAAAGAACTAAGATGCTATGTGAGTGTTTCCATTAGTTAAGTAGTACAAGATGCTTAACCAAAAATGGTTTCTTATTGAATTGGTGATAATAATCTTTGCAGACCGATTAGGAACTATAT
>JAZSQZ010000035.1:0-9138 GCA_045538175.1 Clostridia bacterium
TGCAGCAGAAATCTCAAGTGCCCTTTTTGCACTTGCTTGACCTTTTATTAAACTAAAGTCTGTTGAATATATATTGTTTTGCTGTATAACCCTATAATTTGTTGTTTCGACAGGAGTCAAAACCAAATTACGATTTATAAAATCAACAACTTCTTTTAGGGTTTTTACAGCATAAATGTTTAACCCTTCAATATAACTTGCTTCTTTCTTATTATCATAAGGGATAAAAATATTTTTAATACCCAATTCCCTTGCAGTAATAAGCATTGGTAAGACACCATTGATTTTTCTAATGCTACCATCTAAGGACAACTCCCCTATAAAAGCATACTCTTTAATGTTTTTGAGTATAGCCTGTCCGGTTGCTGTCAAAATTCCTATAGCAATAGGCAAATCATAAAAACTGCCTTCTTTTTTTGTGTCTGCAGGAGCTAGGTTTATAGTAATCTTATTTATAGGAAAATCAAGCCTTAAGTTTTTTATTGCAGAGCGAACTCTTTGTTTTGATTCTTTAATTGCTGTATCGGCAAGACCAACAACATCAAAACTAGGTAGACCCCTATTTATGTCTACTTCTACTTTAACTTTATATCCGTTTATACCTATAAGACCAAAACTATCTACTATTGAAAGCATAATCTTACCCCTTTACATATTAAAAATATTTAAGTTCAAGAAAATTGTCAACTAAAAACAAGTATAATTGATATTAAAAAATTTTTATGGTCTAAATTTTGACATAAAAAAACTAGGACAAGTCCTAGTTTTTATTTACATATTGTCTTCTAAATCTTCGATATCGTCTTTACCGTATCCATCAAATTCAGGAATTGCTGCCTTTGCTCTTGTTTCTTTAACATATACACTAACATAAATTGCTAAGATAACAACTGCGATTGCACCTAAGATAATAGCCAATACTTCAGTGATAGAAAATGAATTTTCAGTTGCAACATTGAAAATAATGTTTGATGAACCATTATTTGTATCAATACTTGCTACCCATTTAGAATCGGTATCTTTCTTTGCAACTTGGTTGAATGATTCGATAATACCAACACAACTTGAACCGTCTGATAACTCAACTTTAATGTTAGACATATTAGATTTGTTGTAACCTAAAGCATTTTTAACATTTGTGTCTACTGCTAAGTTTTGTGCAACAGCTTCACTGTTTGGAATAAGTTCTAAGTTGAAGTAAGAGTCAAATACAAATGATTTTTCATCGTTTACAACAACAAGACCCGCAACAGTTGCTTCTTCAGTTTCAACAATAATTTCTGCGTTTGATAAGCAGTTTTTGACAGTTGCTTCATTTAAGTTATTTACAACAACACCTGCAACAACATCTTTGGCGTAAATAACACCTGTGTTGATACTTGTTGTAAGTTTACCAGCATTGTTTTCTGCAACAATACCTGCTACATTTGTTGCGTTTTCATCACCAACAATACCTGTATTGTAAACAGCATAGATACTACCTTTTTCGTTTTTAGCAATAACACCTGCTACGTTCTTTGTTTCGACAACAACAGGAGTTTCTACTTCTTCTTCAGGTAATGGTTCTTCGCCTACAGGTTCAACTTCTGCAGCAACAGGCTCTACAAAATATATAACTTCGCCACTATTGTAGCAATATTTTACCTCTGAATTGTTATTATAAGCAATTACACCAGCAAAATTCTCGCAAACAATTCCTTCAACATAAACTGCAAAAATTGCACCTTGGTTGTGAGAATCTGAAACTGTACTTAATTCTTTAACAACACCTGCAACACCACCGACATATGAAAGACCACTTACAGCACCACTATTATATGAATTATCAATAGCAGTAGAGACTGCTAGCCCTACAACACCACCGACAGCAGCAGAATTTGTTGTAACTTTACCTGTATTGTAACTATTAGCGATAGAACAATCATTTACTGTAGCACCAACAACACCACCGATATATTGTTCTACTTTGTCTGTTTTATTTTCGACAACAACTTCGCCATCATTATATGATCTTGAAATCTCAACATTGTCAGTTGCAAAACCAACAACACCACCGATATATGATGAAGAAGCTTTGACAACTGCTCTATTGTAACAATTTTCAATTAAAACATTTTGTTTAGCACAACCGACAACTCCACCAATCATTGCTGTGTCACCTTCTGCTAAATCTTTATTTACAACTAAAGACAAGTTGTTTGTTGTGTATGAATTTGTGATAACTGTTTGTTTTTCAACTGTACCTTCAGCACAACCTAACAAACCACCAACTTTTTTAGAGTTTGCACCTGCAACAACAGTTGCTGAAGAATAACAGTAGTCAATAGTACCTTTAAAACTTCCAGCGATAGAACCAACAAAGTTTCCACCACTAATATAAGAATCAACAATGTTTATGTTTTTGATTGTGCCTTCAACAACACCAAACAAACCAACATAATCATTTGTATTGTTTATGTAAACACCTTTAATAACGTTGTTTTGAGCGTCAAATGTACCCTTAAAAGGATTTTCGACTGTACCGATTGGTACCCATTCAAAACCTGTTTCTAAGACGTAATCATCTTCTTCAGTTAATCTTTCAACAAAAGTACCAAGAGTGATTGTGTCCTTAAGTTTGATGGTTTTTCCTTCAAAACTTACACCACTGTTTACAAGTGTTGCAAGTCCTGCAAGTTGTTCTGCTGTACTAATTGAATATACAGTCACGTCTTCATATGTTAATCCATCATACCATGAAATTGTATCTACATTTTCTTCGCTTTGCCAATTTGATTCAGCAAAAACAACAAGTTTTGGACGGAAAAAAGCCGTACAACCAAAAATGATTGCACAACTTAAAACAAATACCATAAATAAATTGATAATGCTTTTCTTTTTCATCCTACACCATTATAAATAACATACATACCGACATAGTATATTATACAATATGAAATATAAAACTATCTTTGTTCTTTAATCTTTGTTGCTTTACCTGTAAGGTCTCTAAGATAGAAAAGTTTTGCTCTTCTTACTTTACCTTTCTTAACAACTTCGATCTTTTCGATTTTTGGGCTGTGAAGTGGGAATGTCCTTTCAACACCTACACCAAAAGAAACTCTACGAACTGTGAAAGATTCTCTTACGCTGCCGTTTTTTCTAGCAATAACGACACCTTCATATGCTTGGACTCTTTCTTTGTTACCTTCTTTAATCTTGTATGAAACACGAACAGTGTCACCAATATTAAATTCAGCAACATTTTCTTTCAAATTTTCCTTTTCAATAACATCAATAAGATTCACTTTTTTTGCCTCCATTTTTATTACAATTGCAAAAGGAACTCATTATTTTTGTCGTTAAAATAAACAAATTCCTACAAATTATAACACTTTAACATACTAAGCACGACTATATTACCATAAATAATAATCAAATGCAAGTATTTTATTGGTTATTTTTAAATTTTAATTTTAGGTTTTTATTATAATAATATACACACCTAAAAAGCATTTTTATAATGCTCAACCGTATAATCTTCCTTATCTCCTAATACTTCTATACAATCAAATCTGCAGTTTTTGTCGTATAAATTATTAGAAATTAAGTAAAATTCGGCTGTTCTTTTTATTTTTTGTTGTTTTTTATTGTTAATAGCTTCCCTTCCCGTACCAAATCTATCATTTTGTCTTGCTTTTACTTCAACAAAAACAATTGTGTCCTTATCTTTATATATAAGGTCTATTTCGCCGATTTTTGAAGAATAATTCCTTTCTAAAAACTTATAACCAAGTTTTTTAAGGTATTTCTCTGCTAAAATCTCACCTATACTTCCTTTTGATTTTGTTTCCATACTACTTTCCTACAAAATTCTTTATGAAGCTATCTCTATGAATTTCACATTTGCCATATTTTTTTAACATTTCAATGTGAAGTTTTGTGCCATATCCTTTGTGTTTTTCAAAGAAATATTCAGGATATTTTTTCGCATATTCTTCCATAAGTCTATCTCTTGTGACTTTTGCAAGAATAGATGCTGCGGCAATATTATAACTTAATGCGTCCCCGTGAATTATGTTCTCCTGAACAATATCTGTATCAATCTTTACAGCGTCGACAAGAACACAATAAGGCTTGTTTTTAAGTCCGTTCAAGGCATTTTTCATGCCAAGTTTAGTTGCGTTTAGAATATTTATTTCGTCAATTGTCCTTTCGTCTATCAACACAATTTTATAATCTATTGCAACTTTTTTTATTTCTTCAAACAAAAGATTTCGTTTTTTTTCAGTTAATTTTTTACTGTCATTTATACCTTCAATAATTTTATCACTATCTAATGGCATAATAACACAAGCAACGGCTACCGGACCAGCTAGCGGACCCCTTCCTGCTTCGTCAATTCCTGCGACCAAACCTAAATCTTTATACTTATTTTCATACTCAAACATAGGTTTTATTCCTTATTCTTTTGTTGAAATGCAATATCGAGCATAATCTTTCCCATTTTGCCTTTCCTAAAGTCATCAATGATTAAAACTGCACAACGGTCATAATCCATTTCACCACCACGAAGCAAACACTTTCTAACTTCACAAATCTCATCAAAAATTTCTAAAGTTTCTTTTCCTTCAGTGTTTATTCCGTATCTTTCAGCGATTGCTGATGGTTTAATTTGGTTTATTGTTTCAATCAAACTAAAGGCAAGTTCGGTAAGTTCTACGACATTGTCTTTAATACTGCCAATAAAAGCAAGGTTTCTGGCTGTAATTTTGTTTTCAAAACTAGGCCATAATGTTCCAGGTGTATCTAAAACTTCGATATTGTCACCAATATTCACCCACTGTTTGCCTCGAGTAACCCCCGGTCTGTTTCCTGTTTCGGTTTTAGCAAAACCACAAAGATTGTTTATCAATGTGCTTTTACCACAATTTGGAACACCAACTACCATTGTTCTAATTGACATATTTATATTTTTTTGTTTTTTTGCTTCAATCTTTTCTTTAAGTGAAGTTATAATAGCTGTTTTTAATATCTTTGAAGAATTACTTGTTGTACTGTTTAGAGCAACAACGGAATTTTGATTTACTGATAAGTAATCTACAAAAAATTTTAAATCTTTTGCTTCAACTAAGTCAGCTTTGTTTAATACATATATAATAGGTCTTCTTTCTGCAATTTTGTTAATTGCTGGATTTATACACGAAATCGGTGCACGAGCATCAAGCACATATATAATAAGGTCAACAATTTTAATATCTTTTTCCATATTACGAAGAGCTTTCGTCATATGCCCTGGGAACCAATTTATTTCCATACTTAATCCTTTTTTAACAAATCTGGTCTATTTTTCTCAGTGATTTCTATTGATTTTTGCAATCTCCACTTATCTACTTCTTGATGGTTACCACTTACCAAGACATCTGGAACCTTAAGTCCCATAAACTCAGCAGGTCTTGTGTATTGTGGATATTCTAAAAGATTGTTTGAAAATGTTTCATCACTTGTGGTTTCACTGTTTCCTAAAACTTCAGGTATGTATCTGCAAACTGCGTCTACAAGTACCATGGCAGGAATTTCACCACCGGTCAAAACATAATCTCCAATCGACATCTCTTCGTCAACAAGTAGGTCGATAACTCTTTGGTCAACACCTTCATAGTGCCCACAAAGTAAAATTAGGTGGTCATAATTTTTTGCAAGTTCTATAACGATGTTTTGCTTTAAAAGTCGTCCTTTTGGTGAAAGATAGATAACGTGGCTGTTATCTTTTTTAACACTCATAATTGCATCATATATAGGTTGTGGTGTCATAAGCATACCTGCACCACCACCATATGTATAGTCATCACACTTTTTAAATTTATCTTTTGAAAAATCTCTTATATTTATAAGATTGATTTCAACAAGATTGTTTTTTTGAGCTCTGCCCAAAATACTTTGATTAAGCGCTTCAAACATTTCTGGGAACAATGTAAGAATATCTATTTTCATTGACTGATTACCACCTCATAAAATCTCTTATCATCTATAACAATTTTCTTTTCATCAAAATCTACAGATTTGATAAGACCTTTTACATAAGGGAAACTTTGTTGGCCACCCTTGCCTATAATCTCAACAACATCTGCTGAGCCATATTTTTCAATGTTTACAATGTGTCCAATAATGTCATTATTCTCTGTAACCAATGTACAACCGACCAAATCGTCGGTAAAATATTCGTCTTCATCAAGTTCAGGCGCTTTGTCTTTTTCTACCCAAACATCAAGGTTTCTAAGAAGCTCTGCTTGGTTACGATCCTCAACGGTCGTAAAACTGATATATGCAAAGCCTTCTCTAATGTTTAGAGATTTGACCGAATATTCGGTCTTGCCCACAAAAACGGTTTTTAAAGATTTAAGATAATCTAGGTTACTTGAATAATAATCTATTTTAACTTCACCTTTAATTCCTTGTGGTTTTAAAACTTTACCTATTATATATTTATCTTCCATTTTTAATTCCATTTAAAACTTAAACAGGTTTTTACTTAATCTTTAAGATATATTTTCTATTATATTTTGCTGATGCTGAGTGGATAATTGATCTTAATGCAGATGCTGTTTTACCATTTTTACCAATTACTTTACCCATATCGTTTTCAGCAACATTTACTTCAATTATAGTTACATCTCCATCTTCTTTTAATGCAACTTTAACTGCGTCTTTATCTTCAACAATACTGCCTACGATATATTTTACAAGTTCTTCCATAAGTCACCTGCCAATTAGTCTTTTGCTTCTTTTTTCTTAGCAGTAACTTTTTTACTTGTGTATGGTTTTGGATCTTTAACGATATTAGCTCTTACTAATAATGTTCTTGCAGTTTCTGTAGGTTGTGCACCTTTTTTGATCCAATCTAAAGCTTTTGCTTCATCAATTTTTAAAGCATCTTTTTCAACGAGTGGATTGTAATAACCAAGGTTATCGATAACTTCTCCATCTCTTGATTTTCTTGAATCTGCAACTACAACTCTGTAGAATGGGCTCTTCTTGTCACCAAGACGAGTTAATCTGATTTTTACTGACATAATTTCTCTCCTTTATTTTATTTGTCGTATATATGTTATTCCTAATGGATAATAACCAAAATTTTGTTGGGGTTTATTTAAAGAATCCCCTGAAACCACCCTTCTTGTTTGCCATTTGTTTCATCAAAGTTCTTGATTGCTCGAACTGTTTTAGAAGTCGGTTTACATCTTGAATTTGTGTACCACTACCTTTTGAAATTCTTTTCTTTTCGCTTCCACGAATAAGATCAGGATTTCTTCTTTCTTTAGGTGTCATACTTTGAATAATTGCTTTGTTTTTTAGAAGTTCTTTTTCGTCAACAGAAACACCTTTAAGTTTGCTTGTAGCACCTGGAATCATACTGATGAGGTCGTTGATGTTACCCATCTTTTTAAGATTCTCCATTTGAACAAGATAATCTTCAAATGTAAAACTGTTTTCTCTAAACTTCTTTTCCATTTGTTTTGCATCTTCTTCGGTAACTGCTGCTTGTGCTTTTTCAATCAAGGTTAGCACATCGCCCATACCTAAGATTCTTGATGCCATTCTGTCAGGGTGGAAAGGTTCGATATCTCCAACTTTTTCACCTGTACCACAGAATTTTATTGGTTTTTTTACAACTTCACTGACTGATAATGCAACACCACCACGGGTATCACCATCTAATTTTGTTAAAACAACACCTGTAACATCTAAGTCTTGATTAAACTTTTCTGCAACAGTTACAGATTCTTGACCGTTCATAGCATCGATAACAAGCAAGATTTCTGCAGGATTTACATCTTTTTTAAGTTGTCTTAATTCTTCCATCAATTCTTCATTGATTGAAAGACGACCAGCAGTATCAATAATAACTGTGTCTAACATCATTTTTTTAGCATACTCAATTGCTTCTTTTGATGTTTTAGATGGGTTTTGGGTGCCTTTTTCAAAAACTTCTGTGCCAACTGCCTTACCAACTGTTTTTAATTGTGCGATAGCTGCAGGTCTGTAGATATCACAAGCAACGAGTAATGGTTTTTTGCCTTGTGACTTTAAAAGTCCAGCAAGTTTTCCACACATTGTTGTCTTACCACTACCTTGCAATCCACAAAGCATAATGACTGTTGGTGGGTTTGATGCAACAGCAAGTTTTGAATTAGTTTCGCCCATAAGAGCAATAAGTTCTTCGTTAACAATTTTTACAACTTGCTGACCTGGTGTCAAACTTTCAAAAACCTTTTGACCAAGTGCTTTTTCGCTTACACGGCTTACAAAGTTTTTTGCAACAAGAAAGTTAACATCGGCTTCAAGCAACGCTACCCTTATTTCTCTCATAGCCTCTTTGATTTCAAGTTCAGTAAGTTTTCCTCTTTTAGTAAGATGTGAGAAAATATGATTTAGTCTCATATTTAATGATGAAAACATCCCCATATTAGATTACCTCCAAAATTTTACTAAGACGAGTTTCAACCTCTGCTTTATCGAAATCTTTTGACTTCAATATTTCAAGTATTTCTTTTACGTCGGCTTTTATAAGATTAAATTTATCAAGCAATCTCAACTTTTCTTCATAATCAAGCAAAACCTTGCTTGTCCTTTGAATTATATCATTGACTGCTTGTCTTGAAGTGTTGTTCATTTTAGCAATCTCTGATACAGAGATGTTTTTGTCAAAGTAATCTCTTAAAATGGACCTTTGTTTTTCTGTCAATAAATTTCCGTAAAACTCAGTTAATAAACTAAACTTTAAGTTGTCTTCTAGGTTCATTACTCTTCCTTTTATAGTTAATTTAGCAACAAAAAAATGTAAAGTAAAAATACTTTACATTTATTATACTCAACCTATTAAATATGTCAATAGTTTTTTTAAAGAATTTTAAAGATTTTTATTATAAAATTGCATCTACAAATTGCTTTGCATCAAAGATTTCAAGGTCGTCCATTCCTTCGCCAACACCAATGAAACAAACAGGAATATTAAGTTCTTTTACGATTGAAAAAACAACCCCACCTTTACTTGTTCCATCTAACTTTGTAAGGACAATTCCGTCAATCCCTATGGCGTCTTTAAAAGCATTTACTTGAACAATTGAGTTTTGACCGATAGTTGCATCTAAGATTATA
>JAZSQZ010000142.1:0-9372 GCA_045538175.1 Clostridia bacterium
AAACATAAGAAGATTAAAGGGTTATAAAAAACACAAAAAAATACAAACCGGCAATTCATATCAAATTTGTTTTTATATATATTAAATTAAAAAAATAAATATATTTTCATTAAAAATTTTTTAAATTTAATATTAAAAAAAATAAAAAACACCGATTGTATAGTCGGTGTTTTTTTGTTTATAGTTTTGACCTTGATAGTAAATTCTTAATTTGTACTTCAGAATTGATAAGTGGACCGATACTTTCGCTAGAGTTTAGCGTATCGATGATTTGGGCGATGAGTTCACAAACATCAATTTCGTGGAACCATTTTGCTTGTTTTAGTTTGTCACTGATATAGCAGGCGTTTGTTGAATATAGTGCTTTAAGCTTTCCTTCTTCATACAACTTATCAAAAGCGTCAAGACCTTCTGTAAAAAATGCGAAAGATGTGATTACAAAAATGTTTCTTGCTTTTCTAAGTTTAAGTTGCTCACATATATCAATAACACTTCCACCTGAGGCAATCATATCGTCGATAATTAAGATATCTTTACCTTCGATTTCGCCCCCAACATAGTCGTGTTGGATTATTGGATTTTTACCGTTTACAAGTTTAGAGTAATCTCTTCTTTTATAAAACATACCAACTTCAAGCCCTAGCATACTTGCATACAAAATTGCCCTTGGCATAGCCCCTGTATCAGGAGCTACAACAAGCATTTGTTCTTTGTTAATATTTTCTTTTTCGTTTTTTATAAATTCTTTTAAGATTGGGTAGGTTGGAAATATTGTTTCAAAACTTCCGTTAGGTGTTGCGTTTTGAACATTAGGGTCGTGGGCGTCAAGTGTTACGGTTGTTTTTACGCCCAAACTTTCAAGTTGTCTAAGTGCTAGTGCACAGTCAAGCGACTCTCTTGCTGTTCTTCTGTGTTGACGACTAGAGTACAAAAGTGGCATAAAAACAGTCAGTCTTTTTGCCTTTCCACCGATTGCAGAAATTGTCCTTAAAATGTCTTGGTAGTGTTCGTCTGGGCTCATATAATGTTCTTGGTCGAACATTCTATATGTACAACCATAGTTTGATGTGTCGCTGATAATATAGATATCCCTATCTCTTACAGACTCTGCTAAAACAACTTTACCTTCACCATTTGCAAATCTTGGGGAAGTGGCAGGTATTACGATTTCGTCTATGCTATCAAGTCCACGCATTTTTTTAAGGTGCTCGCAAACCTTTTTGCCTCTTTCTTTAAAGTTGTCAAGATATATAATTCCTAATGCGCCGTTTTCATAAACTTTACTCATTTATTCTCCTAGGTTAAAAAAGAGCCAACTAAGAAAATGTTAGTATGACTCTTTTTTTGACTTTTATTTATTGTTAATTTCAAAATTATAAGCACTCTTACACATTTCTTCTAAAGTTTTGTTTGTTTTAAATTTAAGGTGTTTTTGGGCTTTTGATGGGTTTGCAAAATAGTTTGCAACATCGCCATCACGTCTTTTGCCGTAAACAAACTTAACTTTGTCGCCACAAACCCTGTTAAATGTTGTGACAACTTCTAAAACAGAATAACCTGTGCCTGTGCCAAGGTTGTAAATTTCGATGCCTGGTTTGATTTTTTCCAAAGCTTTAATGTGTCCACGTGCTAGGTCAACAACGTGGATAAAATCTCTAACGCAAGTACCATCTTTTGTTTCGTAATCGTTTCCAAAGATTGTAAGTTTTTCTAACTTTCCTGTTGCAACTCTTGTAACATATGGAAGAAGGTTGTTTGGAATACCATTAGGGTTTTCACCAATCAAGCCACTTTCGTGTGCGCCGATTGGGTTGAAGTATCTTAAAATTGTGATTTCAAAATTCTTATCGCTATAAGCAAGGTCTTTTAGCATTTCTTCGATAAAGTATTTTGTTCTACCATAAGGATTGTATGGTTTTGGTTCGACTGTTTCGTCAACCGGGGATTTCCCTTCGAAAGGATATACACAAGCAGTAGAACTAAAAACAAATTTATGTACGCCGTGCTTTTGCATTGCTTTTAAGACATTTGCTGTGCCTGTGATGTTTGTGTTGTAATATTCAAGTGGAATTTGCATTGATTCTCCAACAGCTTTAAGGCCTGCAAAGTGAATAACTGCATCAATTTTTTCTTTTTTAAAGACTTTATCGAGTGCTTTCTCGTCTAAGATGTCTGCTTTGTAAAATTTAATTGGTTTGTTTGTGATTTTCTCAATCTTATCTTTTGTTGAGATATCTGAATTATGTAGGTTATCTAGTACAACAATGTCAAAACCTTGACCTTGAAGTTCAACAGCCGTATGTGAGCCGATATAACCTAAACCACCTGTTAAAAGAACTTTCATATTTTTACTCCTTGTATCTAAGATTAACACAAAACATTTTTATTTCAAAACGAAAAATAAAACTTAAAAAAACAAATGTTAAATTTGTTTAATGTGACATATATTTATTTTTATATTATGAAAATAATAACAAAAAGTTTTTATTTTGTTGACAACTCAACAAAATTGCTGTATAACCTTTATTATGTTGAAAAATAAAGACGAAAACGGCAGTATTTTTTCGCCGTCACAGATAAGTAAATTCAAGTATGCAACGCAGAAATATATGACCCTAAAGTTAAAAGATATGGGCATTTCTACCTGTGTTGGGGTATACATAACTGCCCTTTATAGAGAAGGGAATATGACCTTTAAAGAACTTACCGAGCACATAGGTTTTGATAAGGCGAATTCTTCAAGGGTTATAAAGGAATTAGAATCAAAATCGATAATTGAAAAAGACTTAAAAGAAAAACAAAAGAAAGTTAAGTTTTGCTTAACCGAAAAGGGAATTTCGATTGCAGAACAAATAGAGTTATATATAAAAGAATGGCACGAAGTTATGTTTTGTGATATCTCGGCAGATGAAAAACAAGTTTTTAGAGATGTCTATAGCAAGGTCTATAAAAACATAACTGAATTTTTGGTTGAAAAAGAAAAAGGAGGCAAAGATGAGAAAGATATTTAGAAATTTTAGATGGTATGATTATATCTTAATTTTAGTAATTTTTGGACTTATCGTTTTACAAGTTAGTTTTGAAATGCAACTTATAAAACTTATGGAAGAATTGCTTGCAAAAGTTCAAGCCCTACTTCCTATTGGCGAGATTTGGAAAACAGGCAGCAAGATGTTGCTAACCTGCCTTGGAATTTTGGGTTCTTGTGCGATATCTTCTTGCATATCAGCAGTTCTTGCAGCAAAGTTTGCACAAAGACTTCGCTCTCAAATCTTTAAAACTGTAAATGGTTTTTCTCAAGAAGAAATCAATAGGTTTTCAACACCTAGTTTGATTACTCGTAGCACAAACGACGTAACACAAGTTCAAAACACTTTGCAAATGTGTTTGCGTATGGCAATGATGGCTCCAACTATGGCAACATTTTCCATTGTAAATATTGTCAACAGTAGTGCAGAACTTTCTTGGGCAACAGCAGGCGCTGTGCTTTTGATGTTTACATTGTTTATTATTTTGTCTTCAGTTGTTGTACCTAGATTTTCAAAAATTCAAAAACAAATTGATAAACTCAACCTTGTCGCAAGAGAAAGTTTAACAGGTGTTAGGGTTATAAGGGCATACAACACAGAGAAAGAGCAAGAAGGAAAGTTCGAAACAAACAACGAAGATATCACAAAAAGTTACATATTTGTTGGAAACGCTTTTAGTTTGATGAATCCTTTTATGAACTTGATTTTTAACGGCTTAAGTCTACTTATTTTCTGGCTTGGCTCATATCTTGTTAACACAAACGGAATTGCTTATACTCAACTTTTCCAATTCTCACAATATGGCACACATATTCTTATGAGTTTTATGTTCCTATCAATGATAGTTATTATGTTACCTAGGGGAATTGTAAGTTTAAAGAGAATTGCAGAAGTTATCAACACAAAAACAAAAATTGTTGAAGGAAATTTTGACGCAGAAACAGAAGTTAAAGGAAAACTCGAGTTTAGAAATGTTTCTTTTAGATATCCTGATGCAGAAATGAATGTTTTGGAAAACATCAATTTTACTGTCGAAAAGGGTCAAACAATTGCTTTTATAGGGTCAACAGGAAGTGGAAAGTCAACACTTGTTAACCTTATCCCAAGATTTTTTGATACAACCTTTGGCGAAGTTTTGATTGATGATATAAACATTAAGGAATACACAACAAAAGCCTTAAATAAAAAACTTGGTTTTGTACCACAAAAGGGTGTATTGTTCCGTGGTACAGTTGAAGAAAATGTTAAGTATGGCGCACCAGATGCAACTGCAGAAAAGGTAAACGAAAGTTTAAAAGTTGCTCAAGCTAATTTTGTTGAAAAGTTGGAAGGTGGCCTAAATTACGAAATTGCCCAAGGTGGCACAAACGTTTCTGGTGGACAAAGACAAAGATTGTGTATTGCAAGGGCAATTGCAAAAGACCCTGAAATCTATGTTTTTGATGATAGTTTCTCAGCACTTGACTATAAAACAGACAAAGCTTTAAGAGAAGCATTAAAAAATTACACAAAAGACGCAACAAAAGTTATTGTTGCTCAAAGGGTTGGCACAATTTTAGACGCAGACAAAATTGTTGTACTCGATTCTGGAAAGATTGTTGGCGTTGGTACACATAAAGAGCTTATGAAAAATTGTAAAGTTTATAAGGAAATCGCTCTATCACAATTGTCAAAGGAGGAATTAGAATAATGGCTGAAGAAACAAAAACTAATGCTCCTAAGATAAAAACTCCTGGTGGCAAAGGCCCTGGGAACAAAGGTGGCTTTGTAGGGGCAAAACCTAAAAACTTTAAAGGCAGTTTTATAAAAATTTTAAAATCATTAAAGCCTTATAAATTCTTGGTTATAATGGCTTTTACGTTTGCAATTATAAGTGCAGTTTTAAACATTGTTGCACCTAGCATTTTAAAAGGAATCACTTCACATATGAGTGAGATGACCTTCCTTGGCAAAAAGATTGATTTATCAGTTGTTGCTCACTTTGGAATAATCCTTATTTGTGTGTATGTTGGAAGTTCTTTTTTAAACATACTTCAAGGTTTGATTATGTCTAGAGTTGCGGCAAAAGTTACTAAGAAGTACAGAAGTGATATCGTTTCAAAAATAAACAGACTTCCCTTAAAATATTTTGATTCAACTTCCGTTGGCGAAACTTTAAGCCGTATCACAAACGATGTTGATGTTATGGGGGACAGTTTAAGTGGAAACTTAAGTTCAGTTGTTACAAGTATTGTCACAATGCTTGGCGCTGTTGTGATGATGTTTGTAAACAGTCCTATTCTTGCTTTGATTATGCTTGCTATGCTTCCTATTTCATTTGGATTTGTATTTTTGCTTATTAAATTCTCACAAAAGCACTTCTTAAAACAACAAGTTAAGATTGCAGAAATCAATGGACAAATCGAAGAAATTTTCTCTTCACACAATGTTGTAAAAGTTTTTGGTGGCGAAAAGAAGGCACAAAAGAAATTCGACGCAACCAACAAAGAACTTTTCAATTCTGTTTATAAAGCACAATATATAAGTGGTCTTATGAGACCGGTTGTGAACTTTATGGGAAACCTTACATATGTTGCAGTTTGTTTGCTTGGTGGATATATTGCTCTTAAAAACAACAATCCTGTTTTTGCAGCAACAATTATTACATTTGTTATGTATATGAGAATGTTCAATAACCAAGTCAGCAATATCGCAAACATTTCAGGTACATTACAAGCAACAGCTGCTGCAGGAGAGAGAATTTTTGAATTCCTAGAAGAAAAAGAACAAGCTGTTGAAAATAAACCTAAAAAACTTAAAAACATCGTTGGAAATGTTGAGTTTAGAGATGTTTGTTTTGGATACGACGAAGATAAAACTATTATTCACAATTTTAGTGCAAAGGTAAAAGCCGGTCAAAAGGTTGCAATTGTAGGTCCTACAGGGGCAGGAAAAACAACCCTTGTAAATCTTCTTATGAGATTCTACGAAGTAAACAGTGGCGATATCTTAATCGATGGCGTATCAACAAAAGATATGTCAAGAGAAGAAGTTAGAAGTTGCTTTGGTATGGTATTGCAAGACACTTGGTTGTTTAATGGTACAATTCGTGACAACATAAGTTATGGCACAACAGGTCTATCAAAAGAAGAAGTCGAAAACGCTTGTTGTTTTGCTCATATCGACCACTTTATAAGGTCACTTCCTGGTGGATATGATATGGTTATTGACGAAAAGGCAAACATAAGCCAAGGCCAAAAACAACTCTTAACAATTGCTCGTGCAATGGTTAACAATAGCCCTATGCTTATTTTGGACGAAGCAACAAGTTCTGTTGATACAAGAACAGAAGAGATGATTCAAAAAGCAATGGACAAAATCACTGCAAACAAAACAAGTTTTGTTATTGCACACCGTCTTTCAACAATCAAAAATGCAGACTTGATTTTGGTTATGAAAAACGGAAACATTATCGAGCAAGGAAATCACAAAAAACTTATTGAAAATGGTGGTTTCTATGCTGATTTATACAACAGTCAATTCTCAAAACACAATAGTGAAGTCATCGAATAAAAACACTGCTTTTGCAGTGTTTTTTGTTTTTAATTTGTTTGAGTTTTTGTTTTTATAAAATTTTAAGATAAATTTGGTTGTTTTTAGGTGTAAAGTTAAAAAAAAGTTGTTTATTTTATTTTTATTATAAAAATAATTTTGTTATAATTAGGTATAATGAGTGAGGTGTAGACAATGAAAGAAATCTTACAAAAACAAAGAGAATACTTTAACACTTTTGAAACTTATGACATTAAGTTTAGAACCGAACAATTAAAAAAATTGAGAGAAAAAATCCTTGAAAAGAAGGAAGATCTTTTTAATGCTTTTAAGGAAGATATGAACAAGTGCGAGTTTGAAGTTATAGCAGCCGAACTTGGTATTGTTATGAACGAACTTAACTACTTAATCAAAAACCTTAAAGGTCTTGCAGAAGATAGGACTGCTGCTTCAAGCATATTAAACTATCCTGCAAAGAATTTCCAAATTTTTGAGCCATATGGTTTAACTTTGGTTGTTTCACCTTGGAACTATCCTTTCCAACTTACACTTGTTCCTGTAATCGGTGCAATTTCTGGTGGTAACACAGTTATTGTAAAACCATCAAGAAACACACCAAATGTTACAAGAGTTATTAAAGAAATTTTATCAATATTCCCAGAACATTATGTTTATGTCGTAACTGACAATGACGAAATTGAAGATTTGTTTGATCAAAATTTCGACTTTATTTGTTATACAGGTTCTGGAAAAGTTGGCAGAGAACTTCTTGCAAGACAAGCAAAATACATCACTCCTATGATTTTGGAACTCGGTGGAAAGTGCCCTTGCGTTGTTTCTAAGTCTGCAAACCTTAAGGCTGCAGCAAGAAGAATTGCTTTTGGAAAATTTATAAACGCAGGTCAAACTTGTGTAGCACCAGATTTCCTTTTGGTTGATAGAAAAGTAAAAGATAAATTCCTTGCAAAACTTATCCACTATGTACAAGAATTTTACTATAAAGACGGTGTTTTAAGTGAAGACTTTGTAAGAGTTATCAACAAAAAAGCACTTGACGGAATTTTAGAAAAAGTCAATCCAAACAAAGTTGTTTTTGGTGGTAAGGTCGATGGTTTAACTTTAGAGCCAACAATTCTTGACGGCGTTACATATGACGACGAAATTATGCAAGAAGAAATTTTTGGACCTGTACTTCCTATTATCGAATATGACGATATCAATGACGCAATCGAATATTTAAGAAGCAAACCAAAACCACTTGCTCTTTACTACTTTGGTAAAAATCAAAAAGAAGGGTCAGAAGTCTTAAAGAAATGCCCATCTGGTGGTGGTTGTATAAACGAAGTTGTAATGCATGTTGCTGAGCACGGCCTTCCATTTGGTGGCGTTGGCGAAAGTGGTATCGGAAGTTATCACGGTGCAAAAACATTCTATTCATTTGTACACGCAAAGAGCGTATTAAAGAGATCAACTTGGTTTGATTTCAAACAAAAATATCCACCATACGATGAAAAGAAAGTTAAATTTGCAAAATCAGTTTTTGGTATTAAGGACATTAAAAACGCAAAAGGAAAACCTGCATCAGCAGAAACTTTTGCAAAAGAAGAAATTGTCCCTCCAAAAGAAGAACCTGTTGAAAAAGCAGTTTCAACTTATGATGAATATGATATGATTATCACTCCAGATGTTGAAATGACTTTAGAAAATACAGTTGATTTTGTAAAACCTGTAGAAGAAGTTGAAGTTATTACACCTGCAGAAGAATTAGTTGTAAAAGAAGAAATCGAAACTCCTACAGAAACAGTCGAAGCACCTGCAGTTGATACTGTGGAAACTGAAGTTGACGCTATGGAACCTGCAGAAGAAGCACCTGTTGTTCTTCCTGAAATTGATGATGTTGACAACGATGATACTGAAGCAGAACAAGCAGATACACTTGCAAACGAAGAAGTTGTTGATGTAGACCCTGATGAAATTGCAGATATTAAAGAACAAGAATCTATAATTGATAGAGAACCTGAAGATTTCGAAAGCGATCTTTTAGAAGAAAACGAACCTGAAATCGTAGAAGAGTTTGGAGATGAAGACGACGAACTTATCGACGAAGAAATGGAAGAAACCAAAAAAATCGACGCAGAACTTGAACAACTTGAAGACGACGATACCGATGCAGAGCAAGCAGACGACTTAGGTTTAGAAGATATAGAAGAAGAACCTGTTGAAGAAACAGTCGAAGAAGTAGAAGAAACTGAAACAGAACCTGTTCAAGAGCCTGAAGTTTACGAAGAAGCAGTTGAGCCTGCATATGTTGAGGCACAAACAGAAGAAGTTGCCGAAACAGAAACAACAACAGAGCTTGCTAAAGTTGAAGAAACACCTGTAACTTTTGAAGAAGAACCAGAATCTTATGAAGAACCTGTTGAAGAAGCTTATGAAGAACCGGAAGTTGATGAAGAGCCTGCTGAAGAAGTAAAAGAAGAAACAACACCTGTTGTTCCAAAATCATATTCATCTTCTTGGGGTTCAGTCGAAGACGACGAAACCGTAGACAACACTTATACAAGTGAATATAGCGATTATGGTTCAGGCGAAGAAGAAAAACCATACAGAATTGTAGAACCTGCACCTATGGCAGAAGAAGTTGAAGAAGAAACAGTAGAAGAAAAACCAAAGAAAACTACTGCAAAGAAGACAACAGCCAAAAAGACAGGCACAAAGAAGGCTACAACAAAGAAGACAACAACTAAAAAGTCTACAACAAAGAAAAAGGCAGATGGCGAAGAGAAACCAAAGAAAACCACTGCTAAAAAGA
>JAZSQZ010000055.1:0-2662 GCA_045538175.1 Clostridia bacterium
AGATGGAAGAAATAAATAAGCGTACTACCGAAATGAAACAGGATTTTGAATGAGCGAAATAAAAATTTATAATCAAGATTGTTTAGAATATATGAAAACATTGGCTGATAAGTCAGTGGATTTAATTGTTACAGACCCACCATACGATATACACGTTGGTATTCAAGGTGGTTCTTGTTCACAGCACATGGGCCGCAGTGATAGATTTAAAAATGAAAATGTTGAGGGAATTAAGACCTTTGGTGAAGGTTACGATATTAAAGAATTTGGAAAAGAATTTGTACGAATTATGAAGAACATCAATATTTACTTTTGGTGTAATAAACTTCAAATTCCAGATTACTTTAATTACTATGTAAATGAACTTGGTTGTAATTTTGAAATTCTAACTTGGCACAAAACTAACTGTATGCCAACTTATTCAAATAAGTACTTGACAGATACTGAATACTGTTTGTATTTCAAAAAGAATGCTTTATGTCACCCTTCTACTTATGAAGATGCTAAAACATTCTGGGTAGAACCAATTAACCAAGTGGATAAAGCTAAGTATGAACACCCAACAATTAAGCCTTTATCTATGATTGAGAAAGTAATTAAAAATAGTTCAAATGAAGGTGACTTAGTTTTTGACCCATTTTTAGGCAGTGGAACTACTGGTGTTGCTTCCAAGCACTTAAAACGAAATTTCATCGGCACAGAAATTGACCCGAAGTATTTTGAAATTGCACAGCACAGATTAAATGAACCTGAAGCAGAAGATGAATTTTTTGTAATGGAGTAACAAATGGAAATAAGATTAAAACTTCCATCATTCAAGAAAAAGAGTTGCGAAGAAGAGCGAGCTGAATTTCAACAGAAACAAAATGAATGGGAACAACATTATTGGAACTGTTATGATGTGTACAAGAATAAAAATGATTTATATGAAAAAATCCGTAATCTTGAAGAAGAAAATGCAAGATTGCGTTCACAGTTAGAACAGAATAATCCTGCTATACAGTACACTATTGACGAAGTAAACTTTTTAAGACAACAACTGGAAATGTTGAACAAATATCTTGCGGCTGCCAAAAAGTATAACGATTTGGAAAAAGATTTTGATGGTAATGTAAACGAAAATTTACAAAAGGACAGTTGACAAGAATAGTAAAATTTACTATTTTTTGATTTACTAACAATGACTAAGGAATTTTACTATGGACCGTGATGAAAGTGGTGAACTGATTCTTACTAAAGATGATGTGAATGTTTTGATTGCAAGTGGAAATTTATATTTTCAGCATCCTGTTCGTTTGAACAATGGTGTGTATTCTGTATCAAAATATGACGATATTTCATTTTATGGTTTGCGTGATAAAAAAGGTGTTGAAGATGCGGAATTTGACGAATACTTCACTTATTGGGAACTAGACAAAGACAAACCTTTATTTGATATTCACGCTCACAAAGAATTGTATGACCCAGAAATCCATTTTACTTTAAGTGACCATTCCTTATTTGGAATGTTCTGGTTGATGGATAACAAGTTGTCAGTTGGTATGGAAAATGTTATAGCACATTTGAAACTTGATGTACCAAATACTGATTTGGGAAAGTACACTGAGAACAATTTGCGAAAAGCACTTTTGGATAAAGATTTTATTAACACAAACAACAACAAAAAGAAAAGGAAATAAACAATGGATATTAAACTTAAGAACGGTACTATCGCCTACAATGTAAAGTCTGGTGACCTGGCAGAACTGGAAAGGCTTGGTTTGGTTGATGAAACTACCAAGACTGTGTCTGGTGATGATGTTCAGGAACTTAATACTTGTGTTTTGTGCGGTAAGAAGTACACTGGTTTTGGTAATTCCACTTGGGGTTATTGGGAACTTCACGGTGACACCAAGCAAGACGATGCTACCAAGGGCGAAAAGATGCGTTGTTGTGATAATTGTAACAAGTACTATATTGTGCCTGCTCGTTTAAAGCTGGCAGGCTTTGCAGTACAGGCGGTTCAAAAGACTAAATGAATTTAAATTTACAAGACATCGGTTTGATGCGTTCCAACTGCTCTATGAGATTTTACGATAAATACTACAATGAAAATGAAAAGTTTGGAGAAGATAAGTGTTATACACACGAAAATATCCAGAACAAAATTCAATGCTTTGCGAGTAAGTTCGCATTGAATAATACTGTTGAAGATATGAACAGTGTACAAAAAGAAGGTTGTTTTGTTTTTGAATTAACTTACAACAGAAGGGATATTAACGAAAATTCCGACCATTCTTTTAGTTGTTACATCTGTAAAAAAGGTGAAAAGCAGAATATTCATAGAAAGGATTATTCATTTGCTTTTCCACACGCTCATATTTTCTTTGAAATTCCCGTGGTTCGTAACTTTTCACCTGAACAAGTTATCAAGTGGCAGTTGTGGGCTTATGAAGAATGTAAGCGCTTAGTTTATTTGAATATGAAAAAGCGTGATTCGTGGCTGAAGAAGAAACAACTAAATGAAGACTTTGCAGAAGATGAAAAAAGTGGCAATTAAGCCACTTTTTCATTATACAAGTTCATTTTGTATTCGCATAAAGTATTCTGATGGATATTCATACTTAGGTGCTTTCTTAAGCCAACTTTGTAAACTTCGGAGAGCTGAAATCATAGTGTATGG
>JAZSQZ010000104.1:0-2021 GCA_045538175.1 Clostridia bacterium
AAATTATACTTAAAAATTATAGGTTTTTAAAACAAAGTGGTAAGCCTCATATTATCCGCACACCACTAATTCCCAATATTACCGATATAAAAGAAAATCTTGAGGTGAATTAATGATTGGAAATATTAAAGATATGTTAGAGTTCCTGAAGTGTAAGCCATACATTGAACAGGAAGATTATAACCAAATGAGATTAACAGATGCCACAATGAAGGAGTTCTGTAATGAATTTGGTTTTAATGTAAGTGTGTTAAAATATGACAAGGAAATTTATCGTTTCTTCAATAAAGATGGAGTTATGATAAAGAACTTTCACGATTTAGAAATACACGATAATGAATACTGGAAGTTGGTGGCACAATTCAGAAATCAAGAAGACCTTGACCGTGCATATAAGCGAATTTGTGCAGATGCTCGTAAGCGTGGTTTGATTGAAGATGATATTGGTATTTGTACTGAACGAATTGAAGATTTACGATTAACCAATTATACTTGTGAAGCATATTTTCCTGATTTTAAATTCAAGAGTAAGATAAAACACGCAAAGGAAAGAAATGCAAAGAGTTGGGGTTACTGGGACACTTGGCGAGATATGCCAGAATACATTTTTGACTTTTGTAGTTATTCCTATGCAAAGTTTGCGATGTATTTTAAGAAGTCAGATTATTCTCTTGAAGATTTAAGTAAGATTTTTGAACAAAGTTTTGGTGATAGTCCACAGGACCTTTGGTACCCTGTTCAAAAGTGGACAGAACATACAAAACATAGAGTAAGATGGCTTGGTGGTGAACAGCCACAGTATCCTATTTTCGTTGTAAGTAGAGGTCGTTCTGGTGAATATAAAAATCACATCAGTCATCAGCTTACAAAAATGCAAGTAGACCATTACATTGTTGTAGAAGACTGGGATTACGATAATTATGTAAATTCTCGTTTAAACCAAAGTAAGTACTGTACCGTTTTGAAGATGGATATGAGTTATAAGGACAAGTACGATGTGATTAATCCAAACTTGGGTGGAAAGATTGACCCAAAGAATGGTAAACAAGTTACTGGTCCTGGTGCTGCACGAAATTGGGCAGCTGATTATGCAAAATATACTTTAAAACAAAATTGGTGCTGGATATTAGATGATAATACTGACCAGTTCACTCGTTATTGGAGAGGACGCCGTGTAATTTCACATTCACCTGAAATTTTCCGTTCTTGTGAACGCTTTGTTGACCGATATACGAATATTGGTATTGCAGGCTTGAATTATGAATGCTTTGCGATTGGTGGCGAACATATACCACCACTTGTATTGAATACTCGTATTTATTCTTATGGTTTGTGGAATTTGAACTGCCCATATATTATGCAGCGTGGTAGATATAACGAAGATACTATTCAGTCTTTGGATATTTTGACTCACGGTTGGTGTACTGTTCAATTTAACTGTATGTTGGCAGATAAAATGCACACTCAAGCTATGAAGGGTGGTAATACTGAAGTGTTCTATTCAAAAGATTTGGGTGGTACTATTCCAAAGTCACAGTTATTGGTGGAAACTTATCCACAATATGCAACACTTGTCTATAAATTTGAAAGAATACACCACGTTGTGGATTATAGTTCTTTCACACAGCAACTCAAACTAAAGCCTGAATATGAATATCTAACAGAACTTGATGAAAATGTACCAAATGAACACGGAGCTTATTGTATTCGTATTCCTGAAGAAAACTTTGATTGGTTGCGAACAGATGAAAAGGATTGCCGTGAATATTTGGAAAAAACATATCCGAAGGGCTGTCCTGAAGACATTACAAACAGTAAATTGTTTATTGATTTTCCAGATATGGAAGATTACGATAAATGCCCATATAATTCACCAAAGCACGCTTCATTAGCAGAGCAATTTGCTGAAAATGATGAACTTGGTGATTATTATGACTAATTAGAACAAGTTATTGTTTTAAAATAAAGCCACCGTAATGGTGGCTTTTTTCATAAATACTTTATATAATAGGAGACTGTCT
>JAZSQZ010000064.1:0-3224 GCA_045538175.1 Clostridia bacterium
TAATATTCCTTGCGATAGAAGTCAAAGAAAATCACATCGGTTTCTTTCAACTGGTAAATGTTCTTTTGAATACCAGGTCCAACGTGTTCACCACGGCACCACCATTCACCAGGAATTTTCTTAATCTGTTCATCAAGCTTAAGACGCTTGACAGTAGTCCAGAAATTCTTTCCAGTACCGTTTGGATTAAGTTCACGGGTACGAGAGCAAACACCAATTCTCTTATCTTCCTTGTTTTTACGGAAGACTCTGGAGAACCAGCTTGGTTCAACATTTTCAGAGAAAATGGAAATGTTTTGTCCTTCCAACTTTTCAGTTGCAACCCAGATTTTATCCTTGTGTTCAGCATACATACGGGAATAAACCTTTTGCACGTTGTCTTCATCAGATTTATTCGGGTTGGTAGCATCCCACACCTCGGCAATATTGTGACGCTTACGCCAGTTTCTGTACCACTTGTAACGCATTAGATATTTCACAAGGAAATTGTCTGATGCAGTGTTCAAACCGGCTTCTTCTTCGTCCTGGATAAGTTCTTTAATCTCAAACTG
Source organism: Clostridia bacterium (assembly GCA_045538175.1). Classification (GTDB taxonomy): domain Bacteria; phylum Bacillota; class Clostridia; order Christensenellales; family UBA1242; genus JAZSQZ01. Next base: position 552 of record JAZSQZ010000064.1, read on the forward strand.
AGCAGTGTAATCTTGTCCGAGTTTTACTTTATCCAAACCGAGTTCTTCAGGCTTGAAGCAAATACCCTGAGAAACCACACCGAACTTATTCAATTTCATAGACTTAATTTTGAATTTCTTATCACGAAGGAACTCAAAATAAGGATATTTGGAAGTCTTAAGGATTTCATCAATCGCATTCTGACGAACTTCTTCCGAAGCATCAGCAAGGATAGTTCCATTCTTAATGCCTTCCATTTTAGCCACAAGGTCAGGAGAAATTCCATCAGGAAGGACAGAATCAACTTCCACATACAACGCAAGGTCATCGGGCTTGTATTCATTCTTCTTGACAACCACAGTATAGTCCATCACTGAAGCAAGTTCAATGCGGTCTGCACCAGGAATTTCACGAATTTCTTTAATCTTGACAATGTAAGCAAGAGGTTTTCCAAACATATTTTATCTCCTTTTGTTAATTTGTTTGTTTGAACCCCACCAGCGGCTTTTGATGGAAGCCGCAAACCAATTTCTTACACCTTGATGATTACTTCACTTTCGCAATCTACAAAACGAGCCTTCATAGCCTGCAAGGTTTCTTCAGGAACACCGTGCTGGTTCTGAAATTCATTTGCCATACGATAAATGGTCGTATCATAACCTTCTACCTTGGCACGGTCCATATACGGTGCCAATTCCTTCATCGTGGTAAAGGTGTTAGACACAATCACAGTATCGTTTTCGTTGAACGAATTAAATACTGTATCAAAACACCACTTGTGAGCCACACCGAGCAGCTTCATATTGAACTTGTATTCACCGTCCTTTATGAAGAACATATCGCTTTCAATGTGCTTTACAGTCTTTCCTTCGCTGGTAAGTTCATTCACCAACTTCTGTGCATAGGTAGACTTGCCCGAACCCGGAATACCACGAATAATAATAAGTCTTTTGGTCATTGTTTGTTTTCCTTTTTGGTTAAGTGTGAGTTATTTAGAATTGTTAGGACACTTGTTAATTACTTTCGTAATACAAGTTTCAGGTGATACCATACAACGAATATCTTCAGAAACCGAAGTAATAGTTACACCTGCAGTAATGAAAAATGCGACAACAAAGATAATAACTGTAATTGTTACTGCTACAGCTCTTGAGTCTTCATCTTCAAAAACATTTTCCAAAAATTCAGAGAGTTTTTCCATTGTTAATTTTCCTTATTTTGAAGTTCAATATAATTTACCGGTCTGTACCAAGCTTCCCAACAAACACAGTTTTGTATCTTACTACCGTGACCAGTATCTACTCGGGAAATTGTATTTGAAGAATGAGTATGTCCGTGAACAAGCACATCTACATCATCTACTTCAGTCGGCTTTTCAGCATAATCATAATGTTGTACACAATAGTTCTTTCCCTTGTATGTAAAACGAATTTGATTATGCCACTGAATGATACCTTCAGTCTTCTTACGAATTAACTTATCGTGATTACCGCAAATAAAAATCTTATTGCCGTTAAGTTGGTTCATTGTGTTAGTAAAATGTTCCACAATCTGAGACGCCGGAATATTCAAACCATAATCACCTACAAAAATCACAGTATCATCTTTACCAATGAACTTATTCCACTTTTCAATAATATCGGCATTCATTTCTTCAGTCGTTTCATAAATTCGGTGCTGGTCAAATCGCTCCGGACAACTTTTAACCAACTTTGCGTGATTAAAATGTGTATCTGAAATGAACCAAAGATTTTTAGTTTCGTCAATAGTCATAGTTAATTCCTTTTCGTTTCAACCAATTATAGTAAATTATTTTCAAAAAGTAAACAATTTTTTTGTAAAATAAAATTTACTCTCTTGGAGGACCATAAGACAAATTATGTCTGTTTGTGGTTCGTTCCGTGCAGTTGAATTTGGCAATAAGCGTGTCCTTCGTGCAGTCCTTAATCGGGAGAACAGTGGTGTTACCAAATACATCGGTAACTGTAACTGTGTCAGCTTTATAGTCATACTGCAAAGTAGTGCCAAAATTGAACACACAGGTGTTTACATTCCAACTCTGAATATTATCCAGAACACCTTCAATGTTTCTAAACCTAAACAGCATTAACTGGTCTAAAGTCATTAATCCACTCCTTTTATTGTTTCCAAAAATTCTTCAACTTTCATTCTGAAAGCCATTGAAGCACCTTTCGGTATATTGGTGATAATGTTGCTTTTCCATTCTTCTAGTGAAGCTGCAGGTTCATCTAGTTCTGTATTGTCCCTTTCAACTTTACACATCAAATCTTCCACTTCGGAAGCTATGTCATAAAGTTTATCTGCAATTTCTGTTCTATCCATTTTCTACCTCACAAAAATCCTTTTCAATATCTCGTTTCATACTAGCAACTTGGTAATTTTTCACTTTTAAAATACCTGTTCTAAAAGTTTTAATAACATCTTCTAATGCTTTATCACCAGCATATTCAAGATGACTTGTTTCGTTATGTTCTTTTTCGTATGAAATTATAAAGTGAAGTTTATCGTTGTAAGCATCAGGGGCTAAAAGCACACTCGGATAAGCGTGTTTCCAATTACCTGTTTCAGCTTCATTTTCAAATACTTCTGAGTTGCTGCAGTAATAAAGAATAGGATAATGATTTCTAACTAAGATTAATGTAGTACCAGTACTTTCAGCAACCTTTTCAAGG
>JAZSQZ010000091.1:0-49049 GCA_045538175.1 Clostridia bacterium
TAAACTCATCAAGATTCATAATAACGTCGGCTTTTTTCACGCCCATCTTAACTTTTTCTTCATCTGTCCATCGTTTTTCAATATCCCATGCAGAATGTTCCGCAAATGAATCTACAGAGAATAGTTTCAACTTCAAATCATCCTCGAAGATCGGTTTTAGATAATCATCAATTTTGTTTTTATCCTTGCAACTACGGAACAGATTATACTTGTTGACCGCCGTTTGGAAGTCGTTGTCATCACTATCAAATCGATAGACATCAAGTGTTTCTCCAATAGAAGCACAATAATAAGCAAATATAGGATAATCTTGTTTTTTAGATATATCACGCTTCTTTCTCAAAGTCATAATATATGTTTTCTTTGGTGTGTTGAAAAAGGTATTTATAGGCAACGATACAATAGCTTCAATATAACAGTTTGTTATTATAAAATCATGCAGACGTTTATTGCCAACATTAGTGAAAATACCATCTGGTAAAACAACATTAGCAACTCCATTTGGCTTTAGAGATTTAACAATCCATTCAAGGAATAATCCTTCTACACCTAATCCTTTCTCAGTATAAAAGCCGGTATCTTTGGCGGATTTTGAAATCAAGGCACTCTGATAATATGGAGGATTTGCAAGGATTATATCATACTGTTTTCCTTCCGTCCTCTCCAAAGTTCCCAAAATATTTTTACTTGAATGATAGGTTTCGTTTAGAAGTTCTTGAGAGATCGTTTTAATTTTTGCGAGCGTATTATTGTCTTTGAACAATGATGAAAAGTAAATCATTGTGTTGGCTTTTGCAAGAATGGTAGTCAAATCATACCCGCTTGTCGAGCCTTTTTCATCCATTTCTTTCTCATAACCGTACAATTTTATCTTTTTCACAACATGACCGTTTTCGAAAGTAAATGGTTCATCAATTTTCAGAGCAGCTTCAAGCAGGAACTTTCCCACGCCACAAGCGGGATCGCATATTTCATCCCCCTCCTTAATATCCACCATATCCACCATTCCCTTAACTATTTTTAGCGGGGTGAAATATTTTCCTGCGTTCTCTTTAGTTTTTTCTTGCTTGGTAAATGTTTCAAACAGTTTAGATTTGAAATTTCTATTTATATCTATAAATTTTCCATCCGTATCTTCATACTCTTTAAAAAGCTTCATAACCTCGTGGAAGGTAGTTGCATCCGCATTGTTGCTTATATAGTTACCATCCGAATCTTTTTCGGCGTGGAATACAAAGCCATTAATAACAGATGTCTTGTCAGGTGATTCGGGGAATAATTTGCTGATTTTTTCTCTCGGCTCGTGTATGTATCTATAAAGAACCTCCGCTTCAGTTCTGCCTTCCTCGCTATAGAGATTCCATATATAATCGAAATTCTCTGTAGAACCAAGAATATTAATATCAGACAAATATTTAAACAAAAACAATTCAACAAAAGTATACAAGCTGTCCTTTGGAGTTGTAAACTTAATATTTTTGAGTAATCCACCAATTTTCTTTGCAAGATTTGTAGGATCTGAATATTTTATTAATTGAAGCTGATTGTTGGATGCAGAGAGATCTATAGTTAAACGATCAATCAGCTTTGCAATTTTTCTTTCCTCCGTTTTAGGTTTAATCACAGCTACAATTTTATTGCCTTGCTCATCAAGAATGGGCTGACGTGTAAGAGCGTTCACCCAAACGAACTTCGAACCATCAGTCGCAACAAATATTTTGACTCCAAGCTCTTTTGCAACCTCTATCTCCTGATTAATAGCGGCTTCGACTTTTTTATCCGTGTCAAATTCATTGGGCTTCTTGCATTCGATATAAGCAATAACTTTTCCCGAACTATCCACAATAAGAACATCAGGCTTCTTGCCTTTATTCTTGATTGCAGTTTTTACCTTACGGCAAATGATTCTTTTTCCCGCAATCAAATCACCGATTGTGGTTGCTCCAAGACTTAAACACTCATACTTATCAAGTATGGTCACATTATTAGAAAACAAATCGTTTTGAATGGTTTGTTCAGACATGCTTTTTCTCCTCCAAATCTTTTGTCAGTATTTCGGTCAAATATTGATTAACGCTATATCCGCGTTCTTCTTTTTTTCTTTCGTGTACCAGTTCCATCATTTGCTCATAAAGCTCGGGTGGTAGTCGCAAGGGAATTGATATTTTTTGCTTTGTCGGGATAGCTGATTTGTTCACAATCCTACCTCCATTTTGATATCATAATATCTTGATACTATGATGTCATATAAGGAAGAAAATGTCAACAATTTTCAACAAAAAAGTGCATAGGGATTTCCTATGCACAAGTGAGTAGTATTCAATTTAGGGGAGTTCAAATCCTGTAAGTGTTAATATCTTTTTCTCGCGACTATACGAGCCAAGGACAGAAAAACAAAAAAGCCTTGAAAAATCAAGGCTTTTCGTGGCTATATCTTTTTTATAGCCCTTATTTGGTTGCGGGAGTGGGACTCGAACCTCACGACCTTCGGGTTATGAGCCCGACGAGCTGCCAACTGCTCCATCCCGCGATAGAGCCATTTATTTTAAATGACGAACATAAGTTTATACTTTAATTATAGTTTTGTCAATAGTTTTTTATAACAAATTTATAATTTAACACAAAAACTGACAAAATTTGTGGGTAAAACTTATAAAATAAATAAAAAAAAAGAAAGACACAACACGAGAAAATTTCATTGGTTGTGATTACGGGACACCGAAACTAAATTCGTTTTTCTCCCAACTTCCTATTTAAAGTATAACATAAAAATGAAAAAAGTCAATTATCAACAAGGCGTTATTTTATTGTGGATAATTTATCTTAAAATGGCAACACAATTGACAACTATATTGTATTTTGGTAAAATATTCTCGTTTATTTATAAAGGAAAAATTATGAACGAAAGAGATACTTTAAATTATAATGAAGACAATATTTTACAAATTGGTGGTTGTGATTGTTTGGACTTAGTAAAAACTTATGGCACACCTTTATATGTTATGGACGAAGAATACATTGAAAAGATGTGTGAAACTTTTACAAAAACAATGAGTGAAAACTATCCTAATGGCACGATTTTGTATGCTTCAAAGGCATTTTGTTGTAAGGAAATTTATAGAATTATATCAAAGTATGATATGGGGTGTGATGTTGTTTCTGCTGGTGAAATTTTAACAGCAAAGGCAGCAGGATACGACTTAAGCAGAGCATATTTTCACGGTAACAACAAAACTGAAGAAGAAATTGGCATCGCCTTAGAGGCTGGTGTTTGCAAATTTGTTTTAGACAACATTGACGAAGTTGACAAACTTGACAGAGTTATCACAAAAGAATTTGGTGGAGAAAGTGTTGATGTTTTGGTAAGAGTAAACCCGGGGGTAGAAGCACACACTCACGAATACATTCAAACTGCAAACATTGATAGCAAATTTGGTGTTGATTTTGAAACAGCAATGAGCTTGATTAAAGAAATCGCTTCAAGAGAAACTTTAAACTTTGTTGGTCTTCACTGTCACATCGGCAGTCAAATTTTTGGCACAGAAGCATTTAAGATTGCAACAGGAAAGGTTGTTGATTTTGTAAATAAACTAAAAACAACTTTTGGCATTAAGGTAACCGAACTTGACCTTGGTGGTGGTTTTGGAACTTGGTATAACGACGAAGACGACAAAAAGACCCCAGAAGATTATGCAAAGTATTTGATTGATATTGCAGAAGAATTAAAAGCAAAACTCGAAAAATACAAACTTGATTATCCAAAACTTTTGGTCGAACCTGGTAGAAGCATTGTTGGCGAAGCAGGTATAACACTTTATTCAGTTGGTACAATTAAAGATATTAAAGGTGTAAAGAAATATCTTTTTGTCGATGGTGGAATGTACGAAAACCCAAGATATTGTTTGTATCAAGCAAAGTATACAGCAGTAAAAGTTAAGAAAGAAGATGGCGAACAAGAAACTGTCACAATTGCTGGAAAGTGTTGTGAAAGTGGCGACCTTTTGATTGAAGATGCAAAAATTGAAAAGTGCAAACTAGGCGACATTATTGCAATCTTAACAACAGGTGCATACAATCACTCAATGGCAAGTAACTATAACAAAAATCCAATCCCACCTGTAGTTATGGTAAAGGGTGGCAAAAGTAGAATTATCGTAAAAGGTCAAACATATAAAGATTTACTCGATTATGATATTTAAAAAAGAGCAACTTTAAGTTGCTCTTTTTATTTAAAACAAAATTCTGATAGTTTAAAATCAATATTAAAATTTTCAAAAAAGTCTTTTGGGTTTTCAAAAGCTAATTTTATTTGATTTATATAAAACGAATCAATTTCTAAATTTAACATTTCTTTATAAAGTGATTTTAGTTTCTTTGTTATCTCTTTTATAAATTTAACACTCTCTTTTGTATCTGTTGTTTTCATTTCTTTAACAGCAAGTAGGAAAGTGTTTATTGTATAAATCAACTGATTCTTTGCAAGGCAAGGGTCTTTCTTTTTTAAGGTATCATATCTTTCTTTAAAACAATCATAGACTATTAGTTTTTTCTCAGAATAAGGCTTTGCCATAATGCTACCTTCTCTTGTGCGATAAAAATATAGTCTATTTGTAATTGTGTTAACTCTTTTTAATGTTTTTAACAAAGAAGTCAAAAGGATTTCGTCTTCGTGAATTTTGCCTTTTTCAAACTTCAATTTTTTGAAGGTTTCTGCCTTAAAAAGTTTTGTCCAAACCATAGGGACATTATATTGCCAAAGTGCAAGACTTTTAAAATAGTCATACAAGTTTTCTTCAATAACAGGAGTCATGGTTTGAATATCAAAAAATGCCTCAGAATAATCCTTAATTGTTGAATAACAACATTCGCTAAAATCACACTCGGAGTGTTTTATTGCTTCTACTAAAAATTCAATCATCTGTGGGTGAATAACATCGTCAGAATCAAAGAAATACAAAAACTCTCCATTGGCAACTTTGATACCTGCATTTCTAGCGTCAGACAAACCACCATTTTTCTTGTGTACGACGGTGATATTGCTGTATTTCTCTGCAAGATTATCACAAAGTTTTGGTGAGCCATCGGGACTGCCATCGTCAACTAATATAATTTCTTTTTTAGGGTATGTTTGAAAAACTGCGCTTTTGACTGCTTCTTCTAGGTATTTTTCAACATTGTATATTGGAAGGATTATGCTAACTAAATCTTTTTCCATTAACCCCTCCTAAGAATCTTTTTTAGGAGTCTTTTTGCAAAACGAATAGGCTTTGTTATCTTCCAAGAAAAGCTGTTTTTTATGTTTGCTATTTCTTGATTTAGATGATTGTTTTCTTCTTGCAATTTTTGTATTGTTGTCTTTGCTACAAGGGATAATATTTCAGATTCTTCTAATTTATGGTTTGCAAGTTGAGATATTCTTTTGTAGTAAGCGTCAAAAAGAAGTTCAAATGATGTAAATACTTCATAAGTATCTTTATAAGTGTAATGTGAAAAAATTTCGGTTGTGCCATAGTTATATTTTACAATGTCCCAAATTCTCTCGGTTAGGGAAACAGCAAATTGGTCCTTATAAATTGTGCTATTATCACTATATGTATCAAGCACTTCTTTTAAGATAGAACAACCTTTTGTAGCACCAAAAATCTTTTCTGAAATCTTCCAGTCAAAATCTAGGCAAAAGAAACAATTTGATTCGAAAAGCGAATTGAAGTTTTCTAAAAATTCAATTTCGTTTGTTACAAAAATTCCACCAAAATCAAAAACTTTTTTAAGGCCTAAATATTCACAAACAAATTTTTCATTTTTGTTTTCATAGGCAGTTTTTACGATTGTTGGCACATTGTCAATATTTGCCCATTCAAAATCAATATTTACGATATCGGCATTTGCCCTAAAAAAACTTCCATTTACAATATCGGTTGTTTTATTGTTTTTGCAACAATTGTATACAAAAACAGATTTCTTTGTGTTCATAAAACACTCCTTTAGTGTTTGTATTTGTTTAGTAAGAATATACCATTTTAAAAAATAAAAAGCAAACAATATGCGTTTGCTTTGTGCATCATTTGACAAATTTTGTTATCAAATGATATATTAAAAATATGAAAAGAAGAGTTTATATATTTGGAACACCAGAACACTATAATCTTGGCGACCACGCCATTTGTATTATGCAAAGGGAATTCATAAAAGAAGTGTTCTTAGACGCTGAGATAAAAGAAGTCACAAGTTACGAATTTGAAAGAGTGTTCGAAAGTTTGAAAACCGAAATTAAAGATGACGATGTTCTTACCATAATCGGTGGTGGCAATATGGGAAATCAGTATGAAAAGGAAGAATTTACAAGGCAGTCAATCATCAATACATTTAAGAATAATTTTATAATAAGTTTTCCACAATCTATCTTCTTTTGTGATAATAATGGAAACAAAGAAAAAGATATGGAAACATTTAAGCAAGTCTATCAAAGTCACGACAAATTGTTCGTTTTTGCAAGGGATAAAAAGTCATATGAAATCATGCAACAACTCATTCCAAGTGAAAAAGTTTTTCTATGCCCAGATGTTGTGTTTGCTATGAAAAAAGAAAAAGAGTTTGAAAGAAACGGAATTTTGCTTGCAACAAGAAGCGATTTAGAAGGCGTATTAAATAAAGAAGAAAGCGATTTTATATTAAGAAAATTAAAGCAAAGAAACTTAAAAATAAATTATTACGATACAACAAACGAGTGGCACGAACCAGATAAGAGAGATAAGTTTGTAAGAGATTTTGTTGAAAAGTTCTCAACTGCTGAGTTGATTGTAACCGACAGATTGCACGGTATGATTTTGGCAACAATAACAGAAACTCCTTGCGTTGTTTTTGGTAATTATAATCACAAAATCAAATACGCTTTTGAGTGGATAAAAAATCTTGGTTATATTGAGTATATCGAAAATATTTGCGACCTTGATGGTGCTATCGATAAAGTTTTATCAATTAAAGATAGAAAATATGATGTTGAAACTATGAAAGAAAACTTTAAGCCACTTTATACTGTTTTACAAAAATCAAAAGGATAAAAAAAAGAGCAACAATCGTTGCTCTTTTTGTTTATTCTTCTGGAGTGTCAAACTCTAGGCCTTCGATCAGTGGAAGGCGTCTTTCTTCAAGTTCACTTACAACCCTTTGCATAACTTGTATGTTTATATGGAACATATCAATATTGTCTGCATTTGTTGTATCATACTCTTGCATATATTGGTTTCTTAAATCAGTAATTTCTGCAAGCCTATCATTAAGTCCAACTTTTGTTGTAGAAAGGCGTGGCATATCAATTGCTGTAGGGAATATATAACCCCTGTCTTCAAGCCATTGCTGTGGTGTTTGATCGCTTTTAAAACTAAGCCTTACAATTTTTTGATAATCACTTGGAGAAATCGAAGTAATACCTGATACATCTTTGTCTGGAAAATTTTCTGCAAGGTTTTCCAAAATCTCGTTTTCGTCAATTCTAACTTCTGGCTTTGTTGGAGAAAATTTTTCGTTATAAAATCCCAAAAAGCCTGCAAGGTCTTGCATAGAAAGGGATTCCGGAAGAGATTTGTTTAAAGAGCGCATTCTTTCATACAAGTCAGGTCTATCCCAACGAATACCTTGTAGGTCTCTTGTAGGGTATGCGTCACGCAAATCTTCTTTAAGACGAGAAATACTATCGCCGTGCACCCTTCCACTTGAAAAATGATAAGGTGTCATAAAAGTAAGGAAGTCAAAGGTTGAAACGCCATACTTATTTGCCATGGTTTTAAGTCTATCGTAAACCCCGTCTTGTTCCCTTAGGGCAGTTGTCCTTATAACATCAACACAGTTGTGCTCGTCAGCGTATTTGCTTACATCTGCTTGCAAAAGTTGAAAAGCACGATAATCTCTATCAAACTTAATTCCACAAAGAGAATACACATATTCCATAGAAACCTTTTCGCCGGTTTCTGCTTCGATTTCTTTTTTTGCATATCTCATTGTGTCGTAGTAAGGAAGAGATTTAGTATCTGCATAGATATCTCCACCAAGTTTGACAAAAGTCCTAATTCTTTGTGTTAAATTTTCAATACGTTTTTCGTTCATATAAAAATATTATCACAAATTTTAAAGTTTTACAATGTAAAAACCAAACAAAAATATTTTAAAACGCTAAAATGTAGGCGATAACTTGACTTTATAGATTTTTGCGAGTATTATATACGTTGTATTTATAAAATACAAAAAAATTACACAATGAAAAATGAATTGTGCTATAAAAGGAGAGAACCATGAAGATTTTTGAAGAGTTACAAGAAAGGGGACTTATTGCCCAAGTAACAGACGAACAAGAAATTAAAGACCTTATAAATAACGGCGGTGCAAAGTTCTATATTGGTTTTGACCCAACAGCCGATTCACTACATGTCGGGCACTTTATGGCATTGTGTCTTATGAAAAGATTGCAAATGGCAGGAAACAAACCTGTAGTACTACTTGGTGGTGGTACAGGGCTTATCGGCGACCCAAGTGGTAGGACCGATATGCGTCAAATGTTAACCGAAGAAGGTATCAAACATAACTGCGATTGCTTCTTGAAACAAATTGGTAAGTTTATTGAATTTGGTGAAGGTAAGGCACAGGTTGTCAATAATGCAGATTGGCTTTGTGACTTAAAGTACGTTGATATGTTAAGGGAAGTTGGTGCATGTTTTTCAGTCAACAATATGTTAAGAGCTGAGTGCTACAAACAAAGAATGGAAAGAGGCTTAACATTCTTTGAATTTAACTATATGATTATGCAATCATACGACTTTTACTACCTTAACGAACATTACGGTTGCAATATGCAATTTGGTGGCGACGATCAATGGAGCAATATGCTTGCAGGTACCGACCTTATAAGAAAGAAAACAGGCAAAGACGCATATGCTATGACAATAACCTTGCTTTTAAACAGCGAAAGCAAAAAAATGGACAAACCAGCAAAAGGTGCTGTCTGGCTTGACCCAAACAAAACAAGTCCATACGAGTTTTATCAATATTGGAGAAATGTCGACGACCAAGATGTTATGAAATGTATCAAAATGTTGACATTTATTTCACTTGATAAAATCAAAGAGATGGAAACTTGGGACGACACAAGAATTAACGAAAAGAAAGAAATTTTGGCTTACTCTTTAACCGAACTTGTACACGGAAAAGATGAAGCAGACAAAGCAAAAGCAACAGCAAAAGCAATTTTTGAAGGCAAGGGTGACGCTGAAAATATGCCAAAAGTCGAACTTGAAAAAGCAACAACTGACAATGGCGTAACTTTGGCTGAAGTTGTAGTTTTAGGTGGTCTTGCAAACAGTAAAGGTGAAGCAAGAAGACTTATCGCACAAAACGGTATCAAAGTAAATGGTGAAACACAAACTGCTTTTGATAAGGTTTATAAAACACAAGATTTTGAAGATTTTGTTGTAAGCAAAGGTAAAAAATTATTCAAAAAAGTTATCGTAAAATAATCAAAAAACACCACTTTTTGTGGTGTTTTTTTGTTTAAAATTTTAGTTTTTATTGACGATTTTGGGGCGAAATTTTATAAAAAATAGGTAAAAATTTTATATAAAAATATCAAAAAAAGAGCAAAATTGGGGTCCAAAAAAGCAATTTTTTATTAAAAAATTTGCTCTAATTTTATAAAAATTTTTGGTGTTTAAGGCGAACAAAAATTGCCCTAAAAACGCGTGCCCTAAAACTTATTTTTTGTGGGACTTAAAACCCGCTACAAACCTTTAAAATAAAGAAAAATAGTTGTGTTTATACAACAATACATTAAAAAACATTTAAAATGTATGATTTTGTCGCTTTTCTGCCTTAAAAAAAACTGTTTTTCACTTTGAAATAATAGTATTATTAGTTATAATATATATAATTATAAGCATATATTACACAAACGATAAGGAGTTATAAAATGCCTAAAGAAGAGCAAAATTTAATTTATGATTGTGAGTGTTGTGGTGGTACTTTTTTAAAGGTAAAAGAAGGCGAGTATAAGTGCGACCACTGTGGATATGTTAAGCATATCGAAACAACAAATTCTAGCGAGATTGTTTCTTTGCTTAACAACGCAAATATTTTGAGAAATAAATTTGACTTTGACGAAGCAGCAGAAGTTTTCGAGCAAGTTGTAAAAAAAGACCCAAACAATCCAGAAGGTTATTGGGGATTGTTTTTATGTGAATATGGTATCGCTCATCAGGAAGATCCAAAAACACATAAATTCTTACCAACTTGTAACAGAGCTTCTGTTGTTTCTGTTTTTGAAGACGAGAATTATCAAAAAGCAGTCGAACTTGCAACAGGCTTTCAAAAGGAAGACCTAGAACAAAGTGGAAAGCAAATTGAAGAAATTATAAAAAGAGTTGTAAAACTTTCTAAAAGCGAAAGCCCATACGATATCTTCATTTGCTACAAAAAAACACAAGCAGTTATAAACGGCGAAGAAGCATACACAAAGGACTCAGTCCACGCAAGAGAAATTTATGAAATTTTAACAAAGCAAGGTTACAAAGTTTTCTTTGCAGAAAAGACTTTGCAAAATGTTGCTGGAAACGAGTATGAAGCAATTATCTTTAACGCACTTAACACAAGTAAGGTTATGCTTGTTGTATGTTCAAAATTAGAACATGCAAACGCACCTTGGGTTAAAAACGAATGGAGAAGATTTGTAAAACAAATGGAGTTTGACGAATCTAAAAAACTTCTCCCTATTATGTGTGGCGATATGAGTGCTGGAAAGTTACCAGATTTACTTAAAAGATATCAAGCACTTGAAATCAATGTTAACTTCCAACAAAACCTTCTTGCAAGCGTTAAAAACTGTATCGGCTTAAACAGAAGCAATGTTACTCGTGTTGAAATTGGTCAAGTAAAATCAGCAAAAAAATCAAATACAATCAAATCTGCTGTTGAAACAAGAAAGATTACAGCAAACAAAGAAGCAGTGTTTAAAACAAGCGACCAAGTTCAACTTAAAAATGCATTTATGAACTTAAATGCAAAAACCTTAAACCTAAAAGATGCTTGGGAAGAGTTTAGTGACTTAAAAGACAATCCAAAACTCGAGCCAATCGCTGATTATGTATTGGAGCTTATAAAATACAAAGTTGCTTGTTTGTTTAATGCAGATGTCAAAAAACAAAAGTTGGAACATATTGCAAAACTTGGTTTTAACAAAGATGTGTTTTTAGAAAAATTCAACCGATGTGTCGAAAATGCTGATAAAGACACAACTGAAACAATTTTCTTAGAACTTACACATATGTTTGATACGGTTTGTGCAAGAGATAAGTCAATTTTTTACACAGCTATCATGAGTTGGAATTATGGCGACAAGAAAGAGATAATGAAGAGAGCCATAAACTATATTAAAACTTCGCTTGCTCAACCTTTGCTTGATGCTTTTATAAAATTTTATGACCCTAACGATGTAGATGGTTACATTGAAACTCTAGAAGATATCGCAAGTCATTATACAAAACGATTGGGTAGCAGTTTGCAAAGAACATTTAAAGATGTAATTTGGATTTATGATAAAATCTTAGAAGTTGACGAAGGCAACAACGAAATTAGATGGAAAAAATATCTTGCAAGTATTGGTGTTGCTGCTGGAGAAGAAATTAGATTTATTGTTCCGTCTATTGAAGACAAACAAGTTGAAGAATTTAAGGAAGTTTTATCCTATACTCCAGAAAAAGAAAGAGCAACATACATTGATGTGATGACAGAAGCTTGTTGTAGGGCAAATTATTTTGTAACAACTGAGCAAAAACTTGATAGTAAAGAATTCCTAGAATTTACAACTTTCCAATCACTTGCAACAGATAGTGAAGAGAAGAAACCTAAAGGCAAAAAAGAAAAAACAGTTAGAAATTGGGATTACAAAGTTATTGCAGCTGTGTTTGATAAATTTGTTGGATTGTATTCCGAAAAAGACACAAACAAACTTGCACAAAAGCTTTATGAGTTCGGTGGGGCATTAAAATCTCAACATCACTTCGAAGATGCCATTAAGTATTTCAATATGGCAATCCAAGAAGGTGACAACAATATTAAGCATAAAGCATATTGGGGCATTATGCAATGTAAGATGAAGTGTGTTGATGACGAAGATGTTATCTATCACAAAACACCTGTCAAAAACTTTGCAGAATTCCAAAGTGCAATCAATGCTGCAGGTGAAGTTGGCGAAGATGCAGTTGAAAAATACTTGATTATAAAAAACAAGCAAGCAAAAGCCGGCAAAGACCCTAGAAAGAAAAACAAAAAATCAAAAAACACATCATATACAAAAAATAGCAACGCAAGAAGCGTTATTAACAAAAACAAAGGGCTTAAAACAAAATTGTTCTTAAGGGGTTTCCTAAAAGTACTCCCTGCACTTTTGATAGTCGCAGGTATTGCCCTTGTTGTTTGCTTATACATAATATCTCCAACATTTATGGCTACACCTATAAGTACAGTTGAGGATCTTAAGCAAGCAATCGAAAAAGAAGGTGGAAGATTGTACCTTGCAGAAGACTTAGACCTAAAAGATTATCCAAACATTCACTTTGAAAATTTTGATGGTAGATTCTATGGTAATGGAAAGATAATCAAAAATTATACACTTACAGTGCTTGACAACACCTCAAATGTAGGTTTCTTTGGATACTTAGATGGTGCAAAAATTTCTGATTTAACATTTGAAAACGCATCTATTTCAGTTGTTGATAAAATAGGAAATGTTGGTGTTGTTGCAGGGGATGCAGTAAACACAATATTTGACAACATAACAATTGATTGCGAAATTATTGCAAATCACAGTGTTAATGTTGGTGGCGTTGTAGGAAGAGCAATCAATTCAACAATAAAAGGTTGTAAAGTTGAAGGGGATATCAGTGCTAGTAGAATGGTTGGGGGCATTGTTGGTGCAAATCTATATGAAACAAATGGCATAATATTCAGTCACAGAAACCCATACCTTATAAATTGTGAAACTTTAAAAGGTACAACCATCAAAGCATATAACTATTATAACGAAAATGAAGGATACTCACACCTTGGTGGAATTGTCGGTAAAGCACAAGGCACTCTTGAAAACCTAACAAACAATGCAACAATTATAAACGCAAACAACGAAAGCGGAGTTTGTATTGGTGGAATTTGTGGTTCAATGGGAACTGACTGCGATAAAACAGATATCAAAAACCTTGAAAACAATGGAAACATTGAAGGGAAAAATGCAAAGGAAGTTGGTGGTATTTTCGGATATATTATAACAAGTCAAGATAGGGTTGTTAAAAACTTAACAAACAATGGTGAAATTGTTGCAAAAGAATATGTTGGCGGAATTGCTGGTAAAGCAGAATGGGCAAACTTTGAAAACGTTGAGTCAACCGAAACTTCAAAAGTAACAGCAAATGGTACAGGTTATGTTGGTGGTATTGTTGGGCTTCAAAACTATGGTGGCATTAAGAATGCTACAAACGAAGGCGAAGTCACAATGACATTGTCAATTGGCGAAAAAATTGGTGGCATCGTTGGTAGATTCTGGTGGCAATACGAAGGCGAACTTACAAACCTTAAAAACACAGGTAAAATCACATCTGGTACATATTCTAAACATGTTGGTGGAATTATTGGTTCATTAGAATATGGTGATGGTGTTAGCAGAACAATTAAAAATGCTAGAAACGAAGTAGAAATACACGCTCAAAATTCTGAAGAAGTTGGTGGAATTTGTGGAAGGATTTTAGGCGAATCAACAAGCAAATACACATATAATAGATACGGATATATTACATTTGATAACTGTGCACAAATTGGAGACCTCAAAGCAGATGCTTATTTAGGTCGCTTTGTTGGATATGCAAACCTTCAAGGCATCTCAACCATTGGCGAAGAAATTGAGGGCGAATTAGTTGGTTTTACCAATGATTATATCGGTAAAGGACCTAACGGTATTTACGGATATAACTACAGAACATAGTACAATCATAACTCACACTTAGAAGGGATATCCCCTTTAAGTGTGGTAAAGATAAAATTTTTTAAAAAGGAGAAAGATTATGGCAAAAAAACAAACTATTATTGGTCTTGACGAATTAGACATCACAAACAACGACTTGTTTGTTAGAAAGTCTTGCACTGACCTAGACAAAAATGCTCAACTTATTGTTGAGGAAACACACGCTGCTATCTTAATTAAAGATGGTCAAACTATGGACACCGTTTCTGGTGGTAAGTATCCTATTTTTGACAAGAAGGACAAAAACGTTTCAAGAGTTGATGTCACATATATGTCAAAAACTGCAAAACTTAAAGTATTCTGGGGAACAATCAACAAACTCGTTTTAAAAGACCCACAAACTGACCTTACAATCGAAGTCGGTGCAAATGGTGAATTCGAAGTTCAAATTCAAAACCCAAGAAAGTTCTATCAACTTCTTGTCGGTGCTGACAAAAACTTCACAATCGACAAACTTAAAGAAAGATTACAAGGTAAAATCTTGAGCGAAATCGAACCATTGATTGCAAAAACAATGAGAGAAGAAAACCTTGCTTACTATGACTTATCAGAAAAGAAGCAAGTTATTGCTAAAAACATTATGCCTGTTCTTTCAAAGATGTTTGAAGAAGAATATGGTCTTACAATGTTCTCATTTATAATTTCAAAAATCTTTATTCCACAAGAATATATCAACAAAATCGAAAAAGAACTCGAAACAAGAAAGGCAGAAGCAAAAGCAGAAAAAACTGCAAAAGAATATGCTGCTGAGCTTGAAAGACTTGCTGATAAACAATGGGAAAGAGAACTTGTCTTAAAACAACTAGAACAAGCAGACTACAATAAATATTTAGAAGTTTGCAAGATTATCGGTTGGGAACCAAAAGGTGGAAACGCTAAAACAGGCGCAACTTTCTGCACAGAATGTGGTCATGCTGTAAACCCAGGCGACAAATTCTGCCCAGGTTGTGGTAAACCTGTTGCAACAAAAAAGCAAGGCGAATGCCCAAAATGCAAAAAAGCAAATGCACCTGATGCAAAATTCTGCAGTGGTTGTGGTACAAAATTATAAAAACAAAGTTGAACTACGAATTTCGTAGTTCAACTGAAATAATTTTAAATTTAAGGGGAAAAATTATGTGGTTCTTTAAAAAGAAAAATAAAACAGAAGAAATTATTGACAACAAAAAAACAATTGCATCAATGTCTGCAACAGCTGAAGTTTTAATTTCACTTGGACAAGACAACGAAGAGTTAGTCACTGCACTTAAGTCTATTAAGGATAAAATTACTTATTTCAATCCAAGTCAAAAAGAAGATGTTTTAGCAGTAGACAAAAAAATCGAAGCAAAACTTGGCGACCTTAAAATCGAAATTAGCAAAGCAAAACAAAAAGGCGATTACAAAACTGCAAACGAACTTGCAAGCGATATTAAAGATGGTCTTATTGTTGAAAGAAATGCTAAAGCAAATATAAACTAATACAAAGGGGAAACAAACTATGTGGCCTTTTAAAAAAGACAAATTTAAAACTTTAAAAAGAGAAGATGTTGTTGATGCTATTTGCGAACTTGAAAAGCAAGAAAACGACATCGAAAAATCTATTGAAAATATGGCAAAGCAAATTGACGAACTTATGAAAAAAGGGAAAGCAGAGAAAACTCACGACCTTAAAGTTTTTTATGTCAAAAAGATTGCACATATTCAAGAAGAAAAAGCAGAAGCAATCAATCGTGCTGTTTATCTTCTATACAATACACGTCTTTTAAACAAACTCAAAAATGCCATTGACGACAACAGTTTTTATGCAAATACGGGCAAGATTTCTTTATCAAACTTGCTTGCCGATCAACAAGGCCTTGCAAAGTTTTTAAACAAGGCTCTAAACACTAAAGTTATGGCAGAAGATATCCTAACAAATGCAGACGACACATTTAATGAAGTTAAAGACCTTTACACCGAAAATGAAAGAATTTATGGTGTAAATTCAACTGATGATGAGTTGCTTGCAATTTTAGAAGCAGGTGCAGACGAAGCAGAAGTTGCCGAAACTGAAACTGAAACAAAAAAAGAAACTGCAACTGATACAGAGGAGTAATTTAGATGGGTTTATTTAAATCAAAGCAAGAAAAAAACCTAGAACAAAAACTTGCAATTAAGAAAACTTTAAACAACTTAAATAAACAAATTGAAGAACTTGAAAAAAAGAAAAAAACTGCAATTGAAAAAGCAAGGGTTGCAAGAGAAAACGGCTTAACAGCTGAATACAACTTAGCACTAAGTTTGTATAGGGCAAGTGTTTCGCAACAAAAAAGAGCAAGAGAGATGCTCCTTAACTTTGAAATAACAAATCAAATGAAAGATATGGCATCTCTTACAAAAGAGTTCTTAAAAGGGCTCAGCATTTTAAGTCGCGAGATGGTTAAACTTACAAACAATAAAGACTTTTTGAAAGTTCAACAACAGTTCGAAAAAGCAATCACAGGGGTTGAAACTCAATCAAAGCAACTTGACACAATGATGGATACAAGCGAGCAAAAATTCACCGAAGTCACAAACAATGAAGAAGCAATCTCCGATGAAGATTTTGCAAGTCTTGTTGACGAAATGTCAAGCCAAGAAAACGAAGGGATTGACGACCTTGCAAATATTGATAAAGAACTTGAAAATTTAAGAAAGAAAATCGATGAAATTCAGGATTAAACTATGAAAGACGGAATTGAATTAAATCACCTTTCACAAAAATATGATGTTTATTTTAGCAACGCAAAAAAATATCAAAGTGAAGGTAAACTTGACCTTGCAAAAAGGAACTATTTGCTTAGTGCCGAAGCATTGATGCAAATGGCAAAACTTAGTTCTCCACAAGTTGCAAAGGTAAAATTTGATAAGGCAAAACACCTTATCGCCGTTGCCGACAGCCTAGGCAAAGAAAAACCAAAAAATGTGGCAAGTACGGAAAAGGAAGAAGGTGCAAAAGAATTTGCGTCAGCATCTATTCCAAACATACATTTTTCGGATATTGCAGGCCTTGATGATGTTAAAGAAGCAATCAAAGTTAGAATGATTTATCCACTAAAACACCCAGAAATTTACTCAGCTTACAACAAAAAAATGGGTGGTGGTGTTCTTCTTTACGGCCCACCGGGGACAGGTAAAACCATGATTGCAAAGGCAATTGCTTGTGAAGTAGGTGCAACTTTTTACGCTGTAAAAGGTTCTGACATTATAAGCAAATATGTCGGCGAAAGTGAGCAAAACATAAATGCTCTATTTAACTCTGCAAGAAACAACGACCTATCAATTATTTTTATCGACGAAATCGACACAATGCTTGGAAAGCGTGGCGAAGATGCTCATAACGATAAAAGGGTTAACGAATTCTTGCAACAAATTGATGGTTTCTCAAGTGACACATCAAAAATTTTGTTACTTGGTGCAACAAACAGACCTTGGGACATTGATAGTGCTGCAATGAGATCGGGTAGGTTTTCAGAAAAAATCTATGTTCCACTTCCGGACGCAAAAGCAAGAAGATTTTTGTTTGAGAAAAATCTTAAAAATCTTCCACTTGCAAGCGATGTGGACATTTCAACTTTGGTTGAGATGAGCAAAGGTCTAAGTGGTGCAGACATCAGTGAAATTTGTGACGCTGCAAAAATCGAACCATTAAAAGAAAGTATTATTAAACGCGAAAACGACGAGAACAGTGGCTTGATAGAAGTTTGTTTTAACGACTTTAAAAAGGCATTTTCTAAAGTTCGCCCATCGGCAACAAAAGAAGAGTTGGAAAAACTTGAAAAGTTTGCAAAAGAATTTAATCTTGATATTTCCACAAAGGACGCAGAAAATGTGGAAAACTCTAAAGCAAGCGAGAATAAAAACCAAGAAAATCAAACACCTGTTCTTGATAAAAAATTAGATATTGTTTTACAAAACAACACTCTAAAAATATTGCCAAACGAACCTTTAAGATTAGAGTTTTATCTTGATGGTAATTATTCTAAAGTTTATGCAAAAGTTGGCTCAAAAAACTTTGTTTGCAAGCAAAACATTAGAAATTGGATTATCGACGACATCAAAGTTCAAGAAGGTGAATACCTTGTTGAAATCACAGCCGACGGTATCGCTGGTAGCTTTAAAATAAAAGTTATAAAAGGTATGGAAGAAGAAGATTATGATTTGTGATAATTGTGGTGGAGAATTAAAATTAAAATCAAACGAAGGTGGAGTAAAGGTGTATAACTGTGTCTGCTGTGGTAGCACAAAAGAAGTTGAAGATGCACCAAAAGTTGCTATTACACCTGTAAACCACACAAGCAGTGGCGAAGATGTTTTCGAAGCAAACATTGCAAGCGCTGTCGAACTTTACTGTGACCTTGGTGGTGGAGCTGTAAGTTCTGGCTCAGGTTACATAATTTCTACAAATGGCAAAATTATTACAAACGCTCACGTTGTTTCAAATCCAAACAACAACTATTTGCCTGTAAACAACATTATGGTTAGACTTATGGGTAAAAGTTATCCTGCAACAGTTGTTGCAATGGGGGATAACAAAGGTGGAAATGGCGACGGCGTTGACCTTGCAATTGTAAAAATAAATGAAATGTTTTTAACCACAAAGCCTGTCAAATTTGCAGATTCAATGACAGTTAAAAACGGTATGAAAGTTTTTGCAATTGGCAACTCCCTAGGACAAGGCACTTGCATAACAACCGGAATTGTAAGTGACAAAGCAAGGGTTTTACACGATGGCAAAACTTATATTATGACAGACTGTGCAATAAACGCTGGAAACTCTGGTGGTCCATTGTTTAATGAAAATGGTGAAGTTATCGGCTCAGTTGTTGCTGGTATTACAAATGCTGAAGGCATGAATTTTGCAATTCCTTGTGGCATTGTTCAAAACTTTATCGAAAGAAACAATTAAGGATTTTTTATGGAAAAGTTAAAACAATTTTTTGAAGGAATGATTGTTAAAAAAGATTGTAAAAACGATCAATTTTCAGTGCTTGGTATTCCTTCATTTATTCGTGACTGGTTTATAAGAAAGTATGCTGACGAAAACGGTGAAATCGACACCGATTTTGTTGCAAGCAAAATTAAAGAAATTTTACCAAGAAAAGAAAATGTTAATCAAATCTTAAACAAACTTTACCTTGGCGAAAAAGTTAGGTTCTTAGCAAAAATCGAAATCAATATTGACCTTAAAAAGAATTTGGTCTCGTTTGCCATAAACGACCTTGGTATTGATTTTAAAGACACCATCATTACCCCTAATGTTTGGGAAGATTGCAAGGACTATATTCTTTCAACCAACGGTCCTGTTTGGGGGATTATCACCCTTAACACCGAAAAAATTAAGGTTGGTACAAAGGAAGAAAACAAGATTTCTTTAGTTGAGTTTAAAAACTTTATGCCATACACAATCGACCTTGACTATTACAAAAAAGCAAGGGCAAATTTTGATACTGATGAGTGGATAAATATTGTTCTTGGTGCAATCGATTATAACCCAGACGCATTTGAAACTGAAGGCGAAAAACTTGCAATTATAAAACGTCTTCTACCATATGCCGAAAAGAGATTAAACATGATTGAACTTGCTCCTAAAGGTACAGGAAAGTCATACCTTTTCTCTCAAATAAGCAAATTTGGTTGGCTTTCAAATGGTGGAGTTATGTCAAGGGCAAAACTCTTTTATGATATGACAAAAAAACAAGAAGGCCTTGTTTCTTGTTGGGATTTTGTAGCACTTGATGAAGTTTCAACCATTAAGTTTGCAGATATCGATGAGATGCGTGGCGCTATGAAAGGTTACCTTGAAAGTGGCACATACACCGTCGGCAACAAAATGGGGAAAGGAGATTCTGGTATAATCTTGCTTGGCAACATCAACCAAAGCGAGATGGATGTGGATAAAGATATGTTTCAAAACCTTCCACAAGTTTTCCACGATTCAGCCCTTTTAGACCGTTTCCACGGCTTTATTGAAGGCTGGGAAGTCCCTAGAATGAGCGAAAATAAAAAAGCAAGGGTATGGGCACTAAACTGCGAATATTTTAGTTCTATCCTTCACGAGATGAGAGAAGACATAACTTATCGCAAACTCGTTGACGAAATTTTAGATTACGAATTGTCAGCCGATACAAGAGATGTAACGGCCGTTAAGAGAATGATTTCAGCATACATCAAAATTCTTTTCCCACATTGGCAAAAACCAAGTGATGTTATAAAAGAAGAATTTGAAAAGTATTGCTTAGCCCCAAGTGTAAAAATGAGAAAAATTATGAAAACACAAATGGGCATTATGGATAGTGAATATCTAAACAAACCATTTCCAAACTTTACATCAAAAATTTAAACAAGTATATTTTAGGAGCCCTTATGAAAAAGATTTTAAGTTTTATTATGGTAATATGTTTTATTATTCCTTGTATTTTTATGTTATCTGCTTGTAGCGATGATGACGGCATTAACCTTGCCGGGAAAAGAATTGTTGCAGATGTAGACAATGTACATATTCATTGGGAACATTTTTCATACACCAACAGTTATTATGATGTTGAAAATGAAAAACTATATCAAATAGAGATGTCGTTAGATGGGTTTATTGAAGAGTATATAGAAACAGATGTTTTTTCTAGAGTATTAAATAAGCAAAATCTTGATACCATAGAGAAAGTTAAAGCTGCTCTAATAGAATATGCATTACCAGAAGTTCTTCCACAATATCCTAGTTATACTTTTTCGGCAGATGCAACTACTGTTACTGAGTATGTAGCAACAGATACAAACTTTACTACACCACTCAAAACTTATAGCGTTCAACTAGAACAACAAAATACTCGCAGGATATATTCTTTTTATGACAACAATACAAAAGTTGGTGAAGTAGATTGTACCAATATAATACAATACAGTACTATCGGTGGTTTTGGTCTTGTAGAATTAGATTTGTCAGAAATTACAGATGTAATGGTTACATTAACTGCAGAAGATGGTAGCACTTGTGAAGTACCAATGTGTCGTTATGAAGAAGAACTTAATGAATTTTTTGGTAAAAGCTTACAAATTTCAATTTCCTTACTATATAAAATTGCATAAGCAAATAAAAAAGAGCATAGGTTTTAAAAACCTATACTCTTTTTTTTAGTATTCAATTAGTGCGCCTCTTATGTTTTTAAGTTCAAATAGTGAAGATATAAATTCTTTTTCGTATGGGGTAAAGTTGTTTGTTTCAATAAGAGTTAAAACTTCTTCTTTTGTTGCCCACTTAAACTCGTCAACTTCACCAACTTGCGCTCTTAAATCTTTTATATCAACATCAAAGTCTTTTATTAAGTAGTAGTCATCAAAGCCACCACGGAAATTTATTGTAAGACTTGGACGGAAGTGTCCAAAATCAAAAGGTATGCCGATTTCTTCTTCGATTTCACGCTTCATTGCTTGTGCACTTGTTTCGTTTTCTAAAACTCCACCTGCAACGGACACGTCCCAAATGCCAGGAAAAACTCTTTTTGTTGATGCTCTTTTTTGTATAAGCATTTTATTTTCAGAGTTAAAGAAAACAATGTGTACAGTAAGTCTATGTGTAAATTCTTTAAGTTGATTTCCCCTTATTCCTTTTTCTTTTAAAAGTTGTCTATCAAGGTTGTATAGGTCACAAACTTCGCCTTCTTTTTTTACAATCAACTTCTTTTCCCACACCCAAGTTTTTATCAAATCTTCTTTTGCTTCAAGTGCTTTTTCGTCTTCCAAAACAAAAGGTGGGACATCTTTAATTTTGTTTATTGTTAAAATTGCTTTTACAAAATTTATTGTGTCACATACAAAATCTTTTTCTGTTGTTTGTTTTGAAATTAAGAAGTTTTTATCAACATCAATTCCGTATCTTGAAAGGTAATTTTTTATGCGCTCTTTTTTATCTTCTAAAAGTTTTTGGTTTTTGCTATTCATAAAAACTTGTAAATTGTCGCTTAAAAACAACTTATCATTTGTTTCAACAAAACCGATTTCAATTTCGTAATTTGACTTTATATTTACCAAATCGTTTGCCTTGTTTTTAAATATAAGGTTAAAACCGTGTTTGCCGTCTTTTACTTCATAGTTTACAAAAGAGTCTGTGTGTTTTACAAAAAACTCTTTTAAGGTGCCAATTTTTCCCATAAAAACCCCCGATTTCAGTTATTATAGCATAGTTTTAGGTTTTCACAAATTATAAACAAACAAAAAATAGTTTCATTTTACAACAATATATGGTATAATTAAATATAGGAGTTAGATATGAAATATTTAATCGCTTCAGACATACACGGTTCACTTTATTATACAAACATTTTAAAATCTTTAATCGAAAAGGAAAATCCAAACAAAATCATCTTATTAGGTGACCTTTATTATCACGGTCCTAGGAACCCTCTTCCACAAGATTATGACCCTAAAGGTGTTTGCGAGTATCTAAACTCAATCAAAAGCAAACTTATTGTAATAAAAGGCAATTGTGATGCTGAAGTTGACGAAATGATTTCAAACTTCAAGTTTAAAAAATCATACACCCTTGTCCATAACGGAAAGACAATTTTCTTTACCCACGGACATAAATATAATATTGATAATTTCCCTGAAACCGATTTTGATATTATGATTTATGGTCACACACACAAAGGTTTTATCGAATACAAAAACGGTAAGATTATTGCAAACCCAGGTTCACTTCCACTTCCAAAAGAAGGGTCTGACAGAAGTTATATGATTATTGAAAATAATAGGATTATTCTAAAAGGAATGCGAGCAAACGAACTTTCACAACTTAGTTTTTAAAAACAAAACTGCTAAATTTAGCAGTTTTGTTTTTTTCTTGTTAAATTTTACAAAACTTTAACATTTTTTAAATAAAACAATTACAAAAAATTTAGATAATTTTAACCGTAGTTATATATAATGACTTCACAAAATCAAAAAAGGAGAAGTTATGTATAACGAAAGCGAAACCAAAAAGATTGAAAAAATCAAGTCAAGATACACTGAAAAACAAACTGTTATAACCGATTACGAAAAACTAAAGCAACTTGATAAAAAAGCTCAAGCACCTGCAAAAACCTTTTCTTATGTTTTTGGAATTATCGGGATTTTAATTATGGGTTTTGGTATGAGTGTTTGTATGGGCGAACTTTTTAACGTTATGTGGGTTGGCGTACTATTTGGTGTTATCGGAGTTTTGATGGTATCTTTCAACTATTCGATTTACACTAAACTAATAAGTAAGGGTAAGCAAAAATATTCACAAGAAATTTTAGATATTAGTAGCAAACTTTTAAACGAGAACGAATAGGTGAATTTATGCTATACTTTACGGTCATACTAATAAGTATGTTAATTATCTATGGCTACACAATTCCAATTTCAGTCTTTACCGGGTTTATTTCACTAAAAGAAGCGCTAATTGGGCCTATGTTTGTAAATGCTTATGTGCTGGTTGTTTTGGGTCTTGTGACACTGTTTTTAAGGGTGTTTGTGCCAAATAAAAGTTGGAATGCTGGGCAAAAGTTTTTTAAAGTACAGGAAAAAGAGATTTCTTTTTACGAAAAAATAAAAATAAAAAAGTGGAAAGATAAAGTGCCCGAAATGGGAAGCACAGGTGGTTTTCCTAAGAGAAATATTCTATCTTTAAGCATAGAATATCTTGCAAAATTTTTAAGAGAAACTTGTATTGCTGAAAACTTGCACGTTTTATCAATTGTTTTTAGTTTTACGGCTTTATTCTTTATATCAACAAAAGGTTTGATATATGCTGTGCCTGTACTTATTGTTAATATGATCTTACATATTTTACCCTGCTTTATTCAAAGATACGTAAGGTTTAAAATGATTAAGATATATAATCATCAATTATTAAAACAAAATAATTAAAAGGGGAAAAATTATGAGCGAAGAAAAGAACAAAAATATTTTAGAAAAAACAAAGGATTTCTTTAAAGGTGCATTTGAAGATATGAAAGAAAACGCAAAAGCACAACACGAAGTTGACAAGGCAAACTTAGAAGCTGTAAAGGCAGAATCAAAAGCAAACTTTGAAGAAAACAGATTTGCAAATTCTTTAAATAGAGCAAAAGAAATTAATAAAAAGTCTTGGGACGATGCACATATGAGTCCAGCTGAGAGAACAGTAAAGGTAAGAGAAGAACAAGCGAAGCAAATCGAAGAAGCAACAAAAAGAAAAGCAGAAGCTGAAGAAAGAATTGCAAAAGCAAAAGAAGTCAGAAACAATAAATAATTAAATTTAGGCGAAGGTATTTGTGCTTTCGCCTTGATTTGTTTTATAATAATCCTAGGAGATTAAAATGAAAAAGGTCTTAAGATACAATGTTGGCGACAAAGTCGTTGAAAGAGATGTTCAACATATTCCCCTAAGGTATATGGTTGCTTGGTTTTTGACGATATTTGAGTTCCTTGTTATAAACGCAATCGTTTTTACGCTTTGCTACTTTGTGCCATATTTTTATATCCTTGCTTGGATTACAGAAGTTGCTTGCGTTATAAAAATTATTTCGTCTGACGAAAACCCAGAGTATAAAGTGCCTTGGTTGTTTTTTGTCTTGGTTGTACCGATTGTTGGTTTTATGTCGTATCTTATGTTTCACACAAGAAAGATATCAAAAAAGTATATAAGAAAACTTAAAGAAATCTTTGCTGATAGATACGAGCACGACGACAAACAAAATTTTGAAGAATTAAAACAAGAAGACGAGCAAATCCACAATCAAGCAAAACTTTTGTGCAAGCTTAGTGATACATTTGTTTTTAAAAACACAAAGCAAACATATTTTCCACTTGGCGAAGATATGCACAAAAGTTTATTAGAAGACTTGAAAAACGCGAAAGAATATATCTTTATGGAATACTTCATCGTCGAAGACGGTAAGTTTTGGGGCTCGATTTTAGATATCTTAAAACAAAAAGCAAGCGAAGGTGTTGAAGTTAAAGTTGTTTATGATGATATAGGTTGTATGTTGACACTTCCTGGAAACTATTGTGAGCAACTTAAGAAATTTAATATTGACGCTGTACCTTTTGCAAAAATGAGAGGCGATATCACCGGAGAATTCAACAACCGTAGTCACAGAAAAATAACTGTTATTGATGGTGTTGTAAGTTATACAGGCGGCGTTAATATCGCCGATGAATATATCAATGAATTCAAAAAGTATGGACATTGGAAAGATGTCGGTGTGCGTCTTGAAGGCGAGGCAACAAAAGAACTTTTAATGTTGTTTCTTGTTGACTATGGAGTAAACGCAAAACAACCCATTCAAGATATTAAAAAATATTTTAAGAATTTTAGCGATATAAAGGAAAATGGCTATCTTATTCCTTTCGGCGATGGTCCAAGTCCGTTGTACAAAAGAAGGGTTGGCAAAAGCATAATTCAATCTATGATTGAAAGTGCAAAAAAATCAGTTTATATCACAACCCCTTATCTTATTATCGATAACGACCTTTGCACAACCCTAGAAAACGCAGCTCTTAGGGGTGTTGATGTAAATATTATAACTCCACATATTCCAGACAAAAAAATTGTCTTTGGTATGACAAGGAGTTTCTATCCTAGACTTCGTGAAGCAGGTGTAAAGATTTTTGAGTATAAACCAGGTTTTGTGCACGCTAAAACCTATCTTGTTGACGATAAAGTTGCAATGGTCGGTACAATCAATATGGACTATAGAAGTTTGGTACACCACTTTGAAAACGGCGTTTGGTTTTACGGTGGACAAACAGTCAAGTCTTTAAGGGAAGATATTGATGATACTTTGACAAAGTGTATAAAAATCGAACAAAACACAATCAAAAACAGCTTGCTACAAAAAATTGTATGTGCAGTTGTTAGGCTTATTGCACCCCTTTTATAAACACAAAAGAACCAAAAGTTTTTGGTTCTTTTTTTGTTTTAAAATATGAAAAAAATTTCACATAATTATTTGACACTAAGACATATATTAAAGTATACTAATAACAGTTGAGCAACTGTTCAACTATAGGAGAGTATTTTGGAAAACAAAACTGACATTTGTGATTTGTGTATAATTCACAAAGAGAATATAAAAAGAGCAAAAAAGTTGTCACTTGACGATGATAAACTTATGCTTATTGCAGATTTCTATAAGGCTTTATCCGATAGCACAAGGATAAGGATAATAAACGCCTTAAGTGTGGGCGAGTTGTGTGTTTGTGATATTGCAAAACTTTTGAATATGACAAAATCTGCCGTATCTCATCAACTTAGGTATTTAAGGGAAATGGATATTGTTAAAAACAGAAAAGAAGGAAAAGAAGTTTTTTATGTTTTATCAGACGAGCACGTAAAAACAATTTTTACCCTAACAGCAATTCACTTAGGAGAGTGTCATAATGAAAATTAGAATCGAAGGGCTAAACTGTCCAAATTGCGCAAAAAAACTTGAAGCACAAATAAACAAACTAAACTCTGTAAAATCTGCCGAAATCGACTTTTTAAAGTCAACCATATCAGTTTCAACCGATAACGAAGAAAAAGCCCTAAAAGATATTATCGAAGTTACAAAGCAAATCGAACCCGGTGCAAAAATAATTGCAAACAAAACAAGCAAAACTTCAAACAAGCAAATATATATTGATTTGTGTTTGCTCAGTATAGGAATTGTGTTATCCGTTTTGTGTTTGCTGGTTTTAATGCCACCTGTTTTGTATTGGTGTCTTTTGATTTTTGCAGCGATAATTATGGGATATAAAACATATATCAAGGCCTTTAAGTTATTGATAAAAGGTATAATAAATGAAAACTTGCTTGTCACTATTTCTGTTTTTGGTGCAATTGCAGTTTCAGAGCATTTTGAAGGACTTATGGTTATAGGTCTATATTCAATAGGAAAAATCTTAGAAGGGCTTGCACTTAACAAATCAAAAAAATCAATCGAAGCGCTTACAAATTTTAAACCAGAATATGCAAACAAAATTTGTGACGGAAAAGAAATCAAAGTTTCCCCAAGTGAAATAAAGGTTGACGATATTATTATTGTAAGACCAGGGGAAAGGGTTTCTGTTGACGGTGTTGTAATCGAAGGTAGAGTATCCCTTGACCTACAAAGTTTAACGGGCGAAAGTTTGCCACAAACAGTAGGGGTGGGTGAAGAAGTTTTATCGGGCTCTGTTGTGCTTGATGGTGTCTTAAAAATAAGGGCAACAAAAGAGTATAATGATAGCACTGTTAACACGATTATAAACCTTATCGAAACAGCTGCCACAAAAAAGTCAAAAACCGAAACATTTATCTCAAAAGTGATGCGCTGGTACACTTTAGGCGTCATAATTTTGTCTATAACGGTTGGAAGCATTGTTCTTATAACTTTGGGTGATGTCCAAACTGCAATCTATAGGGGGCTTATTTTCTTGGTCGTTTCTTGCCCTTGTGCGTTTGCAATTTCTGTTCCTTTAAGTTATTTTTCAGGGCTTGGAAACGCTTCAAAAAATGGTATTTTGATAAAAGGCTCAAATTACTTAGACGCCCTTGCAAAAGTAAAACTTGTTGCTTTTGACAAAACAGGTACAATCACAACGGGTGATTTTAAAATTACAAACATTGGAAGTTTTGATAAAAAATATACAAAAGAAGATGTATTATATCTTGCAAGTTTAGGCGAGCAATATTCGTTGCACCCACTTGCAAAAGCAATTGTTGAAGAAAACAAAAAAGAGTTAAAAGAAGTTAAAAATGTAAAAGAAGTTGCCGGCGAAGGTGTCTATTTTGACTATAACAAAAAATCATATTTTGTTGGCAAAAAGAACAAAAACTTAGAAGGTACCGTTGTTGAGCTTTTTGAAAAAGAAAACAAAATAGGTGCTATAACCTTAGAAGACCAAATCAAAGAAAACTCAAAAACTGCTTGCAAGTGGTTAAAAACCCAAGGCATAAAAACAGTTATGTTGTCAGGGGACAACAGAAAAACTGTAACCCAAGTATCAACAGAAGTAGGAATAGACGAAGCCTATTCAAACTTGTTGCCACAAGAAAAGTATGAGTGGATAAAAAACAATAAAGAAAAAAATTCGATTGCTTATGTTGGCGACGGCTTAAATGATGCACCATCACTAACTCTCTCAACAGTCGGTCTATGTATGGGTCTTAAAGGAAACTCTGCAAGCATAGAAGCATCTGATGTTGTTATCTCAAACGACAATCCAGAAAAAATTCCACAAGCGATAGAGATTTCAAAATACACAAGAAAAATTGTTTGGCAAAACATAATATTTTCTTTTGTTGTAAAAGTGTTATTTTTAACTTTAGGGTCTCTTGGTGTTACAGGTATGCTTAGTGCGGTTATTGCTGACGTTGGCGTTACTGTTCTTGCAATCTTAAACAGTTTAAGGGCGCTTACTCATAAAACAAATAAAAAGAACTAGTCGTCTAGTTCTTTTTTGTTTTCTTCTTTGTTTTTGATTGTTGGGCCTTCTTCGTTTGGGTTTTTATTTTTTTGTTTTCCAAGGGGATTTCCACAAAGTTGACAGTTTTCATCTCCATCAAAAATTTGGTAGTTGCATTTTGGGCATCTTTTAATCTTTGAAGGGTCTAAGTTTTGGCCACTTTGTATTCTTTCATAATCTTCTTCGCTTAAGTTTTTATCAACCAAAATGGATTTTGCAATGAAGTAGTAAAGAAAAGCAGGGCCGAAACTTCCAACAGAAGCTTCACCACCAGAAATCAAAGCTCTAATGATTATGAATATTATCGCACAAGTAATGGAGTTTATAAGGGCAAGAATTCTTCCGTGACTTTTAGGGACTTTTCCGTTTATAACCCTATAAAGCACAGGAAAGATTAAATAAACAAAAACGGTTAAAAATAAATCAACTAAAACAAGTCCCATAACCTAATTCCCCCTTTTGTTGATTATGTCGTTATAAATGGTAAGGTCTAAGATAGCCCTTTTACCCGGCATATAATTTTTGCCGTCAATAACGCCGGTTTTAATCATAAAGTCATACAATCTTCCAGCCCTTGCAAAACCACACTTAAGTTCTTTTTGTATTGTTGCAATAGATGTAAAATTAAGATTACCTAACTTTTCAAGTTCACGCTCTCTTTTTAGAGCAGTCGCCACAAAAACGAAATCTTTTTTGAAATTATGTTTTTGTGCGTATTCTTTTTTCCAATTGTAATCAAGTTTAAGCAAGTCTTCATAATCGATAAGTTCAAGTGGGTAATTTAAAAGTTCTTTTGGTGATAAGTCTTTTATCATAAGTTTTTCTCCTTTAATAATAAAAATCTTCTTCTGTAAAATCATCAAAGTTGTCACAAACTTCTTCTTTTTGGTTTAGATATTCTTTTATCTTTTCAAAGTAGGCAGCACTTCCTTTTTTAGGGGAAGTTATACCGGTTTCTTTTTTTAGGGTTTTAATTTTTTTTAAGAGCTTGTTTTTTTCACACTCTTCAAGGCCAGAAGTTTTTGTTATGTATTCAAGTGTGTCAATGTCTTCGTTTAAAAACTCATTTTCGTCGTATAAGTAACATCCACCCCCTTTGTATTTTATTATCTTGTATCCACACTTAATCAAGCAGTCAATATCTCTTGCAACAGTCTTTCTGTCGCACTTAATTCCGGCTAGGTTTATTGCCCTAGTTAAAAGTGACTGCGAAATAGGGTAGTCGTAAGACGAGCAGGTTTTTAAAATCTTTAAAACATAAATTATCGACATCTTCTTTTTAGACATATTCTTCTCCTTTTTATTATAAAATGTGACTTGCCCCAAATTTCGCCCAAGAAGCAAAGGGGGGATACTATAGGTAAATTTTGGTAAAGTCGCTTTTTAAAAAGGCACTTTTAGGGTTGTTTTCGGTGCAAGTTGCACAAAAAATATGAAAATTTCACAAAAAAATAGTAAAAATTTTCAAAAACAATAAGATTTTGAAACGTATTAAATTTTGCATTTTTTTGTCTTGAATATTAGTTTTGAAATATATATAAATTGACAAAAAAATTTATAGATTATAAACTAAACACAAATAAAGGAAAGTTTATGACTATAGAAGAATTGTATGAAAAGTTAAAAAGTATTTATGGTAAAGATTGTTTAAAAAGGCATTACTACTTAGACAATATGGAACTTTTAAGCAACATACTTTATCAACTTGACTATGACCATGATGAAGAAAGAAATATGATGGCGATTGCCGAAATTGATGGAGAAATTTGTTTAACAGATTTAGGGGATACTTTCTCATTTTTTAATCAAGAGGCTAAGTTTGAATCAAAATTAACAATAAAAAACTTAATGGAAAAGTATGGTGTAATTCAAAAGGACTATGCTTTTGTAAAAAAGTTTGAAAGTTTTGAAGATGAAAAAATAAAGCACGCTGTAAGTGATTTTATGTGTTTTATTTTCAGTGTATGGTTTTTTGGTTTGCACCATATACGATATGGGTATCCTATTTTAAGTAGGGGATATTATTATAGGGAAGAGTACGAAAGTCAGGTTGAGTTTAAGGGCGAGGAGTATTTAGACATAATAAAAAAATGCAAAGAGAGTTACTCAGACTTTGCATTTGATAAAGATGAAAATTTGTTTTATAGAATTGTTGATGGTAAAAAGAAATATCTTGTAAAACTATTTGACGGATTTACTTTTAACGACCTTGTGCCAGACAAAGAAGAGCACCAAAGTTATTTAGCCCCAACAATAAATAGTATTGATTTTGAAGCATTAAAAATTAAAATAAAACAAGTTGCAGGGGATAAGTTTAATGAAGAGGATTTATCCTATACAACTTATATTTTTGATGAAAACAGAAAACCTTTAAAGTTTTATCTTAAAAAAGAAGGAAACCATTTTTATTTTACAGATAAAGGCAGGGCAAAAAAACAACTTAAAAAGGATTTGGACTTAGATCAATTTAAGTCAATTACTGATTGTACAGAGTCAAAAAATTTTGATGTAAGGTGTTATATCTCTCAAAAAGATTTAGATGATAAAGATTTTGGAAAAGTATTAGAAGAAAAAATACACTATATTGCTTTAACTTCAAAAGACATAAACGAGTTTGATTTTTCTAATATAGGCAAGTTTCACACAAAAATAAACAATTACGAAACAATAAGACAACTTATAATAGACAAGGCAGAGTGTGAAGTAATTGATGAAGAGAATAAGTGTACTTTTATCACTCCACTAGAGTACGACGATGGAAAAAATATTCGTTTCTCACTAGAAAAAGGAGAACCATTTTGCTGTTTTACTTTAAAAAACGGATATGATGGCGAGCCTTTAGAAAAACTTTTATTGTTTTTAAAAGATAAAGATATATCCTATGATAAGCAGGAAAATAAGTTTAAAGTAACAGTATACGAAAATCACGAAGGACTTGTTTTACGAAAAGCACACAAAATGCTAGAATTTATAATTTTTTACACTAATATCAATAAGTTTTTTAGAACAGGCTATCCAAAGCGAGAAGAAAACATAATTCCAAGCAGTTATGAAGATATGTGTAAAAAACTAAAAGAAATCAAAAACTATGGACCATTCTTTGGTTTTTATGAAGGTTTTATAAGAAGTGCAGGAGATACCGAAGATACAAAAGTTATCTTTGTTTTTGGCAAATATTATTTTGATCCAGACATTGCAAGGTCAGCAAGTGTCGAGATAAGAAAAGAAGGGAATAAGTATTGTGTAAGGAATTTTAAACTTGAAGAAGCTCTTGCAAATGCAAACACAAACGAATATCTTTTAAACCTTGTTGAAAACTTTGATTTAAAAAGTAGAGTGATAACAAATGATAGTTTAAAAATGAAATTATCAAATATGGTTCAACTTGTAATATGTGCTCAAATTGCAAAATTGATATAAAAAAGAACAGCGTGTGCTGTTCTTTTTGTTTATTGTGCTGGGTCGCCACCTTGATTTTGTGCTGAATCGTGGAAAGGAAGTTTTGTGACTATATCAATTTTGCCTTCTCTAGGTAAGGCGTCGTCCATTTTTCTATATTCTGGCATACGGTCTTCGCTGCCGTTGTTATCATCGGTTGTTGGGATAAGACCCATTTCTTTTTGATATTGCCTAAAGGCTTCAAGTTGTTCTTCTTTGTCGTAATCTTCGCCACCCATAAGTTCGTCAAGTTCTTCGTCAGTTGGTGGGGCAACGCCATATCTTTCAAACATATCTTCTTCAAGTTCATCGATGTAATCAGAGATTGTTTGTCCTACTCTCATATCTGCGCCAAGAGAATTATAAAAACTTGCTGTATATTGTTTTTCTAAGGTTCTTAAAATTCCACCAAGAAGCCCGTCTGAACTTTGGTTTAGGGGAGACTGAACAAAGTATGCAAAAATATCTTCCATATTAACCAAACTATTTGTCAAAAGTTGGTTTTCCAAAAAGTCGTAATATGTTTCTTCATTTCGTCTTAAATCATCTCTAAGTTTTCCACCATAAAGTCCGGCTGCTTGATAGTCTGCTCTTGTTTTTGCAAATCCATAAACAACTTCTTCTATGTTGCTAGGGGTAGAATAATCTGCTGCAAGTTGAATTCTGTATGCTTCAGGGTCGTTTTCTCTTAAGTCTTGATAAACATATGCTTTTACTGCAGTTGAAAGCGCTAAGAAATATTCTCTATCGGTTAAACTATCAGGGTCCTTCATTGCCCTAAATATGTTTTGATAAATACTGTGATGTCTTGTTGCAGCATTTATATTTTCCATAAGGTATGTGGGCCTTGCAATGCTATAGTCCTTATCTAAGTTTACATATATATTGTCGTTTACGCTATCATATAAAACCCAATCAAGTGGGTTCATCATTTTGTTTTCGCTAAAATTGCAAAACACAACATTTGTTCTTGAAACACCAAGTGCCGTGCTTGTACGGTTGTGTGCTTCCTTTGCAAAAAATTGCATTTCATAATCGTGAAGTTCTTTTTTGTCAACAAAAGGTGCCTTCTCAGGTCTTAAAAACAAAAACCTGGTTTTTTCTGGTTCACTCAAAGTGTCAAAATCAATGTCTGACATAAGACGTGGATATAAATCTCTTGAAGTTAAGGTTGAAAACATTGTTGTTTCGCCCCTTTCTTCTTCGAGCATATCATAAAGACCAGATAAGCCTTTTGTATTGATAACAAGATTTAATAATAATATGCTTCCTAAACCTTTATTTTCCATACCACTAGTTTAAACTAAAAGGCACCATTTTTCAATATGCAATTTGCCACAATATATATATATTTATTTATTCATATTAGATTGTTGTGCTTGCTCTTTTTTTATTTGTGCTTGACGCTCGTGATGTTTTTTTAATTTCTCGGCAAGTGATTTTGAAGGGATAATTACCATGGGTTTGGCCTCAACACGCCTAGGGATAGGCAACCCATTTTTCTTACAATAATCTTCTATTTCTTTAACAAAGCTAGCAACCGTCTTTTTTTCTTCTTCCATAATTTTATCTCCATTTTAATTATAAAAGGCGACTTGTCCTATTTTTGGTACGCAAAATTTTGTATTAAGTAAATATTAAAAATTTTTTCATATTGCTAAACAAAGAATAATTTTTATGATAAACTCTTTATTAGGAGATATAAATGGAAGATTTAAAAAACAGTTCACAAAATTTTGTTGATTTTGTTGATAACTATTTAAAGGAAAACTGCGAAGAAGAACTTTTTGAGATGACAGTTCTTACAGGACATAGCGTAGGTGGTGCAGGAAAGTCATCAAAAGACGAATATTATTCTTCTTATGTAAGGTGCCTTGCATACATTGATAGAGAAGGAAAGTTAAAAAAAGAAGAAGTGTCCTTGTTTTACTTTTTAGAAAACACCACACCATTAAAATATTTAGATATCAAAAAACTTTCGGTGTATAACTTTCTCGTTAAAAAGTTAAAAGATAAAAATATTTATTGTATCGTGAAACTAAATGGCAAAGTGGAAACCACCGTCTTTGATGAAATTATAAAGGAAGAAACAACCCCACTTGAAATAGAAGATGGCGAAAATCTTTTTGAGTTTGACAGAACATATGGGTGGTATGCTGGTAAAGTTAAATTAGAAGGCAAAAGAGCCACAGTCTTGTTGTATCCAGAAAGAAACACAAAAGACGCAACAAAATCGTTAAACACTTTTAGGAAAATAGAAAAAGATTTTAAAAATTTTTATCATACAGTTTTGTCAAACTGTGCTGAAAGTATGGTCGGTATGGCAAACGAATGGAAAGACGAAGATGATACCCACGAAATAACTGCTGAAGAAATTTACAGAAGAATAGACAAGGGCTGTTTTGATATTGAGATAAGAGATACAAAACTTACAATTTATTTTGAAGATGACGATTTGTTTTTAGGTCATACAATCTTATACGAAGGTGATATAGAAAACAAAACCTTCCACACAACAATTGCAGGATAAAAAAAGAAGGAATTATTTTTCCTTCTTTTTTGTTTTTCTTTTTCTAAATCTGTCGCTTATGGCAGCAACTTTATCATAATGACACACAAGCCAACCTTCTTTTGTTTTAGGTGGAATAGGGGTTAGTGGAAACATATGTCTTAAAATCATATCTTGTTGTTTTTTTGTAAGGTCTGGATATTTTTCAAGGGCCTTGTTTAGTGCAATTCTAGGGTGGCAAAACCAATGCCTTTTGTGTTTTTCACCATCTCCGTGTAAGTCGTATAAGTAGTAATCGTGAAGCAATGCTCCTTGCACAAATTCTTTTATATCAATCTTCATTTTGTGTTTGATGTGGTGTTTATAGCAAAGATAAGCAACACGCAAAGAGTGTTCGTATAAATTGCTGTGTATATGATGTTTATAAGTTTTCATTTTCTTAAATTCATCAGTTGCAACAATCTCCCGAACTAATGAATAAAAAGATGGCGTCTCCATAACTTCTCCTAATAATATTATGCACCTTTTTAAACAAATCTTTAAATCAAACACAAACAAAAAAAATAAAACCACTCGAGTGAGTGGTAATATTTGTAAATAAATTTATTATTTAAAACTTTTTATCGCTATATGGAAAGTCGCAATAACCAAGTGATTTTAGTTTGTTGACTTTTTTATCAAGTTTATTCTTCCAAAAATTTCTAAACCATTTTTTGTTGCCAAATATTTTTACGACACTAGGGCTAAATTTATAGTATATTTTGATAAATAACTTTCCTATAAAAGATTTATTGAGTTTGTAATCTCTATATCTTCTTAAGACCCAAACTTCAGGGCAGTTATAGGAACCATAAATACAAGTTGCAATATAACAGCCTTGTGTAGATTTTTCTTGTTTTTTTCGTTGCTTATCTGTTTCGCTAATTTGGTCTTTAATTTCTTGCGATATTCTTGAGGTGCCTTTATATTCATTTAAGATTATATTATAGACAAAATTTATATATTGCTTTAGTTCTTTTACAATTCTTTTTAATTCGTCGCGTTCTTCATCTACATCGGCAGCAATATATTCATTATCAGTAAGGAGGAATGTTAGTAAGCCAGCCCCTCTGTAACTTGATAATTTTGTTTGTAGGATATCTAAAGTATGAAGAGGTTTATGAAAAGATTTTGCCTCCATGAAGAACTCTATAAATTCATAGTCCTTGCAATCTAACAAATTTACATTTTTAAAAATGGTTTCCAAACATAATTCTAGTCCATTGTAATTTGGATAGCCTTCTTTTATAAGGGATATAACTAAGGAACAAAAGTCCAGGTCTACTTCTCCCATGTTTTCTAAAAAGTAATTTGTTAATGAATTTAAATTGAAATAAGGGGCAGAGTAGTCATAATCATATTCTTCTTCAAAATGAAAATCACAAGAGTAGACCATGTTTGCAAGTGAATTCTCAGGGTTGTTTGCTAAAACTTCTAAGGATATTGCATTTGCTGTATAAAAATCTCTTTTTTCGAGTGCTCTTAAGATAAGTTGGCATTGGTTTTGTTCATTAAATCGACTGCTTTCTCCAACATTTATATTTACTTGCTTATCTATATTTGTAATATTTTGATTAACGCTTTTTTCTTCTATATATTTTGTTCCACAATTTGGACAAATAGCATCTTTGTGTGCTTTTATTTCTAGATTTGCACCACATTGAGAACACTTTGCTGCTTTTAATCCCATTATGTATTTCCTCCAGCTATAAGGTCTAAGCAAATTATATACGAGAATTTTTCGTAAGTCAAATTTTTTACGAGCGTCTTTCGTATAATATACAATATGACAATTGGTGAAATTATAAAAAGTTTAAGAAATGAAAACAATATGACACAAACTCAATTAGCTTCTTTGTTGTTTATTAGCCAAGATACGATTTCTCTTTGGGAGTTAAATAAAAGCTTGCCAGATGTAAAATCCGTTATAGCTATGGCAGAAATTTTTAATGTGTCGACAGATTATATATTGGGACTAGAAAAATAAAAAGAAGGAAAAACATTTTTCCTTCTTTTTTGAGTTATATGTGAGATATTAAATAGTGTGCCATTGTGACATTATATAATAGGAAACGCTTGTAACATAACACAAAACAAAGTTTTGTGTGGGGGGAAAAAGGATATAAAAAAACTACCCCGAGTTAGAGTAGAATTTTTGGTTGGAATGAGTGGACTCGAACCACCGACCCCCACCTTATCAGGGTGGTGCTCTAACCAGCTGAGCTACATTCCATTATATTAAATTTATGTTTTTGTGACTAGCATCTGTCATAAGGTGTATTTGGTGGAGATAGTCGGGCTCGAACCGACGACCTCCTGCGTGCAAGGCAGGCGCTCTAGCCAAACTGAGCTATACCCCCATAAGAATACTGTGATATATTATCACTTCTTAAAAATAATGTCAATAAAAATTTTAAAAAAAATTAAAAAATTTTAAAATTTTATTTTTTGTATTTTTCTGCTTAAAAATTACTAATATTTTTGCACAAAAAAAATTTTTGTTAGCATATTATTATGAAAAAAAATTTTTTTATATTATAATTATAAAAATTTTAAAAGGGGATTATTATGGAAAAGAAAGCAAACAACTATCCGGTTGCATTTAACAGTATGTTTAGAGAATATGACATTAGGGGCAGAATCAACGATGACGAATTAAACCCTAAAAATGTTGAAAGAATTATCAAGGCATATGCAAAGTATCTTTTAAAAAGAAATATTACAAAAGCAGTTGTAGGTTATGACAACAGAGACTGCTCACCAAGTTTGGCAGAAGCTGCAATTAAGGCTTTAAGGGAATGTGGTATTGATGTTATATTTATTGGTTTAACACTTACACCTATTGTTTATTGGACACAATATCATCTAAAATGTGAAGGCGCTTGTATGATTACAGCAAGTCACAACCCTAATGGTTGGTCCGGTTTTAAACTTGCAAAGGGATATTCAAAAACCCTAGAGCCACACGATATTATCGAAGTTTTTAACTACTTAGACGAAGAAGTAAAAGCAGAAAAACAAGGCACATACGAAGAAAAAGACACAAGAGATGCATACATTGAAAATGTTGTATCTAAAATCAAAATGGGTCCAAAGCAAATTAGAGTTGTTACAGAAAACGCAAATGGTGGTGCAGGACTCTTTATGAACGAAGTTTTCCAAAAACTTGGTTGTATTACATTCCAACTAAACCCAGAACCAGATGTTACATATCCAAAATACTTTCCAAATCCATCTGAAATTTCTTCAAGAAAAACTATGATAGAAATGGTAAAACACCCATATGTTCACGCAGACCTTGGTTTGTTCCTTGATGGCGATGGTGACAGAATCGGTGTTGTCGACAACAATGGCGAAAACATTTGGAGCGACATAATCTTAGCAGTACTTGCTCGTCAACTTTTAGAGAAGAAAAAAGGCGCAACAATAATTTACGATGTTAAGTGTAGCAAGGCGTTAGAAGAAGTTATCTTAAAGTATGGTGGCAATCCTGTTATGTGGAAAACAGGTCACTCATACATCAAAGCAAAAATGCACGAACTTAATGCAGAACTTGCAGGCGAAAGAAGTGGTCACATATTTGTTGGTGGCGATGATTATTATTCATTTGACGACGCAGTTTTTGTAAGCGCAAAACTTATCGAATTCTTATCTTGGCACGAAGAAACTTTGGCAGAAATTTTAGACGAATTTCCAAAGTACGTAACATCTCCTGAAATCAAAACACATTGTGCTGACGAAACAAAGTATGGTGTTGTTGAAAAAATTGTTGCAGAAATGAAGGAAAGATATCCTGGAAAAGTTTGTGACATAAATGGTGCAAGGGTTCAATTTGATGGTGGTTGGGGACTTATCAGGGCTTCATCAAACTTGCCAGAACTTGTTATAATAATTGAAGCAAACGATATGGAAAAAGTAAAAGAAATTAGAAAAACTTTCAAAGAAATTTTAGCAAAATATCCTGAAGTTGACCCTAATTGGAAAAACGATATAGAATAAAAAACAAAGGCACGAATTTCGTGCCTTTTTTCATATAGAATTTAAGGGTAAAATTGACGACTAAAATGTGGTAAATTTAAAAATTTTTTTGTGTCTATATCCCTTTATTTTCCTAAAACATAGCAATATGACCAAAAAATCAAAAAAAATTCAAAAAAATCAAAATTTTTATTGCATTCACAAAACTTCTAATGTACAATGAAAAAAATGGAAGGGGGTTGATTATGGCAAAAGCATTTTTTTCAAAATTTAAGGAGTCTCTCGTTGCTAATTTGCCGATAAGTTTAGTCAGTCTTCTCGCTTTAATTTTACTTGGTATTGAAGTAAATTATTTTTTATTTTTTGGTTGTGTTTTATGTCTTCTTGTCGGTATCACACTATTTAACAATGGTGCCGATTCTTTTATGATGCCTCTTGGCGAAGGTGTTGGTTCAGAACTTAGCAAAAAGAAAAAACTTGCTTTTATGATTTTTGTTGCTTTTTGTATTGGTTTTATTATTACTTTTTCCGAACCTGACCTTACTGTTCTTGCTGAACAAGTTTCTGCTGGCTCTCAAATGCAAAAGTGGTTGCTTATAGGTGCTGTATCTCTTGGTGTTGCAATTTTTTTGGGTCTTGCAGTTTTAAAAGTTATTTATAAAATTAGACTTTCAATTTTGCTTTCTATAAGTTGGGGCTTGCTTATCATAATGGGAATCATTGTTTATGCATACGACCCTATGCTTGTAGCACTTAGTTTTGATACAGGCTCTGTTACAACCGGCGCAATTTCTGTTCCTTTCATTTTGTCTTTTGGTGTTGGTCTAAATGCTGCACGTAACACCGGTGAAGAAGACGATAGTATGGGTATCATTTCACTTTGCTCGGTAGGTCCTATTATTACAACAATGCTTGTTGGTTTGATTTTCCCTTTTGCAAGTTCAGAAACATCACACGCTATGGGCTTTGTTGATGTTCTCCTAAAATCATTTCAAGATGTTGCTTTGATGATTTTACCTATCGTTGCAATTTTCTTAATTTTCCAATTTACCATTTTAAAGTTGCCAAAAATCAAAGTTTATAAAATGATTGTTGGTATTATCTTTACATATATCGGTATGGTTTTGTTTTTGACAAGTGTTAACTGCGTATATAACAGTGTCGCAAGTGGAATCGGCACTGCAATCGCAAATTCAGACTTTAGTTGGGTGGCATATCCTTTTGGATTGTTTGTTGGTGCAGTTTCTGCTATGGCTGAGCCTGCCGTACATATTCTACAAAAACAAGTTGAACAACTAACAGGTGGTGCAATCAAGGGAAAAGTTGTTTTGATAGCAATTGTTCTTGGTGTATCTTGTGCAGTTATCTTTGCAATGTTGCAAACAAGTTTGGATTTCTGTTTGTTGTATGTTCTTGTTCCGCTTTATGTCATAAACTTAGTTCTTGGATTTATCAATACAAAAACCTTTAACTCGTTAGCGTTTGACTCTGGTGGTGTTGCAACAGGTCCTATGGCAGTATCTTTCATACTTCCGTTTGTTGGTGGTCTTGCAAGTGGTGTAACAGGTGGTTTTGGTACGGTTGCTTTGATTGCAGCTTTCCCTATTCTTTCAATACAAACCATCGGTTTTGTTTATAGAATAACCCTTTGGAAGAAGGAAAAATACGAAGTTGAAAGAAAACATCTCAAAAATCATATTGTCGAATTTGATTGGGAACAACCTTATGTTGAACCTGAGGTTTCAAAAGAAAATGTTATTTTAGAATTTGATTGGGAGTAGGTTATGGAAGAAAAGAAAAAAGTTAAACAAAAAATTGTAAAAGAAAAGGTTGTAAAAGAAAAACCTGTAAAAAAGGTTGCAACAAAA
The DNA here is from genome assembly GCA_045538175.1 of Clostridia bacterium. Taxonomy (GTDB): domain Bacteria; phylum Bacillota; class Clostridia; order Christensenellales; family UBA1242; genus JAZSQZ01. The sequence goes on from JAZSQZ010000091.1 coordinate 40,322, forward strand.
AAAGTTGTTAAAAAGAGTAAAAAACCTGAAAAGAAACTTCCACCTGTTGTTGAACTTATGGTTGCAATCGTGAAACACGGCAAGGGTGAAGAAGTTACAAAAGTTTTAAACGCTTATCGTATCGATTTGCAAGTTATTTCTCAAGGGGCAGGTACTGCTAGCAGTGCTATGGCAGACTTGCTTGGATTTTCTGTCACAGAAAAAGATGTTGTCTTTGGGGTTGTTCCTATGAAAGATTCAAAAGACATTTTAGAAAAAATCGAAGAAGTTTTAAAGTTTAAAGAAAAGGCAACAGGTATTGCTTTTACAGTTCCACTAAAGAGTGCAACTAGCGAAATGATGAGAGCAATCGGTTATATAATGTAAGGGGGAGAAAATTATGGAAAAGAAATATGAAGTTATTGTTACAGTTGTAAAAAGAGGTCACTCAGATGTTGTTATTCAAGCAACAAGAGAAGCAGGCGCAAAAGGTGGTACAATCATTTTAGGAAGAGGCACAAGTGTCCACGATTCAGGCACAGTTTTGGGTGTTGCACTTCAACCTGAAAGAGAAATTGTTTTGATTGTTGTCGACAGCGCACAAAAGAAACAAATGATGGAAATTATCTATGAAAAGATGAGTTTGGACAACAAAGATAGTGGTATTTGCTTCAGTTTGCCAATAAATAATGTTGTTGGTCTTGCAAAATAATTAAAAATTGTTGTATATGTTTGATTTTTTTACAAAATTATCATATAATTATCTTTGTTAAAAGGAATAAGTATGTTCGATTTTGTATGGATTTTTAGCATTATTCCTGTAATTATTGTTATCGCAGTTATTTCTACAATCATTACATCGGTTACAAGGGCTGCAAAGATGGGTAAAAGAATTGCAGATGAAATTCCTGAAATCATCTTTCCGTCAAAACGAAAAAACAATCACGATGTTGATGATGATGAAGATTTTGATGACAAACCTGATAGCGAGTTAGAGAAAAAGAGATTAGAACTCGAAGCTCTAAAAGTTAAAAAGGAAATGCAGGAGCAAGAAAATAAAAGGGTTAAATGTGATTATTGCGGCACAATCAATAAGGCAAAAAATGATAAGTGTTCTGGTTGTGGTGCTACGATAAAACATAATTAAAAAAAAGGAGAAGGAAAAATGGGAACTTTTGAAATTGTTTCAATCATACTTGGTGTTGTACTTGTTTTGGTTCTTGTAATGTTTGCATTTATCAACAGAAAGTACACAAAATTGCTTAAAGGCATGAAAGAAAGAGAAGTCGATGCTGTAAATGTTAAGAAAGGTGTTAGATACACTATTGACCAAACAGTTGTTGACGAAGAAGGTAACATGAACGTTTCTTTCGGTCAAGGCGATATTGTTTTAAAACCAAGAAAAACAGTTAAGGTTGGTAAAGACGGTGACATCAAACCTGGTAAATACACAATCTTAGGTACTCACGACGACGAAGACAAATTCAATATTCGTGTTAGTGGTTATGTTAAAGAATACAAACACAATGAAGAAATAGTTCTTGCAGATGGCGACGAAGTTACTGCTGTCAGCACAACTGTTATCTTAAGATAAGGAGTTTAAAATGGGTTTATTTAGTTTTGTTAAAAGTCAACTTTTAAAAAGTATTGATTGGACCGATCCAAGTAGCAATACTATGGTCTATAAATATCCTATGGACGGCAGAGAAATTATGATCGGCTCTAAACTTACTGTTAGAGAATCTCAAGTTGCTGTCTTTATGGTTAAAGGAAAAATTGCTGACGTTTTCGAACCAGGTATTCATACTTTGCTCGTAAACAACATTCCAATTCTTTCTTCACTTTTATCTCTTGGTAGAGATAAAAAAGCTTTCACTGCTGATGTTTTCTTTGTAAACACAAAGCAATTCACAAATCAAAAATGGGGTACAACAAATCCTATCACTATGAGAGATAAAGATTTTGGTACTATCCGTATCCGTGGTTATGGTAGCTTTGCTTTCAAAGTTAACGATGCTGCATTGTTCTTAAAGGAAGTTTTTGGTACAAATTCAACTTTCACATCAGACGAAGTTTCAAATTACTTAAAAAGCAACCTTGTTTCAGCAATCTCTGATACTATTGCTGAATCAAAAATCAGTGCTCTTGACCTTGCTTGCAACCTTATGGAATTCAATAAGATGGCAACCGAACAAATTCAAAGCACATTCAATGCTTTAGGTCTTCAACTTACAAACCTTGTTGTTGAAAATATCTCATTCCCTGAAGCTGTCGAAAAGGCAATCGATACAAGATCATCAATGGGTGTTCTTCAAGACCAAATGGATACTTTTGTTAAATACGAATCTGCAAAAGCTATCGGAAAGGCTGCTGAAAACCCAGGTATGGCTGGCCTTGGCACACAAATGGGTGCTGGTATGGCAATCGGCGAAATGGTAAGAGAATCTGTAAAAGCAAGCACAGCAAAAGCAGAACCAAAAGCTGCAGAAGGCGATAGATTCTGCCCAGATTGTGGTGCAAAAAACAAAAAGACATCAAAATTCTGTTGCGAATGCGGAAAGAAACTTGTTGCAGAGAAAAAGACTTGCCCAGATTGTGGTGCAGAAGTTAAAGAAACAACTAAATTCTGTCCAGAATGTGGAAAGAAACTTAAATAAGAAATTTTTTGCCGACAAGGGATTTGCCTTTGTCGGTTTTTATTTTAGGAGATATTATGAGTGAACTTATAAACAATAAGTGTAAGGGTTGTGGTGCAGAGTTAAAGTTTGACCCAATTTCAGGAGAACTTAAGTGCACACACTGTGAAGGAATTGTGGATATCCCTGACCAAGTTGCCCTTAACACAAAAAACAATTTTACAAGTGAAAGTGTTGCAAGTTTAAAACTTAACGATGCAACACAATATCAATGTCAAAGATGTGGCAAACACCACACTGTTTTTGACGATCAAGATATCGTAAACTGCCCAAGTTGTGGTAGTCCAGAACTTGATAAAAAAATCGAAGTAAGTTATGTTCCAGATGGTCTTGTTCCTTTTAAACTTAATAAGGAAAAAGCTCTTGAGTCTTTTGTTGCTTGGCTTAAAACTCGTAAGTTTGCTCCAAACAATTTAAGAAAACTTGCAAAATCAAAAGAGATTTCTGCTGTTTATCTTCCTGCTTATAACTACGATTTTGAAACAACAACAAAATATTCTGGTACAGGTCACAACTCATACCGTGACAGTAATGGTAACACTCATAGAACAAGCGAAAGATTTAGCAAAGTTAGAGATGATAGTCACATAAACTATCTATCCCCAGCAAACCCTGCTGTAAACGGTGCAACTCTTCGTGATATGGGTAATTTCCAACTTAACAATATGGTTATGTATCGTACAGAATATTTATATGGTTGGGTTGGTCTTGCAAACACAGACGACCTTCAAGCAAACGCCGTAAAAACAAAAGTTGAACTTAGCGATGAAATCGAAAGAGATGTTAGAAGCACACTTAACAGAAAGTATGATTCTATTTCAAACTTCCAATGCGATACAACTTTTAGAAGCATCAAGTTTAACTATGTTTATCTTCCTGTTTGGGTCAACCACTATAAATATAAAAACAAAGATTACTACTGCTATGTCAATGGTTGCTCAGGTCAAGTTACAGGCAAAGCACCTAAGTCTTTCTGGAAGATTTTCTTCCTTGTTTTGGGAATTGCAGCACTTGTTGCAGGTATTGTTTATCTTACAAACTTTGCATAATAAAAACCCACTTTATGTGGGTTTTTTTGTTTTTTAAAACAATCGCTATATCTTAGAAAAATAAAGGGATATAGCGATTTTTTGTTGCTAGGGAAAAATAAAAATTTGTGCAAATTGACCAATAAATTTTTTTTGTCAAAAAATGTAAAATTTTGACTTGACACAGGGGGTCAAAAGTAGTATTCTTAGCGAGTTGTGTTTTTAGACAAAGCAAGTTTTTTGCTTAAAATTTTCTAATTTTTTTACGACTTAAAAGGGACATAATGAAAAATAAAAAGACAATGTTTAAAATTATAATTTCAAGTATATGCGTCATCGCTTTTGTGCTAGGCATATGCTTTTTAGATACAATATTTCACAAATCTTGTTTGATAGAATTTGTCGACAACAACACAGAAATTTTATCTCAAGAATATGTCGTTGGGCAAAAAGTCACTTGTCCGGAACTTCCAAACAAACAAGGCTACAACTTTGTTGGTTGGGTGTCAGACAAGACCGACACACCTGTTAAAACCATAGTTGTTGATGGAGATAAAGTTTTGTATGCTGTTTGGGAAACAACTGCACTTAAAACTTCGTTTGCGTTGCCAACTGATGGCAGTTACAGCATAATATACAACAATCAAGTTTTGACAAGTCTAACAAATATTGTTGCAATCGAAAAATATAGCGATATATCTTTTGATGTAAAATTAAATTCAGGATATGAGTTTTCAAATCCAAGCATCTACCTAAAAACAGAAAAAAGATTTGAAGAGTTACCTACAATTAGAAAACAAAACACTCTAACTTGTACACTTAATCACATTACCGAAAACACCGAAGTTGTGGTTAAAGATGTAAACATAAATTCATATGTTGTTAACTTTAGTTTAGATGGTGGGGTTTTTGAAAGTGGTGTTTCTACAATTCCAAAACTCAGTTACAATTCGGTTGTGTTAAGTGATGGTGAAGAATTAAAAATTGTTGATTCTTGTGCGTCAAACTTTTACGACATAAAAAATCCTGTAAAGGAAGGGCACAAGTTTTTAGGTTGGGAAAGTGTGGATAAACAAACTTCAACCGTGCAAGAACTTGCAAACGGCAACAGCCTAACGCTTAGGGCCAAGTGGGAAAAGTGTAAGTATCTTGTAACCTTCGATTTAAACGGCGGAAATTGCGCTACAACAAGAAATTCAACCACAACCGAACTCTTTTATGGCGACAAAATAAACTTCCCAGAACCACAAAAAGAAGGGTTTGTTTTTATGGGGTGGTTTGTAAAACTTTGCGAAATAAACAAGTCAATCGATTTAGAAAAATCAGTACTTTACGATAGTGACACTGTACCAGCATACGATATTGTCTTATATGCTGGTTGGACAAAAAGGTCATAAGATTTGACCTTTTACTATAGGCAAAAGTATTGATTTTTTTAATTTAAAAAAGCAGGTTTAAAACCTGCTTTTTATTTTTAATTATTTTCTAAAAACAATAGGTCATCATAGTCTGGAAATGGTTTAAAGTTTTTAGGCAAACTTGGTTCGATACTATCGTATATATCGCGTACAGAGTTCATAATATTTATAATGTCGTTTTGGCAAAATTTTGCTTTGTCTTTTATGTCCTTAATCTTTTGTGCCTTATCGATTTTTTCTTTTAATATTTTTACATTATCTAAAAATTTTTCTGTCATTAAAGACAACTCTTTAATTTCAACTTTTGCAGAGTTGTTTTTTATGCCAAAAGATTCTGCTTTGTTTGTGTTTTCAATTTTATTTGTCAAAAAGTTTTCTAAATTTGGTAAAACTTGCTTTAGAGAAATATCAAGCAAAGTTTTTGCTTCTGTCAAACACTCGCTTATGTATTTTTCAAGGCAAGTGTCAAACCTTACTTTAAGTTCGGTCGAAGTTAAGATGCCATTGTTTTCAAACAAATCAACATTTGTTTTCTCAAGCAATCTATCAAAGCACTCGATACTTGTCTTATAATCAACAAGACCCCTTTTTAGTGCTTCCTTTTCCCAAAGTTTATCGTAACTGTTGCCGTTGAAGATGATGCGAGAGTGTTTTGTGATATTTTCAACAATAATACTTTTCAAAGCATTTTCAAGCAAGGCGTTCAATTCGCTTTTTGGTTTTGATTTTTTAGAGCTTAAAACAATATTGTTATTCTCTATATATGTATTTAACTTTTTGTTTGTTTTCTTTAGTTCGTCGCCTACGATTGTTGCAAGCACAGTGTTGCTAAGTGCAATACTTTGTGAAGAGCCAACCATTCTAAATTCAAACTTATTTCCGGTATAAGCAAATGGCGTTGTGCGATTTCTGTCACAGTTGTCTTTGTATGGTTTTAGTACAGATGAAGTTTTAAAGTCGAGTTTTGACTTCGTTTTTTTGCTAAGTTTGTTTGATGCAACAAATTCGTCTAAAACTTCGCTCATATCGTCGCCTATAAAAACAGATATGATTGAAGGTGGAGCTTCGCTACCACCAAGGCGCAAGTCGTTGCCAAGGGAAGATGTTGACATTTTAAGCAAATCATAATGATTGTCGATAGCGCTAATAATTGTTGTAAAGAATAGTAAAAACACAAGTTCGTTTACTTTCGAACTATCAAGCAAGTTTATACCCGTGTTTGTCGAAATTGACCAGTTGTTGTGCTTTCCACTTCCGTTTACGCCTTTATATGGCTTTTCGTGGAATAAAACTTTAAAGTTGTGTTTTGCTGCAACTTTATTCATAACTTCCATCAAAAGTGAGTTTTGGTCGGCAACGATGTTAACTTGTGAATAAACTGCAACAATTTCATGTTGGGTTGGGGCAACTTCATTATGTTGAATTTTTGCCATAATGCCAAGTTCCCAAAGTTCTTTGTTTAGGTCATGCATAAATTCGCTAACACTTGGTTTTATTTGTCCAAGGTAGTGATGAGAAATTTCTTGGCTTTTTATTGCGTCTGCACCCAAAAGTGTGCGCCCTGTCAAAACCAAATCTTTTCTTTTGTTAAACAAGTCTTTGTCAATCAAAAAATATTCTTGCTCGCACCCGACGTGACAAATAACACTCGTTACATCTAAAAAACCGAGTGTGTTAAGAAGAGTAGTTGCTTCTTTATTTAAAAATTCGGTTGCCCTTAAAAGTGGTGTCTTTTCGTCAACGGCAACACCATTATATGTGCAAAACGCAGTTGGGATATATAAAACCTTGTTGCCCTTGTCGTCCTTTTTTATAAACACCGGGCTAGAGTAGTCCCAAACGGTATAGCCCCTTGCTTCAAAAGTTAATCTTTCACCACCACTTGGAAAACTTGAAGCGTCTGTTTCGCCTTTTATTAAGCAGTTCCCGTTAAACTTTTTGATAAAGTCGCCCTTAGAGTTGTATTCTAAAAAACTAATATGTTTTTCAGCATATTTTCCTGTGAGCGGGAAAAACCAATGGGTGTAATGTGTTGCACCCATAGAGATTGCCCATTTTTTTATTGAAGTTGCTATTTTATCGGCCAAGTCAAAAGACATTTCGCCGTTGTTATTTTTTAGTTTTTCGTAAGACAAAAAGTCCTTACGTTTCATAAGTTTTTTTAGTTTGCTGTCAGTTAAAACAAGTTCAGCAAAATTATATAATAAATCTTTTTTCATTTTTTTCTCCAGCAAAAACAAAACTAAACTTAATTAGTTTGTTTTTTATAAAATTTAGTTTTAGTTAAATTTTAATTTTCTCTGGATAAAAAGATAAAAGATTTTCATTGTTAATAAATTCCTAAAATATTTTTTACATTTTTATTATAATATATATTTCAAAAAAAATAAACAGGTTTTTTAATAAAACCTGTTTTTTATTTTATAATTCTTCAAGTTTGTTTAGGAAATCTTCTTCGTCTTTTGTTTTTAAAATCTTTTCAATCTTTCCTAAAAGTTCAAGTTTGTCTTCTGCAGTCGTAACTTTTTCTGCAATTTTCCTTTGAGTATAGAGTTTCCATTTTCTCTTTTTGCAAGTTTCACTAATCCTTAGGGCTCTTTCAAATTCTTTTTCGCCTAAAGATTCTTTTACGATATATCCGTCAAGGAAAGTTAAAATACTGTTATAAACTTCGTTCTTTATAGGTTCGTTTAAGATTTCGTGTCTTGCGTCGTTATATAGGCGCATTCTTACATCCATTTCTAGATGGTTATAAAGTTTAAATAATTTTGCTACAGATTTACCCATATCGCCAACAGGGTCTTGTTTTCCTGAGATTATAAGGATAGGTAAGTTCTTTTGAATTTTCTTAAGATTTTTCTTTATGTAAATTCTAGGAAGTGCTTTAAAGAAGTTGTAATAGAATTTTGCACTCAAAGTTTTTCCACAATATTCGTCTGCGTAATACTTCTTTACTTCTTCTTCATCAGTGTTTAACCAACTGCCTTTTTTAACTTTTCTGTCATAAGCCCCAAAACTCATTTTTGCAACAAGTTTTGCAGGAGCATCAGGGCCTTTGTGTTTCATTGTTGCTTTTGCAATTTTTCTGCCAAGGAAAATATCAATTCTATCTTTCATACAGGCAGAACCACAAAGAATAACGCCACTTATAGGTTGAGAAATTAGTTCGATATAACCTTGTGCTATAAATGAACCATAACTGTGTCCAAAAACAAACACAGGAAGTTTGTATTCTTCGGTTATAAGTTTTGTGATAAACATTTCGTCTTGCATTGTGTCATAAAAAATATTAGAGCCGTCATATTTTCCAATATTTTCAACACTGCCTGCAGTTTTGCCGTGGCCTCTGTGGTCGTCGGCAACAACGATATATCCTTTTGTGTTTAACATTTTTGCAAATTCTTCATAACGGCCTGCGTGTTCTGCCATACCGTGAAAAATTTGTACAATGGCTTTAGGCTTTTTAACGTTATCCCAAACGTAAAGCCAAATTTTCCTTTTATCAAAACTTTCAATAAATCCTGTTTTCATAAAAACCTCCTTTTATTTTGTAAGGCATTGTCTAATTGCTTTTTCCCAACCTTCTTTATTTATCTTAAAATTTTTG
>JAZSQZ010000112.1:0-5637 GCA_045538175.1 Clostridia bacterium
CCATAATTATTTTTCCTTCTTTGTAATTGCTCTAACGACGAAATTTCCACAAATAGTGAGTATTGCACCCTCTAATACAGGGAGTGAAGCTTCAATAGCTGCTTCCATAGGAGGATTGAATTTTGCAACTATAGCAGATGCAACACCTATAATGCCTGTTACAATTGCTGCAACAATATTATATGTTTTCTGGTCCATATTTTAGTCTCTCTTATATTTAGGGAGTTCAGCTTCCAATTCTTTGATAAAATCAGCTTCCTCTTCATCTAAAACTACGTCAGAATCTTCTTCTGCTTCTTCCTCTTCCTCAGGCTCGTCTTCTTTAGCAGCATCTTCAGCTACTTCTGCAGACTCTTCAGACTTTGCTTCGATTTCAGTGTCGTGAGTATTTACCTCAATTTCACCTTCAGCATCTGAATGGATTTCAACATCATCTTCGCCAAGAGCTTCTTTGAGCTTATTGATTTTGTTATCAATTTCTGAAACCAATTGAGCAACATAAGTAGCTTCTTCAATATCAGAAAATGATTCATTATACTCATCATAAGCACTTGAATAAAGGTCAAAATCATCTCCATTCAATTTTTTCAAAGTATCAGTATATTTATCAAGAGACTCTTTGTTTCTTTCTGTAAATTCTGATACACCTTTGTCGTGATTATACTTCTTTTCTGCTTCATCAGCTGTAGAAAGGATAGTATCAATCTTCTCTTTCAAATCAAGAACTGTGTTTTCTAATTCTTCTGGGCTCATTGCCATTTTTATTTCTCCTATTTATTTTTATTAGATTTTTACGCCAACAACTCCATAGGGAATGTGTATGGTGCTGTAAGCTCCCAATTATTTATAAGGCACTGATTTATGAAAATTTGTTTTTTCAAATCATTTATGCTCTTATTTACTTCATTCAATGACTGTTGCAACCTATCATTATTACTGTTAGCCAACGATAGTGCATTCTCAAGTTTAGCTACATTTTCTTTTTGATGCTTATTTATGGCAGAAACTGCGGTATTATAACTTTGAGTATTGTTTTTTGTTATTACATTCATCGAAGTTCCAGTCATTATTTTACCTCATTATCAAATACATAGTTGTCGAGCCAATCATAATACCCATCACTGTCCCACAAACCGAGAGCAATTTCCAATTCTCCAACTTCTTCTCGTAACTCTTCAATAAGTTCGACTGCGTCTCTAACATTTTGGATGTTTCTTGTAGAGATTCCGTCAAAAGACTCACAGATTTCTCTGCACTGGTCAATTGTGATTGAACACTCTCTAAGCTCTCCTGCAAGTCTTGTACAAGTATTTGTTGACTCAGATAATCGTTCTGTAAGTTGGTCATTATATCTTCCAAGTTGGTTAGATTTGACTGTGCTTTTGATGAATAAGGCTCCAAACAGTAAAGCGATGAGAATACTAATGATAGTAATAAAATGATAGCGATAAGTCTTTTTGTAAAATCCATTTTTATTCTCATAAATATACCACATATTCTTACTCTATTTAGAACTCTATATCTTTAGTGTTATCTCTTGTAAACTCAGTAGAAAATGCAGTAATTGTATCTTCACCAATAGCTGATATTGGGTCATTATCTAATGCAAAAGAACCTAAGTCTGGTTGAATTGCTGTATCACCAACTGCTGGTGTTTCTGATAAAGTATAAGCCCAAATTTGGTCGGCGCCTTCATCATTTGTCCAAGCATATAACTTTACAGAAGCAGTTACTTTCTTCATTGCGTCATAACCTGTATCTGGTGTAATTTCAACTTCCCCAGCAGATATTTCTACTTCTTTATTATCTTGAAGTTTTACTTCTGTCGATAAATCAATGTTCTTTCCATTGATTTCCAAGTCTGTAAGTTCACCTTTTTTGTCAATCTGAAAGTTTGTTATAGCTAAGTTTGTTTCTGCTAAAAAATTACTCATTTGTTCTTTCCTTATCTTTTTCTGGTTCCCAACCTTGAAGTGATTTACTAGTAGTAACTAAACCAGTAAGTATTCCTAATAAAACACCTGCGCCTGATACTAAACCACTGTCAAATGGTTTGCCAACAAAATGGCCTACTATATAAGCCAATAATATCAAAGAAATTGCTACTATATCAAATTTGATAACAGAAGCGAAAGCCCATCTTGTAGAAGATATTGATGTATTGTCATCTGCAATTTCTCTAATTGTCATTTTTTACTTTCCTCCGTCAATTCGGATTTTTCCTTCAAGTAAAAGTTTGACATTACTGTTGATTTCAACTAAAGTCTTATTCATTTCAGTAAGAGCAGAATTCTGAACTTTATCATTCTCCTCCAAAACTTTTACTTTAGTCTCCATAGAAGCCTTCCATTCAGGAAAGTTCTCTACTCCTTTTACCACTTTCAATACACCTCCAAGCTTTACAGCCAAAGTAATTATCGGTATGAGAAATAAGACTGTTTCAATAAGCAAATAAATAAAAGTACTTTTATCCATCTTTATTACCTCATTTCGTGTACTAATTCTTTTTCCAATTCTGGTGATAATGGTTTATATTCATATTTCTCATAGTGTCTTTGATGTGGGCGCTTTAGATGTGCAAGCTTTTTACCGTTATCTGTGTAGACTGTTACTTCCAAAATATCTGGGTGCAGGTCTTTCATCGACCCAATTATATAACTTTCGGTTGTGAAAATCTCACGACGATTACCTACTAATTTTACATTTACTGTCATTTTGTTTTTTCTCCCTATTTTTACGCTATACGCTCCCAGCAATACTTCACGATATATGGATTCATTATATCTACTGCTGTTCCGCTTCCGGTGTTACCTGTATTTCCTGCGGTTCCACTAAATGTTGGATTAGTTGTTACAGAAATTGTACCAGCAGCAGTTACACTATGAGTATGAGCTACGTTGATAGAAATTTGGTCTACAAGGCTCTGTGATACAGTACCTCCTGGACCGTTTGCTGTTTTAGAACGTTTCGACATAGCTCCCGTTGCTGTACCAGTTGACCATCCTATACCACCTTCAAATGTAACAGAACCAGTTGAATTTGCGCTCATTGGTCCACTTGTTACTGATGAACCTGTAAACCTATAAGCACCACCACTAATGCTTCCCGATGGTGTAAAGCTATGTCTATGGCTTGGAAGGTTTGCTTCCTGAAGTGTTACAGTCTTAGCACCTCCGGCGATTGTATTCTGTCCAATTACGTTTGCTGTGTCATTGTCGCCTTTGGCCCATACAAAGCAATCTTTTACAGGAGACCAAGTTCCTCCAAATAATGTTCCAGGGTCTGTAGAGTCTCCTGACCAATAAAGACTGCCGACAGGATGAGCATCTAATTTAGCTTGTGCTAAAATGCTAGCAGCTAATTGAGAAACATCTAATTGTTCCCAACTATAAGTAACATCACCTGTCTGACTGTCTACCTTTGCGTGAAGAATATCATTATTAGCAGTAGGAACTGTATTTATACCAATTAGCATCTCAGAAGTTTTATCAAAAAGAGCAATTTCCTTATCGTTAGCCCAATTTGTAGTAGCGTCTCTTGTTGCAATTGCTTCTAGATTTGTGTAATTCACTTGAGTAAATACAGCATTTGTATAATGTTTTTCTGTAGTTGAAATCTCAACATTACTCCAAGAGGTCAAATTACCTACTGGCGTTACCTCTGTTGTATGACTAGCATCAGTATACCATTTCTGTGCAGCCTCAACCCAATAAATATCTGCATAAGAAGTTGTTGTTCCGATACCAGTTCCTACTTGAAGGGTTCCAGTTCCATCTGTAACTAAGGCTAAATCATCTGTTCCATTATATTTATTTACAATAATACCTGCATAAGTAGTTCCTAATGCAGTATTATTATTTTGTCTCAATGTAAGAGTATTACCAGTTGTATTTACCTGTTCTTCTGTGATAGTATGAGTAACACCATCTACATATAAGTCTCCGTGGATTGTTGTAGTTCCACTAACATCTAAAGAATCACCAGAGATATTTCCGGTTGCTATAACATCTCCGATTATAGTTGTATCCCCAGTGAAAGTGGCGTTTCCAGCAGAAATATCTCCAGTAATATCAACATCACCACCAAACGTAGCATCTCCGCCAACATCTATTGTTCCAGTAATTTCAAGATCCGTTGCTTCTGTAATTGCCTGGTCTACTACACTCCAAATAAGAGGTTTATTTGTATTACTTCCAGTTGAAGGTAAGTTTTTACCTGATACAAGTTTATATAATACTGGGGTTCCATTTTCGGTTTGTTTTACATAAGCACCTGAAGGTTGAGGTGTGGCAGAAGTTGAACCGATACGAACTACAACCAATGAGCCATCATCATATTTAGTCAAATCGATTGTGTTGAGAGTTGCCATAGAAGTTGCAACAAAGTTTTTAGTCTCAAATTCTTTTACACCCAACCAAGTAGTTGTTACTTCATTGAATTCAACATCATCAGTAGTATTCAATGACTGATTTGGTTTATAAACTATGATTGAAACATCATCTGTTGCATCATAAGAAACATCATCTGTTGCAGCTGATATAACATTAGTAGTCAATTGACGTAAAGTACCAAATGTAGAACCTTGTTGTGCCAAGTCTACATTTTTGAAAAACTTTGAGCCATCTTTATAACTAACATCGTATGTCTGTACAGGTGTAATTGGATTTGTAGTATAAGAAGTAGGACCAGCAACATTTTCAGTAGCACATTCAGAAGCATATTTTATATTGAGTGCATCTTGCTCAGGATTGTTTATCTCAAAACACAATTGAGCACTTTCATTAGAGCCTGCTTTATATATTTTAGGAATAATTCCTGTACCAGCTTGTGACCATCTAACAAAGAAATTGTCTACTGAGTTGTATATCTCTACAGTAAGCCAAAGGTCTCCACTTTTTGTTATCTGAAAATAGTATTGGCCATTTTCAAAATGAGGAATTAGCAAATAAATCTTTTCTGCATTTATGATTGTTGTAGTGCCAGACCAATGAATGTTTTCTGTAGCAATTTCATCTGCATCTATACCATCAAAATGACCATCTGAAGCAGTAACATCTCCAGCAATAGTAGCATCACCAGTAGCATTCAAATCATCTGTATTTACAGTTTCTGCATTTACAGTATCAATGTCACCTTGTGTAGAAGTAATGTTTGTTATAGTAGCATTTGTTGCTGAAAAATTAGTAAGATTGAGGTTTTCTATAGTTGCAGTAACAGCTGATAATACATTTATGGTTGCTTCACCAATTGTTGCAACAGCGGTAGATAAAGAGCTAGCCATTACATTATTTACAGTCAAATCAGTTATTGTAGCCAAAGCAGCTGTAAGATTGTTTATTTCAGCTTGAGTTGATACAGACAATGTTTCTGCTGTAATGCTAGAAAGATTAGCAGATGTTACTTGTAATATCTGAATTGCAGCGTTTACAGCATTCAACTGTTCTGTAGTAATGAAAGTCTCATTATCATCTTTATATTGCTGTAAAGCATCTGATAAAATGTTCAACTGTTGGATAGCGTTTTGTAATTGTTCTACTACTGGAAGCAAATCTTCCTTTTTTACAATATCACTATCCTTTCCTAAAAGGTCTGTTGAATTGTTTTTTGGAAAAATATTTCTCATCGTTATATTCCTTT
>JAZSQZ010000028.1:0-8621 GCA_045538175.1 Clostridia bacterium
AAATATGAATCCAACATATTTTGAACAAAACGAAAGCACAGTCGAACTTCCAAACGGCAACACTGTATACGTAAAAGAAAGTACAGTCATCTTAAATGAAGATGAAGACGATGAAGAAGATGACGACGATGATGACGAAGTAGAAGAAAGGAAAGTCCCTGTAAATAAGGACGAACTTTTTGACGAATTAAAAACCCTTGTATACGAAATTGACGATAGAACACTCTTTATCAAAAACGCATATAAAAGAGGTAATATGAGATTGATTTTAAGGGCAATGGAAGAAGCTTGCAACTTAAAAAATCTCCCAATTATGTCAGCACTTGTTTATTCTTTAAACGAAATCGCAAGGGGCGAAAAGAGTATTAGAGAAAACCTAAGAGAAGTAAACGAACTCTTCTATGAATTCTTTAATAAATAAAAGAACAAAAAACAAACGAAACCAGCACACCTAAAACAAGGTGTGTTGTTTTTGTTAAAAGGAAGTATCTATACTTAATGTTACACTCTTGCAAAAATGTAAAAGATTGTAAATGAATAGAAAGTCCACCAAAAGAAACAAGGCCTGTAACAATAGGAATATAATATGTAGGTAAAAGATTTAGGGTAGATAAGTCAACACAACCACGTGTTACTTCAATAAGACCTTCAGCAATTTCTTTTCCGGGGACAATGTTTAGGGGAGTTAAAATAAAATTTATAACATATTCAAAAGGTAATAAAAGGTTTAACGAGAGCAATATTTCAATAAGGGTAAAAGATATGCAAATAAAGCCACCGACCGTTAAAACCGAAATTATGGTGTTATACATGCACTCGTTTAGTAAAATAGGGGAAACCGTAGGGGAAAAAGTCTTGTTTTTGTTGTCTACAAATTTATACCTTCTATAAATCAATCCGTTAAGTAGAGAAGATATAATGTGTGATAAAAAGATAATAATTCCTGCCGTCCTATTTAAAAACAAACTTGCACCAACGCTACCTATAATAAACATAGGTCCAGAAGTCGAGCAAAACGAAATAAGGCGATGTGCTTCGCCATTATCAATTGTTTTATTTTTATAAAACTCTAAAATGAGTTTTGCCCCTACAGGATATCCAGATATTATGCTCATTAAAAAGATATAAGACGATATATTAGGGCAATTATATAGTTTTTTTGTGCCATAAGCAAAAATACTACTCATTTTGTGCACGGAATTAAACCCAATTAGCATTTTTGTTAAAAAAAAGAAAGGTAGAAGACTCGGCGCTACAACCGTAGCCCAAACAGAAAAACCCTTAAAAGTGGCATTTATGTATTTTTGGGGGTTTAGAATAATTACAACAATTATCAATAAAATAATTGTAGGAATTAGATAATCTTTGATATAATGTTTACGAAAGTAATTAGTCATTAAAATAAATTATGAAAAAAGGACAATAAATATGAAAAAAGTTGGTCTTGCCCTAAGTGGTGGCGGAGCATATGGTTTTGCTCACATCGGTGTGTTACAAGTGTTAGAAGAAAACAAAATTCCTGTATCTGTAATTACAGGCACATCAATGGGTGCCCTTATAGGTGGAGCGTATGCTGCAGGTGTTTCAATTGAAAAGATGATTGAAATAACCGACAAATTTAAAAGAAGCAGTTTTATGGATATAAACCCGTTTTTAATTGCAAACCCAGGACTTTTGACAGGTAATAAAGTTATTCGTCTTTTAAGGACAATTATAGGAAATGTTAACATCGAAGATTGCAAAACAAAGTTCTGTGCCGTTGCTTGTGACTTAAAAACATCTAACAAAGTTTCAATAAATTCTGGTGATATTGTTGACGCAATAAGGGCAAGCATATCTGTGCCAGGCATATTTGCACCTGTAAGGAAAAATGGTATGGTTTTGATTGACGGTGGTTCTGCTGACAATATGCCCGTAGAAGACGCAAGAGAAATGGGGGCAGACGTTGTTATAGCAAGCGACGTTTGTACTTATTACACCCCACAAAACAACCTTAGAAATGTGATTGATGTTATAATGAGCGCATCAAACGCAATGATTGCAAATCAAGTTAAGTATAAAAAAGATAAGGGAGATATATATCTTAAAATCGACCAACCAACAGTCACACAATTTAAGTTTACACCCGAAGAAATAAAGACTTCAATCAACAACGGAAGACTTGTTGCCGAAGCAATGCTTCCAAAAATTAAAGAGATTTTGGGTTTAAAATGATTAAATTGCTAGATTAAAAAAATATGATGCAATCTTGATATAAATTTAAGAGTTTTTCTATAACGAAGACGGAACAGCAAGCATCTATTTTGCTGGAGAAGATGCTGAACTTAAAGGTTGCTATCTTCAATCTGAAGATTTAAAAACTATCGGTCACTATAGAACAGCAGAACATGTAGAAGGTGACACTTACTCTGATGGTGTAGGTGGAATGGAATATGCTGGAGAAAGTAGATACGGTATTGCTTTCTGGGAAGAAGAAGGATTGTTCACAGCATATATTCTTTTCACAGAACAAAAATAGTTTGAAGCAAAAAAAACACACTTAAATGGTGTGTTTTTTATTTTCATAGTACTATGCAAGTTTGTAATAAGTATGGAATTGTGTTTGCTTTGTGTGTTAAAAGACTATAAATCTGTTCAGCATTATCTTCAATTTCAATAAACCTTTTTGCTGTGTCTAAAATGTTTTTAGCATCAGCGTTTCTAACCAAAAGGTGAGTTTTGCACTTTATCTTTTTTGATAAAATCACTTTGTTTGTTGCAAGCACTTTTATGTAAGGAAGTGTTTCAAGATTATAAATTGACATAACATCTTCCTTTTTGATATTAAGAAGCAAGTGTGTTGCAATTCGTTTTAACTTTGCAGGTTGATATCTTTTTGTTGCGACATTTTTAAAATACTCTTCAATTGTTGTAGAATTTTTTGCAACATCTTTAATTCTGTTTTCTAAACCTTCTAACACATCGAAAGTATCTTTTATTTGTGACAAAGGCTTTGTCCTAAGGGTGTATAGCAATAAGTCGCTTAGGGTTTGTTTTGATGGAAGAGCGTTTGTTTTAAAATAATTGCAAAGTTCAGCATATGCATATTCCGGCATAAAATCTTTACAAGTTTTGATATCGTTAGAGTTATACAATTCATTTCTTATTGCAGTAGATGAAGCAAAGTTTGAAAGTTTTGTTGAGTTAAAATTGTTTTCTCTTTTTATGGTTATGGGTTCAATTTTGCTCTTTGTTAAAATCAATGCTTTTATATATTCGACTGCTAAAATATTGTTTGGTGACATTAAAAGTGTAACGAATTGTTTTACGCTTTCATTTTGTTTTGAATATTCTTCTAAGGCAAGGTTTCTACTTTGATTATAACTATTTCCAAGTTGTAAGTATTTTTTTAGAAGTAGAGAATATTCCTTGGGCTCGTTTGCAAAAAAGTTTGCGCAATCTTTTAAAAGTTTAATATCCCCACATTCACTGCCAAAACATAGGTGAGTGATGTTTTCAAAAGAGTTTGCAATTTTAATATTAGACAAAGCAAAAATTTCGCTAGAAGAAGTTGAAAACACCGTAGGATTATGCACGACCATATCGGCCCCACAACCAATAGCAATCTTAGCTCTAGTAAATTTATCTACAATCGCTTCGTCGCCCCTTTGCGTAAAATTTCCACTCATAATGCATAAAACAAAATCACAAGACGAAAGTTCTCTTGCTTTTTCTAAAATAAGTTTATGCCCATTTTGTAATGGGTTAAATTCACAAATAACTGTACATATCTTCATAATTTTCATTTACTTTTTATTTTTTTTGGTATATATTATTATATGTCTTTTAAAAATATAAAACAAACAAAAAGAAGGAATTTATATGTTTAACTTGAACGAACTTTATAAAAATGCGAAAGCAAAAAACAAAACTGTAGTATTCCCAGAAGCAGAATTTAGCGAAAGAATGCAAAAGGCAGTTGAAATTGTATTGAAGAAAAAACTATGCAAAGTTATCTTAATCGGAAAAGCAGAAACTTTTGCACAAAATAAAAAACTTGCAGGTGCAACAGTAATTGATCCTGCAACATCAGAACTTACTGAAGAATTATCAAATGCTTTACTTGAAGCAAGAAAAGCAAAGGGTATGACAAAAGAACAAGCAGACGAAACAGTAAAAAATCCAATTTACTATGCAGCAATGCTTGTTGAATGTGGTTATGCAGATGGATACCTTGGTGGAGCAGAAACAAGCACATCTGATACATTAAGACCAGCACTTCAAATTATTAAAGGTGGTAAAGATACAAAAACTATCTCATCATGCTTTATGTTTGTAGGTACACAAAAACTTGGCTTTGGCGAAAACGGTGTAATGTTTACAGCAGATTGTGGCTTAAATATCAACCCTAACGCTGAAGAACTTTCAGAAATTGTTATTACAACAGCAAAAACAGCAAGAGAACTTGCAGGTATCACACCAAGGGTTGCAATGTTGTCTTTCTCAAGTTTTGGCAGTGGTGGCGACAAAGACGAAACAATCTTAAAAGTAAGAGAAGCAATTGCTCTCGTTAAGAAAAAACAACCTGACCTTGATATTGATGGCGAAATGCAACTTGATTGTGCTTTGGTTCCAGAAGTTGCAAAACTAAAAGCACCAAACAGCAAAATTGCTGGCAAAGCAAATATTTTAGTATTCCCAGACTTAAACGCAGGAAACATCGGTTATAAGTTAATTGAAAGATTTGGTAGAGTACAAGCACTCGGTCCTATTACACAAGGTTTCAAAAAACCAGCAAACGACTTATCACGTGGATGCAAAGTAGACGATATCATTGTTATGACAGCAATCACTTGCTTACAAGCATAAAAATATTTTAAGGAGAAGAATTATGAAGATTTTAGTTATCAACGCAGGAAGTAGTTCAATCAAATATCAACTTATTGATATGGACAACGAAGAATTATTAGCAAAAGGTTTAGTCGAAAGAATCGGTGGCGCAGGCTCACAACTTACACACAAAGCAAACGGCACAGCAACCGAATTTGTAAAACCTTTAAAAGACCATGCTGACGGTATGGAATTAGTTTTAAAAACACTTGTCGACGAAAAAGTTGGTGTTATCAAATCACTCGAAGAAATTTCAGCAATCGGTCACAGAGTATTGCACGGTGCAGAGAAGTATAGCACAGCAGTATTAGTAAACGACGAAGTTTGGAAAGATATGGAAGAAAACGTTCCACTTGGCCCACTTCATATGCCAGCAAACCTTCTTGGTATCGAAGCTTGCAAAAAGGTTATGCCACACTGTAAAAACGTTGCAGTATTTGATACAGCATTCCACGCAACAATGCCAGACTATGCATATATGTATGCAACACCATATTCTTGGTACGAAAATTACCGTGTAAGAAAATATGGTTTCCACGGCACAAGCCATGAGTTTATCGCAAAAGAAACAGCACGTTGTATGAATAAAGATGTTAAAGACTTAAAAATCATTTCTTGCCACGTAGGAAACGGTGCAAGTTTATGTGCAGTCAAAAATGGCAAATGTGTTGATACATCAATGGGATTCACTCCACTTGAAGGTCTTGTTATGGGTACACGTTCAGGCGATATCGACCCAGCTGTTATCGAATATGTTATGGACAAAACAGGTAAAGATATCCACCAAGTATTAAACGCATTAAATAAAGAAAGTGGTTTACTTGGTGTTAGTGAACTAAGTAACGACGTTAGAGATATTAGAAAAGCAGTCGCAGAAGGAAACGACAGAGCAAGACTTGCTTCAGATATGCTTTGCTACAGAATCAAAAAATATATTGGTTCATACGCAGCAGTTATGAATGGTGTTGATGCAATCGCATTCTCAGCAGGTACAGGCGAAAACAGAGATGATATTAGAGAAGAAATTATGAAGGAAATGGATTACCTTGGCGTAGATTTCGACTTTGATGCAAACAAAAACTTCGTTCGTGGCGAAAACTTCTGTATTTCAAAGCCAGGTTCAAAAGTTGCAGTTTGGATTATTCCAACCAACGAAGAATTGTCAATTGCAAGACAAACAAAAGAAATCGTTACAAAATAGAAAATTTTATTGACAAAATAGTTTTATTTAGTTATAATCATTATCGCTATGTTGCTAAATATTGTTAATGCTAAGAATCAAGAGGGTACACCTGTTGAATTTAATGTTGATGTTTCACTTAGTGAAGACCTACTTATTGACCGTGGTTATAAAATCAACGGAGATGCTAAAGTGGTAGGTACAATGGTCTATGACGATAGGGAACTTACAACCGAAGCACAAGCAACTGTTAATATTGACGTTGTTTGTGACAACTGTGGTTGTGCATTTATAAGAGACTTTACAGTTGATGTAAATGAAAAGTTTGTTGACCAAGAATTTAAGAGTGAAGAAGATTATACATTAAATTTATCTAGTGTCGACCTAACCAAACCTGTTGAGGACAACTTGCTATCAAATATTCCAACACGAGTTTTGTGTAAGGAAGATTGCAAAGGATTATGTCCTTATTGTGGAAAAGATTTAAACAATCAAGTTTGCAATTGCGAAGCGATTATTGAGAGCGAAGAGCAATTAGATAATCCATTTAATAAATTAAACAAATTGGGGGATAATTAAAATGGCAGTTCCTAAGACAAAGGTAAGTAAAGCAAGAAAAAATAGCCGTAAGGCAAATTGGAAAGCAGCAGCACCTACACTTGTAGAGTGCAGCCATTGTAAAGAACTCGTAAAACCACATACTGTTTGCGGTAACTGTGGATATTACGACGGCAAAGAAGTTGTTGCTAAAAAAGAAAAAGAAACAAAATAGTTCATTCTAGGCTTTGAGTGAACTATTTTCGTGCGCAAAAAAATGTGCACAAAAAAACAAGCCGGAGCGCTTGTTTTTTTTATTAAAAAATATAATGTTAACAAAATTAAACATATTTGAATAAATAACACATAAAGGTAAACCCTTTAAGGAGAATAATTATGAATATAGCAATAGTTGGTGTTACAGGAAAAGTAGGAAGAACTTTCGTACAAGTTTTACAAGAAAGAAATATAAAAGCAGACAATTTTTACTGTTTTGCTTCAGCAAGAAGTGCTGGAACAAAAGTTAAACTTTTTGATAAAGAATATGAAGTTATCGAACTTACAGAAGAAAATGTAAACAAATACAAAATTGATTATGCACTTTTTTCAGCAGGTGGTTCAATATCACTTGAGTTCGCACCAATTTTTGCTAAAAATGGTGCAATCGTAATTGATAATTCAAGTGCTTTTAGAACACATGATGATGTTCCACTTGTTGTTCCAGAAGTAAACCCAGAAGATATCTTATGGAACAATGGTATCATTGCAAACCCAAATTGTTCAACAATTCAAGCAATCGTACCTGTAAAAGCACTTCACGATAAATTCAAAATCAAAAGAATTATCTATTCTACATATCAAGCAGTATCAGGTGCAGGTCAAAAAGGTTATCAAGATCTTGAAAATGGTATTAAGGGCGAAGCTCCAAAAAAGTTCCCATATCCAATCTTTTCAAATGTCCTTCCACATATCGATGACTTTTTAGATACAGGATACACTAAAGAAGAACAAAAAATGATTTTCGAAACAAGAAAAATCTTGCACGAACCAGAAATGAAAGTTACAGCAACCACAGCAAGAGTTCCTGTTTTTGATTGTCATAGCGAAAGCATCAACGTAGAATTCTTTAACGATGCACCAATTGAAGAAGTAAAAGAAACTCTAAAAAATGCAGAAGGTGTTGTTTTACAAGATGACGTAAAAAATCTTGTATATCCTATGCCATATACAGCAACAGGTAAGGACGAAATCTTTGTAGGAAGAGTAAGAAAAGATTTCTCAGTTGATAGTGGTATCAATATGTGGGTTGTTGCAGATAATATTAGAAAAGGTGCAGCAACAAACGCAGTTCAAATTTTAGAAAAAATTCTTGAATTCAAAAAAGAAGGTAAAATGTAATGAACGATGTAATTTTTAAGGGAAGTTGTGTAGCACTTGTTACACCATTTAAAAATAATCAAGTAGATTTTGAAGCACTTGAAAAAATCATCAATTATCAAATTGAAAATGGCACATCAGCAATCTTAATTTTAGGCACCACAGGCGAACCACCAACACTTACTGTTGAAGAAAAACACGAAATCATTAAGTTTGCAAATAAAGTTATAAATAAAAGAGTAAAAATGATTGTAGGTACAGGCGCAAACAGCACACAAAAAGTTGTTGAGGACAGTAAATTTGCAATCGAAAACGGTGCAGATGCATTGCTTGTTGTTACACCTTATTACAACAAATGCACTCAAAACGGCTTAATTGCACACTTTAACTATATAACAGAGAAATTAAAGTTCCCAATCATTGTTTACAATGTACCAGGAAGAACAGGTGTCAATATTCAACCTAAAACAGCAAAGGTTTTAGCAGAAAACCCTTATATCTGTGGTATTAAAGAAGCAAGTGGAAATATTGACCAAATCACCGAACTTTGCGCAACACTTAGTGATAAGTTTGCAATCTATTCAGGTGATGATGCACTTAATTATACATTTATGACCTTAGGTGGTATGGGTGGAATCAGTGTTACAGCAAACGTTTA
>JAZSQZ010000088.1:0-1836 GCA_045538175.1 Clostridia bacterium
CTATTGCAAAAAAAATATCAGATATTATCTCAATAGTCCCTAAATCATCACAAATACAAAAACTAATCCTACTAACCTCTTTTGAAGAAACAAACGAACAATCTTTTACCCCTTCAAATGGCTTATTATTTCTTTTTGAACAAAGACAAGCTCTTCTTCTACCAGAAGAAATAACTTCTCGCCCTTTCCAAACAATCAAACAAAAATTAGGGATAAACCCTAAATACACCAACAAACTTATGAAATTTTATCAATTCAAAACAGTGGAGATACCTTTGCAATGACATACAATAACTACGAACTAAACTACACCATAGAACAATTAGAAAATATGATACAAAACGAAACAACAGACGTTGTTCTCATGTCTAATCAACAAGAAGAATATACCTCATTAAGCGATAACAACAAAAAAATATTAAACCATTTGGTAAACGCCGCCAAAGTCATAAACAATATTTCGCTAATTCAAGATAACGTTCATAACCTCCCTTTAAAAAAAGCTCTTGAAGAAAAAGCCAAAACCGATAAACAAGCCGAATTATCCTTAAAATTATTCAACTTCATAAATGGCGTTTCAGGACTAAATGGTATAGACGAAACTCCAATAACAATTTTTAAAAACCTAACCACCCCTTGTGGCAAAAACTTCTACCCAGAAGACCTAACAAAAGAGGAATTTCATCAAATCCTTATAACAATGTTCCAAAACAACAAAATAGATGAAATAAAAAAAATCCTTTCATCACGCACAATGGTAATAAGAGAAAACAACGAACTAAAAGCCATAGATTATACTTCTTATTTCAAAGACGAGTTTTCTCTCATAGCCCAAGAACTAGAAGAAGCTTCTAAATATGCCACAAACCAAACCTTAAAAAACTTTTTAATCTACCAAGCCAAAGCTTTAAGAGAAAATAACGAAGAATTTGACGCACTGGCAGACAAACATTGGGCAATGTTACAAGACGAACCTATAGAATTTACCATCAGCCGAGAAAACTATGATGATGAACTAACTCTAACCGTCCTAGAAAACGAAGAGCTAAAATCATTATTAGAAAAACACAACATAGAACCAATAGCCAAAGACAAACTTGGCGCTCGTGTAGGCATAACAAACAAAACAGGCACCGCCTTACTTCTAAAATTCAAAGATACAATGAAAGAACTAGCTTCCCTTATGCCATACAGCGATACTTATACTCAAAACATATCAGAAAACAATCAAATAAAACAAACAATGGTAGATGTTGACCTAATATCACTAACTGGAGATTATGCAGAAGCAAGAGGAGGCATAACCATAGCCCAAAACTTGCCTAACAACGACAAATTATCAATAAAACAAGGAAACGGCAGAAGAAACGTTTACCACCGCCAAGTTCGTCAAAGCCATGATGCAAAAAGAACCCAAAAAATGCTAGACACATTTTTGCACAAAGACTTCCACCAATACTACAACGTTGAGGCAGACCACATTTTTGTTATCGGACACGAAAACGGACACTCTCTTGGTCCTTCTTCCGAATACCAAAATTCACCAGGAATTTGTAAATCAATCATAGAAGAAAACAAAGCAGATGCCATCTCAATATCCTTTATGCCCGAATATGTAAAAAAGAATATTATAACCGACCACCAACTAAAAGAAATTTACACCACTTGGATAACACGTCGCCTACTTTTATCTTCAAAACCAATATTCCCAACCGAAACTTACAAAATCGTAGATTTAATAGAGTTCAACACTCTTTTAGAATATGGTGCAATTTATTTTGACAAAGACAAACTCTTACACATAGATTTTGAAAAAGTAAGCCCAGCGATTTATGA
>JAZSQZ010000010.1:0-2264 GCA_045538175.1 Clostridia bacterium
TGTATATATCTGTTTTAAAATCATAATTACTTTTAATTACTTTCATCTTTAAAATCGCCATCAATAGTTTCTAACTTCTTTTTATTTATCAGCAACTTACAAGTTTCAACACCATTACGCATTTTATCTACAATTTCGCCGAACTTACTCCAATGGATAAGTTCTTCTTGTTTTTTAACACCACGATTTTCAAAAACAGAAAGCACGAAGTGTTCAGATGTGCCATCACTCATTATAAATGGATAAATCATTACACAAGGAAAACAATCATTTGTATAAGTTACATTCATATAACCGGCATTGAACTGTTCGTTATTTGCACTCCAATATACAATCGGAAAACTAAGCTTAGCTTCCGCATATTGTGTACCGGATGCTTGTGCAATCGCTTTTAGAGTGTCATTGTGAAAATCAGGGTGCATACATCAAAGTCGGGTTGTCTTCGTGGATTTTAGGACATTCAATACCCTTTTCTTCAAAAGCAAGTTGGTACTGTCTTTTATTGAATGGGTGAGTGATGAAATGAATACCGTGTTTCGTATTGATTACATACATAATCTTATTTTTAAATTCAGACTTGCAATTTTCAATCGTTTCACGAATAAAATCAAGATTAGGAAGGTCAGCTTCGTCACAATCTATAATCCAAGATTTCGTTGCCTTTGGTTCAGAATTGGTCTTACCCTTTGCAGAACTCAGCAATGCAGATGGACGCTTGTATGTACCATTTTTCATACACATTCTAATGTGGTCATACATTTCATTTGCGACGTCGCCGTCTTTTCGGCGATTAAGACGAATGTAAGCTCTGCAATTTTCCTTTTCACAGAGAGAAATCATTTCAGGCTTGAACTTTTCAAATTCCTTGGCAGAGTAAATATCGTAACTTTTCAAGGAACGAGAGTGCATATTGCCGTGATACAGCGCGCTGGTTGCATCTTTCGGGTCATCAGAGGCTCGTCTCATAAGCTGAACCCAATAGAACATATCAGGCTTAGAAAAATCAAGGATAGATTTAATTTGTTCAAAATTATCAACAGGCATTGTTACCTCACTTGCAAAGTAAATAATAAATTACATAGAACCAGCCCAAAATTCCGTGAATGATACACCACAGAATAGAATGGTTTGCTTCCCAACTCAGGAGAACAGCAATAATAGTTCCAATTCCAATACCGGCGGAAGACGAAGATTTACCAGACATAGTTTTTACCTTCCTTTCTAATAAGTCCCTTTGAGATAGACAGGCTCACAAGTTGACCAGCATATTTACCAATTCGTGCCTTGATGAGTCGCATTTGCCTTTCCGAAAGCATAACACCACGAAGGGAAAGTTGAGCCATATCACTGAGAACCTTTGCATCGTGACCATTGAAGCCCACACCATTGTATTCGCAGGTATCACCAATTCTCTTTTCCT
This sequence comes from Clostridia bacterium, assembly GCA_045538175.1. Classification (GTDB taxonomy): domain Bacteria; phylum Bacillota; class Clostridia; order Christensenellales; family UBA1242; genus JAZSQZ01. Next base: position 1,421 of record JAZSQZ010000010.1, read on the forward strand.
GAGCGGTCTGAAATTCATAAATGCGTTTGAGTGCCTTCAAAGCCTGGGCATCAGAACCGGTAATTTGGTTTCTCATAGCAGTGGTGAGTTGTTCTTTGGAAGTGTATGTTGTCATAGTAACCTCATTTTCAATTTCTAATAGAAATATAGAAAAACCACTGACAATTGTCAATGGTTTTTAAGTTTAAATTATGTAAATTTTTATTTACGAAAGAACAAAAATAGCAATCCTGCCAGACTTCCCAATCCACTAACGATAATAAGTAAATCATAACCCAGCATTTCTTTGTCTATTTTATCCCAGAATGATTTCTTTTTATTTTCCATTTTTGTCACTCAACTTATCGTATTTGATTTTCATAAACATTAAGACTATTATCAAAGTCAAAGCTATGGAATAATTAAAGTATTGTGGAATTTGCCAGTATCCAGTTAAATAATTCGTTCCACCTATGTAAATTCCTGAAAACACATTACCACCGATGGACAGAATTATGTACAACATACTTATATCACCAGTTGACTTCGTTTTATATGCTTTCCAAACTTGAGGTGCTGCACATAAAGCAAAACAGATAGCACCTAAAAAACCAACAATAGTTAAACCAAGCATTTATGCTCCCAAAGCTATTTCTACAGCTTTATTTTCTCTAATATAATCTATAAGTTCTGATTTTCCACCACCAGCTTTTGCTATGTCAATATCTGTGATAACAGTTAAATCAGGGTCCTGTAAAAATCTATTTTTTGCTTTTCTATAAGCAAAATCATCTGTTTCCTTTTGATATTTTTCAACAGACCAATCTTTACATTTTTCGCACCAAGTATCAATAGTTTTCTTTTC
>JAZSQZ010000036.1:0-8766 GCA_045538175.1 Clostridia bacterium
GATGAAGACTTTGATGATTATTTAGTTGCTTATGGACTTATGGAAGATGTTTTGAAATACAATGAAGAAAAAGAAAAACTTGTTAATATTCACAAAAAGCGATTTTATGTTCTGAGTAGAAAGGAACAAATGGAGAAGGACTTTGACGCTTAGAGAATTTTTAGATATTGAAGAAAAAGGAATTACGAATGAGTTCCAAATTGTGCTTATGGAAGCACATGCTAAAATGAATTGGCAAATTCTAAAAGTTTATGCTTATTGTACGAATATTAAAACTAAGTTCACAAGTGCAAGTGCGCCTCACCCATATTTCATCAAAGATATTTCTGTGGAAGAATATTTGTTCTTTCGTGATATGAAGAAATTGATGGAAAAGTTTAATGAGCTTGATGAACGCAAAAAAGAAATGGAAAATGATTTTGCAAAAGATGAACAATTAAACACAAGCGAAGGAGATTTTGAAAATGTACCCCTTTTCTAAAATTACTGATATGTGTAATGCAGTTGGTCTGCCAACATATAAAATTCCAAGTAAATTTGTGAACAAATGGTCTTTACGAGAATTTTATCTTCCGGGTCAAAGCACTTTTAAATTTTTTAAATGGACCTCAGCTCTCGTGATGTTCAGAGAAGATTGGGGTGTGAAAGTTCTCAAGGAAGAAAATGGAAAATACTGTTTTACTTTGTGGTTGGTGAATGATGCTGAAATTGATGAAGCATTCAAAAATCTATCCAAGTTAACAAAGGAAATTAGAACAAAAGCAAAGATAATGGACTTAAATGGAGATTTCCAAGATGGAACTTAATGAAGTAATTGAATACATCAAATCCAAGAACAAAGCGATTGTGTCTGAAAATATGACTTTGTACGGAATTAAAGGAATTGTTTGTAGAATTGCCAACTTTAAGCTCTGTTGTGGCTATCGTGGTGCTGAAGATATTGTTTTTTATAAGGCAGTAGTTTTCAATCACGAAGTAACAGATTCTTATCTGTCTAATCATAAGTGTTATTATTTGACTAAGGAATTGCTTGATAAAATTTACAACACCATTATAGAAAGTTATCAGCAAGCGAATAAGGATTTTAAAGAAATATTGGTTAGTGAACGCAAACTTGAAATTGAAAAGGATTTCAATGAAGATAACGGTTGAACAATATAATAAGATGCTTCGCATAGCTGATGCGGCAAAGAAACTTGGTTTCCTTACAAGGAAACATAAAGTGTTTTTGCCAAATAAAGAATACTTTGAATTTGACAACGAGAATTTTGTGATTGCTTGTTTTGATGGATATAAAGGAAAATATACTGTTTATCGTGTTACTTCTTCACACAGCACAGATTGGATGGGTGTGGATTATAATTTAGATGATTTTGATACTATTATGGAAGTTTTGAACAAGCGAATGATGGAATATAAAAATTTTGTAAATCAAGACAAACTTAAAGAACTGGAGAAAGATTTTGAACACTGAATGTATAACAGAACAACAAATTAAAGAACTCTGTTCTAAACACGGGTTCTCTTATGAAGATAGACATAAAACCATTGTTTATACTTACTGCCCAAGCTGGGTAATTATGGATGTTGAATTTCAATATCAGAATATGGTAAGATTATATTTTATGAAGTATGTTTTTGATAAAAATGTAGGTGTTAAAACTAAATGCAGTGGCCTTGTAAAACGAATTGATAAATTGACTTGTGAAGCATTTGAAAAGTATCTTGAAGAATACATCATTCAATACAAAAAAGTAAAAATTTATGAACGAAAATATTTTATGAATGGAGACTTCTATGAATGTAAAGACTCTGAGTGACTTGGCAAGAGAACTAAATTTGACTTTAGCATATCCATATCAGTCAACAGGAACTTATAGATTTTTCTACAAAGTTCCTTTCCATATTGACCGAACAATGGGAACTGAATTTAGTGAAGTTGATAATTTACTTTGTATTGGAAAAATTTGTCTTGAAACTGGTACATATCAGTTCTTAGATGAAATGGATTATAGAAATGATGTTTGCTGGTGTAAGTTCAAAGATATACATTTCTTTGCTTCATTTAGAACTCGTGTTAATTTGGAACAAGCGATTGAACTTGTAAACAATTATCCTTTGAAGATTAAGGAAGAAGAAATTAGAAAAGCCAAACTGCGAATTGAATGTGATTTTACACCAAATGGTTTTCCTCCACCACCTGAAGTTGAGAAGGTAATAGAATGAAACCGATGCTTGTAACTAGAAAAGTTTTTAAGGATTATTGCTTGTTGTGCAACTTGGCAACACCATTAGGGTATCATAGTAATTTTGTTATGAGTTACTTGGGCTGGGATAAACAAGCAAATTGTGGTCCGATGTATTATAACTACTGTAATAACTCCATTGATTTTTATTCTATTGACGAATATCAAACTCTTAAAGATGGTGAAATACGAATACAGTTGGATAAACAGATGACCTTAGATAAGGAAATGACTTCCAAAAAGGTAATGGATTTTTTAAAACAGCAAAGAACTGTGTATAAAAATATGTTGTTCAAACTGAAAGAAAAAGAAATGTTAAAGGACTTTGAATATGCTAGAGCGTAAAGATGTGTTGGATTGTTTAGTTCATTCTACTGATTTCAGAGAGAAGATTACTAACACTATGTACCAGACAAATGTACAGTATAGAATTTCAGGACATTTTGCTTGTGGTTATATTCTTGTGCAGTCTTCATTTATTCTTTGTCACGCAACCATTTTGAAAAATGATTGTACTGAATATGTGGAAAGGAGTGCAAAACTGGAATTTGAAGAACTTACTCTTGAGAAGTTGAAAGAGCATATGGATATGACTGTGTGTAAAGTCAAAGAAAGAATTTCAATACTTAAACAAGCTGCATTGGCGGAGGATTTCAAATGATTACTTTGAAAAAAATTAAAAAGATTTGTGACGAATTGGGATTGCGGTGGAATTTCAGTAATGGTACTGATGGGTTCAATAAGATTGAACTTTGGTACAAGTTACAACTGCCCAATGGTTATTATTTGGACTTAAATGCAAGAGAACGAAATGGCTGGTATAGGATAGGTATTTTTAAAAATTGTAATGATGAAGCTGAAAACCAAGACGAATATAAGTTTAAAACATTAAGATGTTTATGTTCAATAATGTACATCCCACCTCAGTATGGTGTTGAAATTAGAAGTTGGATGAGTTTTGCAGGTGAGTACGAATGGTTTTTATCACTCAGAGCTGAAAAACGGATTAAACGGAGTATTGAACTACTTGTTGGCTTGACTTTGGCAATTAAAAAACTTAGAATTGAAGAAGCCAAAAAGAAGATGGAGGCCGATTTTGATTAAGATTGCATTATACATAAAAAAGAAGGATAGCATACCTTTGCTATCCTTTTTACTATATTTTGTTTGTTAAAATAAGGTTAAATTATGGTTGATGCAATAATAAGAAAAATAGATGAAAGCGTTGTGGAAATAGAAACTTCAGATGATATTCACCACAACATTTATATGAGATATTCAGAGTATATGCCAGGGTACCAGTTTAATCCACGCTTTAAACTTAGGATCTGGGATCGGGAAGTACCGAGCATATAATATAAAAGCAAATTTACTTCCTATTGGACTTGTCAAGGATTTAATTGCTTGGTTCGTTTCACAAAAGACAACTTTCCAGTTAGAAGGTTTCAGAGACCAAGAATTTTTTGAACCTCTTGACGAAGAACAATACAAGGCACAGATAAAGGAGAATATGGCTCATGCTCCTTTTGAAATAAGAGACTATCAAGACCGAGCAGTTCGTGCTGCATTGTCAAATCATAGAGGTATATTGTTATCTTGCACTTCTAGTGGTAAGTCTTTAATGCTCTTCAATATCATTAAATCCATTAGAAAGCAGAATTTCAAAAATATACTTTTGATTGTACCAAACATTATGCTGGTTGACCAGATGTACGATGATTTTGAAAGTTATGGTTGGCAGAATCTTGATAAAGAAGTAGAAAGATTGGGTGGTGGTCACGAAGCATATTTTGATAAACCTGTATTGATTTCTACTTGGCAGTCATTACAAAATAAAGAAGCCGATTTCTTTGAAAAGTTTGATGCTTTGTTTATTGATGAATGTCACGGTTCTAAGGCTTCCGTCCTTTCTAAACTTACCAAACAATGTATAAATGCAAGATTTAAGATTGGTACTACAGGTACTTTGCCAACAGATAAATCTGATTTATTACAAATTAAGAGTGTTCTTGGTGATGTGATTTTTGAATTGAAGTCAAAGGAACTCATTGATGTTGGTGTTCTCACAAAAATTCAGATTGCTAATGTAATTGCTAAATATCCACCTGAATTTGTGAAGATGAATAAGAGTAGAAGTTATCCTGAAGAAGTTAAGATGGTTGAAGAATATGAAGACCGAAATAAGGTCTTGAAATTGATAATTGACCATACTGACCCAAAGCATAATATTCTCTTGTTAGTAAACCACTTGAAACACGTCAAGCTATTACAGGAATGGATTGAAAAGGAATATCCAGACAAGAAAGTTTCTGTGATTACTGGTTCTGTAAGTGGTGATGAAAGAAGTGAAATTCGTAAAGGCATTGAAGAAGAAGATGGTACAATTCTATTAGCAACTTATGCTACTATGAGTACTGGTGTTAATATGCCTAAACTTCACGATGTTATTTTGTATAGTAACAGTAAATCAAAAATTAAAGTTCTACAGTCTATTGGCCGTGGTTTGAGAAAGCACGCAACAAAGAATTTGATTGTTCTTTATGATGTGGCAGATGACTTAAGTTACAAAACTAGAACTGGAAGAGTTGTAGATAATTATTTGATGAAACATTGGAAGGAACGAATGTCTTATTACAAAGAACAAGAGTTCCCAACAATTACAACAACAATTAATCTTTAATTCAAATGGCTCCTGAAATAAGGAGCCATTACCATAAATATAGTATGGCTGAAGAAAACAAATATAGAATTTTGGATTATGAACTCGTATCTGTATGCGAAATAGATGAAGACCCTGAAACACACCAAGAGATTGAAGAATACAGAGTGCTTCAGAACCCATACAGTATGTTTTATAGCATTGATGAAATATCAGTGACTGGTTTTAATATTAAGCATTTTCCAAGTCTGTTCCATTATGTTGTATTGGATAAAGAATTTTCTACGATTACTGGTACATTAGGTGACACAGTTACAATTAGTACAAAGAAGGGTAATACTGATTTAAGAGCAACTAACTTTATCCTTTATGATTGGAATAACAGCGAATATTCTTCACAAACAACTGATATTCGTACTGAAGATGAAGGTCTATTATTCTGTCACATGACTTATGACAATGAAAGTGACGATAAACACACCTATATTAAGTATGGAAATGGTGGTTGTTGCTATGCTAAAAAATCTTCTAAAGATTATCAGTACGCTCCATTGACCAGAATCAGTAATTTCATTACAGTAATTACTAATGGTACTGATTATAAACTTTACTATTTGAACAAAATAAATGCAAATAATACTGTATGGAAAGTATTATACGTACCAAAATACAAATCATTCTGGCAAGAATCTAACTGGACTACTGACGCTTCACAGTGGACTACATTAAATGATATAGCAGAAGATATTTACAAAAGTATGGATAACACGAAGGAATTAGACCCTTCTAATCCTTCAGTAGTAATGGTTACACCACCAGTAAAAGCAACAGTTAACTGGTCAATTTATTCTTATGATGTAGATAGTGAAAACAAGTTAAGAAACTTTGTTGCAGATGAAGTTGGTTCTAACTATTTCCGAAATAAGTACACTAATAGTAATCCAATAACAATGTGTAAGGCAGTTCCTTTGAATGATACAATTACTTTCAAGGCAGCTGACTCAGACGATTTTTATATTTCTTCTTCTAAAAATTCTTATATTTTATTTGATTATCGTTCAAGTGACACAGAAATTTATCCTTTATATTCTCCTGAAATACTAGAAGAATATGGAATTGCTTTTGTTAGAAGTGATTGGTTGTTTTATGACGCTGACCATAATTTGAGAGTAGAGTTTTATCCTGAAAAAGCAAGTAATTTACTTTATAATGAAGATGGTACACCATTAAAAACTTATACACATTCAGTTAATAATCCATTGATAGGTTATGTAAAGTCTTGGAAAGATATTTATGGAATAACTGAAGACCCAGCAACTGACGGAAGTAACTATGACAATATGAACACTAATAAGTATGTAAATTATTATATGAAGAACCGTTCATTTGTTGCTCATAGTTTCAGATGGTTTACTGGTAATCAGTCTTTAACTTCTTCAAAAATTTCTATTGCTTTTGACGCAAATGGTAAACCAACAAGAATCTGTAAGCCATCTTGGAATTGGGCTTTACGAGAAAAAAATTTTGGTGATTATGTTGAGAAACACGACCCACAAATGGTTTTCACTTTCATTATGATGGGTGGAAAACCAATGAATGATAAAGCTCCGATTGATAATGTGGGTGTATGGGTGAATAAAGAAGAATACGGAATGGAATGTCTTTGTTACTTTGACGATTATCGTTCCTATACACAGCCAGTTACTTATGAAACAACATCTACTCCATTTGACAGAGCCGCTGCTGCTGACCAAAATAAGTTCCAATACTTTAAACCGCTTACTGTAGCAAATAATACTTTGTTAACTTATATGGATGATGAAAACCAACCAGTACTTAAATACGAAAGATGGAGATATATTTTACAGTATGTTTATGCTGAAGATAACCCAGCTACTTGGATAAATCAAGGTGAAGCTAATCCATCTGTGGTGATGAATGAAGAAGATAGAGTATATCATTATGATACAACTATAAACCATAGAACATTGTACAATGTACAAAAGAAGGTACAAACTGTTGTAAGGAAATATTCACCAGCCGATGAAGATGCTGAACAAGCTATTGAAGAAAAGAAACAGGAAGCCGGTTGGATGTCACCAAACGAATACTATAATTCAAGTGTAGATACTTCTAAAGTAGATACAGGTGCTCTTGGTTATTCCCGTGCAGCTTCTATATCTGATGAAATTAAAGGAAATTGGTTCTGGGTAGATGAATTGAAGAACTGGTGTATTTGGAGAAGAGTTAATGCAGCATTCCTTAACTTGTATGTATGGAATGGAAGAAACGATTGGGATAGTTTGGAAGATATAATAAATGCTCTGTATAAAATGGATTTACAGACTTTAAAGAGAGTTTATTATTATAATCCAGATGTATTCTCAATTGGTCCTTTAAATGCTTCATTTAGTACATTCTGTAACACAACGGACAATTCAAAACCAGCTTGGATGGCTGAAAATGTTTGGTTGTCAATTATTCTTAAGCGTGATACCAGAATGTCTACTTATGATTCTGAAACTTTCCAAAACATTCACAGTTCAAGTGTATTGTATAACAGACAACAAGCGGTTGTTATACCAGGACCTACAAAATATTCATCTGGTGATAAAATTGGTCAATTAAAGACCGGTTATGGAGCTATTGTAATGCCAACTGTAGGTTGTCCTTGTATCGTAAGAAATACAACTGGCCAGTTAAACTTGATGTATAAATTTAAAACTGATGGTAACTTTAAGGCAAATGATACTACACAAAGTAACTTGTATTTCAAAGACGAAGGTGTAACTTATTTGAATTCAGTATGTAAAACATATTTTGGTACTGGTGACGAATACACTATAAAGAATTGGAAGAAATTTAATATGACTAACTGGGATGAAGAAAAAGAAGGTAAAATTTTAACTGGTGCTGAAGAATCTTTGTATGGTGTACCACCACTTGTAAATAGTCAGGCTGAGACAATAAATATGAATATAGAAATGACTGTCCCAAGACCTAATATTTCAACCAAGTCTATTAAAAACGAAGATTACATTTTAAGATGGAATAGATAAATGAGTTCATTTATATTTGACAATTTTAAGAAACGATTTTTAACAGGTGGTGTTCCACAGACAGACACTTGGCACTTCATTCCAGTAAATGAAGACTTTAAGAAAATATATGAACACGATGATGTTAAACTTTATCATTACAGAAATATAAATGATTTTAATAAAGCAAACAATAATTATTTAAAGTTTACATTATCACCTGAAGCTAAAAAATTCAATGATGAATTAACTACTGAATATTATGTAAAAGGCTTAAAAGGTTTTTCTCTTGATGAAAAGAAAAACTGGCAGCCAACTGCTATTTGGGGTACAGGTATATTAGATGGTAACAAGATTACTAGAACTTGGTCTAAGGTCCTTGATGATAATGACTTGTCTAATAAACCTATGTTCGTTAAAGGTAAAAACTTTAAAGCATTCAGTAAAGTGTATGGTGTGAACTTATCTGGAAATACAGCCATCAGCAGTTATATTGAAAGCGGTGGTTTCTATTATATCCGTTCTAAAGACGAATTGACTTGGTTCGCAAACAGATCAAATACAGGTAATAATAAAATCATTGGTGTTCTTGGTGATAACATAGAAGGTGTTATCAATGGTGACCCTATTGGTAAAGATGAAGCTAATCCATTCCAAGGTATTCTTGATGGTAATGGATTTACTTTGAAGAATATTTCTGTTGAATGTAACAATGTAGATAATGGTCTTGTTGGTGTTCTAGGTAAAAGCGGTATAGTAAAGAACTTCAATATTGATAATGCTGGATATGCTAATTCTCTTGTGTGTAAAAAGAAAATAAACC
>JAZSQZ010000140.1:0-8583 GCA_045538175.1 Clostridia bacterium
TAGGGTGTAAAATTAAAAGAGAAGACGACACTCTTATTATAGATTGTGCTTCTGTTAATAATCATATTGTTCCATCAAATCTTGCAAGTGTTGTAAGGTCGTCTATATTTTTGTTAGGGCCTATTGTTGCAAGACTTAAAAGAGCAAAGGTTGCCTATCCCGGCGGGTGTGACATAGGCGCAAGACCCATTGACCTACATCTTATGGGTTTAAGAAAACTAAATGTAGAAATTAGTGAAAAATATGGGATTATAGAGTGTAGGGCAGACAATATGAAGGGCGACTTTATACACTTAGACTATCCAAGTGTGGGGGCCACCGAAAACATAATGATGGCTGCTGTTTTTTCTAAAGGCAGAACAGTTATTTTTAATGCTGCAAAAGAACCAGAAGTTGTCGACCTTCAAAATTTTATAAATAGTATGGGTGGAAAAATAAGTGGTGCAGGCACGAGCACAATTGTTATTCAAGGTGTAGAAAAATTAGGTTCAACGGAATATACTCCCATAAGTGATAGGATAATTGCAGGTACATATTTAATTGCTTGTGCCTCTTGCGGTGGCAATTTAACCATAAATAATGTCAATTTTGAACATATTTATTCTTTAATAACAAAATTCAACAATTCTAGTTGCAAAATAAGGCTTTTAAATGATAAAATAAAAGTAGTAAGCGAAGGAAGACATAAATCGTTTGGCAATATTGAAACTATGCCATATCCTGGTTTTCCAACCGACTTGCAAGCACAAACATTGGTTTTGCAATCAATATCAAAAGGCACTTCTATTATAACGGAGAACTTGTTTGAAACAAGATTTAAACACGTGCCAGAACTTGTCAAAATGGGTGCAAACATAACCCTTAAAAACAAGATGGCAATCGTAACAGGTGTTGAGAAGTTGTATGGGGCAGAAATAAATTGTCATGACCTTAGGGCAGGGGCAGCACTTACAATTGCAGGGCTCGTTGCAACCGGTACAACTATCCTTAACGATGTTAAGCATATTGATAGGGGATACGACCATTTGGAATTGTCGCTTAGAAGTTTGGGCGCAGATATAAAAAGAGAGAAAGTATGAAGAAAAAAAGATTGATTATTTTGCTTTCTATATTACTAGTTTTGGTTGTAATTGTTGTTTTATCCTCAACCGTTTTTACCTTAAAAACAGTAGTAGTAAATTTTTATGATTATTACGATAATATGGTTGACGATATTACAAAAAATGAATACTTTAATTCTAGCGAGAAAGTTGACGCAGTTATAGAGTCTGGTGAGTTTAAATATGGAAAGAATATATTTCTTCTTAACAAAAATTCTTACAAGAAGAATTTAGAAAAGAACAATCCATACATTAAAGTCATTTCAATGAATATTGAATTCCCAAACAGAATGGTTGTAAAGGCAATTGAGAGACGTGAGTATTATGCTGTCTTAAATGAAAACAACACCTATTTTGTTTGTGATGCAGAATTCAAGGTTTTAAGAATCGCTGAAACAAAACCTACAGGACTTATAGAAGTTGTTGGAAGTGACACAAGCACAATTTTTGATTATGTAAACACAAGTGCAGAATTAAATTCTGGTGATTTTATTTCTTTAAGTGATAATACAAAGGTTTTACTAACTTTGGCAGACGAAATGTATGCTTGCCATTATGAAAGAGAAAAGATGTTAAACTTTGTTTCTATCATTTCGCTTAAAAATGAATTATGCAGTAATCAGTCTTTAGGTAAAGTTGATACCTTGGTTATAAAAACAAACGCTGGCGTTGAAATTGAGATTGAAAATATGAACAATAATTTTGCAGACAAAGTTTTAAAAGCCTTAGAAATATATAACGGAATTGAAAATTCGAACAATCCTGGAAACACTTCAAAAGGTGTTATAAAAGTTTTAGACAACTTAAGTGGTAGTTGGTCTGAATAATAATGTAAAAAAATGGCATAAAGATTTAAGTATCTTTATGCTTTTTTTGTTTATCCTAAAATAGGGCAGATAAGTTTTTATTTGTCTAAAAGGGGGAAATTGTGAAAGAATCACATAACACAAAATCTGCTAAAGCAAAAAAGAGCAGAGCAAAAGCAAATGTAGAGTGCGGTAGCACAAGCAAAACAAAAAAGGGCGAATAATAATTTGCCACAAAAAAAAGACCATATTTATGGTCTTTTTTTATTTATTAGTAATCTTTTTTCTCTCTTTTAGGAAAAGCAGTAAATAAGAATATTATGAAAACAACTCCTACAACACCACAAACTGCGTAGACTGCAATCATTGCATCAAAACCGTATTTATCTTCGAATTCGAGTTTGATTTCAAAGTCTTCACTAGGAACTGTAAAACTATATTCTTGTCCATCTTTCACAGCCGTAAATTCAACACCTTGACAACTGATAGATTTTAGTTTTTTACCAAAAGATGGGTTGATTGTAATTGTAACTTCTTCGCCAACTTCTAAGCTTTCAACTGAATATGAAATTGTTGCATTACCATTAGCCATATTTATTTTAAAGTCTTTTGTTGTAACAGTTGGTGGGATAGGTGTTAGTGTTGCATCGATAACAACATTTGAAGCAGGCATAACAAAAGTAAACTTATTTGTCTTTTTGCCAAGTGAAGTAAAGGTTTCAACATTTGTTGATGATAGAGAAGTTGCTCTCATACCAGCAGTTATGTCTTTAACTTCAACTGTTATGGTTTCGCCTTCCATAGCAGTAAGTTTGTTAAAGTGTAATGTTGCTGAACCATTATTGATTGTGCCTTGTGAGATTGAATAAATAGTTGCAATTAAAATTTCAACAGTTGTATCTGTACTTGGCATTTCAAAAGTGTATTCTTGATTTGTAACCTTTGTGTAGTAACTAATTGTTTTGTTTGCTTCGTCTTTGATGATAATATCTCTTACACTTCTTGTTGTGCTATCTAAAAGGTTGATTGTGATAGTGATTGTTTCACCCTTTTGTGCTTGAGTTTTGTTTAATGTTGCTGTGCCATCTGCTGCGGAAAGTGGGGTGAGTGTGATATCGTGAAGGTAAGTGTCAAAGTTGAAAACAACATTGCAATTTGCATTCGTGATTATTATTTTATAAGTCCATACAGGTTGTAGTGAACTGTTGACTATTTTTGAAACGAGTATTGGTTTGGAGCCGTTTGAAGTGATACTGTTTGTTTCTTCAAGATAGAAAGCTTCTGTGTTTAGGAGCGTGAATTTTACTGTAACATAATTTCCTCTTTCTACAGGAGAAATTGTTTCAACTGTGTAATCATCGCCTAATTCCATTTTGTCAACATCAGTATCAACGTGTGTTGTGTATGTTTGTGTTGACTCTGGATTTTCAGGGTAAGCATAATCGTTTGAGCTTGGTGTTGGGAATGTGTATTCCATTTCAGATTCTGCACCACCGGTGTATTGGAATCTGGTGTTTAAAGTATGAAGATTTGTGCCGTCGTTTGTAAATGTAGGGAAGTCGATTAAGAAGTAATCATAGTTTAATTGATCACTAGAATCGTCCCAAGTTAAGTCGATGCAATACCATTTGCTATCAAGTTGAACATAGTTCCAAATATGGTTTTCAGGGTTTGCAATTGCACCACCAATACCAGAAACAAGGATTGTGTTTATTTCTAAAACATCCATAATATACTTAAATGACTTTGCATAACCTGAGCAAACTGTTCTTCCGTTTATAAGAGCGCTGTATGCTGTTTGGTTTAACTCTGCACCAAGTTGGTAAGTTGTGTTGTTGATAATAAAATCGTGTACAACCAAAACTTTATCATAATCAGTTGCGCCTGATGCAAAATTTAAGGACTCGGCAATCTCAGTCATTTGATTGATACCGTTTCTTAATTCTTCAAAAGTAATATCATAACCGGTAGGGGTTGTTGTGGATAGTGTAAATGTTGATTGAGTGTAAGTTGTTGGAAGCGACCAAGAAAAAGCGTTGCTTATTGCTGCATAGTCCATACTAAAAGCGTCAATAGCGTTTTGGAATTCTTGATTTACAACGTCACTTTCGTTAAAGAATTTGCCAACAGTTGTTGTTATGCCATCAAACAAGTTGAAAGACTGTCCAGACATAAGTTTATCAATGTTTGTTGCAAACTTATTATAAAAAGCACAAGCAAGTTCTTTTGATTCATCACCTGCAAGTTGTTTTTTGTACAACTCGTTGTAGTAATGTTTTGAAACAGGCCCTTTCATATTAAGAGCTGGCAAACTTTCGGTTTGTGCTAAATAAGTTTCTTGGGTTTGTAATGTTAAACCCTTTTTGTCACTTCCTTGGGACAAGAAAAATACAGCAAGTGACATTATTACCATAATAATAGGTAATACAAAAATAAATAATTTTTTAAGCTTAATATTTTTTAAATTTTCCATATGTATATATTATCACAAAACAAAAGTTTTTTAAAGCAAAACTTAAGATTTTAGTGTATAAACATTTATAAAATCTTTTACATATTATATTTTATGAAGAAAATAACTGATTTGAAAAACTTGATAGGGAACACTCCTTTAATCGAAATTACATATGTTTATAAAAACAAAAAAAGAAAAGCCTTTATGAAAGCCGAGTGGTTTAACTTAACAGGAAGTATAAAAGATAGAGTAGCGTATAACATTTTATATCAAGCAATAAAAAGGAAGGAACTTTTAAAAAATCAAAAAATTGTAGAAACAACAAGTGGCAATATGGGAATATCTCTTTCGGCACTAGGTGCATATTTAGGATATAAAGTTGTGATTTTTATGCCAAGCAGTATGAGTGAAGAAAGGAAAAAGATTCTTAAAAACTATGGTGCAAAGCTTTACCTTACAAAAGACTTTGAGTCTGCTTTTAGAAAGGCTAAAAAGTATGCAGAAAAAAACAATGCTTATATGCCAAGTCAATTTTCTAATTTTGACAATACACTTTCACATAAAAGGGGTGTTGCAAAAGAAATTGTAGATATGATTGACTACAATTTTGATTCTGTTATTGCAGGCGTCGGCACAAGTGGTACGATAATGGGATTATCTCTTGCGTTTAAAGGTAGGGGTAAAAAAATATACGCCGTAGAACCTAAAAGGTCACTTCTATTATCTCTTGGCAAAACTTGTGGCAGTCATCAAATTCAAGGTCTTGCAGATGATATTGTACCAAGCCTATATAATAAGGATATGATAGATGGCATTATTTCAATTGATGATAGTGATGCGATTGCGATGGCAGAAAAGCTTGGAAAACTAGGTTTGGGGGTAGGTGTGTCTGGTGGTGCAAACTTTTTAGGTTGTGTTTTGTGTGGCGGTAATGTTTCCGTATCAGTTTTTCCAGATGATAATAAAAAGTATTTGCAAAATAATGTAAAACCTACTGAAACAAAACTTGTAAAAAGCATTAAAATAAAGAGAATAAGGGTGTTAAAAAATAAATAAAAAAATTTTTAAAAAAAATTAAAAAATTTTAAAATTTTTCTTGACTTATGTATTTTGTTTTGGTATATTATATGAGCATTGGTTTTTCAGTGCTATATGCGGGGGTGGCTCAATGGTAGAGCGTTGCCTTGCCAAGGCAAATGTTGCGAGTTCGAATCTCGTCCTCCGCTCCAACTATCTTAAGATAGTTTTTATGGGAGCATAGCTCAGTTGGGAGAGCATCTGTTTTACACGCAGAGGGTCATAGGTTCGAGCCCTGTTGTTCCCACCAAATATGGCACCATAGCCAAGTGGTAAGGCAGAGGTCTGCAAAACCTTCACCCCCAGTCCGAATCTGGGTGGTGCCTCCAAAATTTTTTTACCAAATGATAAAATTTGCCGAGGTGGTGAAATGGTAGACACAAGGGACTTAAAATCCCTCGGGGGCAACTCCGTGCCGGTTCGAGTCCGGCCCCCGGCACCAAAAAACTTGTTTTTTAGATTGCAACTTGTTGCAATTTTTTTTTGCAAAAATTTAAGAAAATCAATATGTAAAATATTCCTATTGTGATACAATATCTTCATTTGTTTTAAAAGGAAAATTGCTTATGAAAATTATGATTGCTGGTCTTGGACTTATAGGTGGTTCAATGGCAAAATCTTTAAATAGAGCAGGCTTCTCTGTTGATGGCTTTGACAGAGAAGAAGTTGTAGAGTTTGCCTTAAAAGAGAATATTATTAAAGATAAGGCAAAAGACTATTCTATCTATGATATTGTTTTTATAGCCCTTCCACCAGATGCAACAATGGATTTTATAGACAACAATAATTTTAAAGACGGTGCTATCGTTGCAGACATTTGTGGTGTTAAAAAAGTTGTTGAAAATGTTGTTTATAAAAACCCAAGAAATTTTAGGTATGTTGGTTGTCACCCTATGGCAGGTAAGGAAGTTTCTGGCATTCAAAACTCAACTGAAAAACTTTTTGATAAGGCAAATATGATTATTGTCGAAACAGAAAATACAGATGCTGAAGCCGTAAAAACCCTTGAAGATATTTTTAGTCAAATGGGCTTTAAACTTATTAAAAAATGTTCATCAGACCATCACGACACAAAGATTGCTTACACATCACAACTTGCACATATTGTAAGTAATGCTTATGTTAAAAGCCCATCTGCAAAAGATTATGTTGGTTTTACAGGTGGAAGTTTCCAAGATATGACAAGAATTGCTGGTGTTGATGAAGATGTTTGGACAAGATTGTATATGTTAAATCGTGAAAAAATTTCTAAAGAATTATCAATACTTATTTTAAATCTCTCTCAGTATCTTGTTGCTTTTGAATCTAACGACGAAGAAGGATTAAAAAAACTACTTAAAGAAGGTAGGGCAGCAAAGAAAAAATTAGACGAAGAAAAACCTATTATATAAATAAAAACTCGCAAAATTGCGAGTTTTTTGTTTTTAATGCGTGTTTTAGTCTTAAATTGCTGTTTTTTTGTGTATTTTGTCTATTGTTTAGACGATGCTCGCATATTGACTTTTTTGCTAATATAAGGTATCATTTATATAATAGAAAAAGGGGTGTGCTATGAGAAAAGGATACGATATCACCAAAGTTGATTTTTATACAATTTGTGAAATTTCAAAAGATCTTGCAGCTGTTAGGGAAACATATGTTGAAAGGGGATATCAAGTTCCTTTAAATTCGCTACTTTTGGTTAGAAAAATGTATGAAAAACAATTTGCAAAAGAAGATAGGATTGCAAGTGGTCTTACACGTGAACAATATGAAGAAGTAGATGATAGTTTGAAAGGCACATACATAAGCGATGGTGTTGCAGATAGATTTGAAGCATTAATTCTTCTTTCACAAATGAAAATTTTAAGAACATGTATGACATCTTTTGAAAATAGACAGACAGTTCAATTTGCTTTCAATGGTGCAATGCCAGATACTTCTGCAAAAGAACTTTTCAATTTGTCATTATCCACAAATGAGTATTTAAACATTTCAAGAACCGATGCTTTGAGATTTCCTGAAAGTTTGTATGGAACAATTCCGCAACGCACAGAATACGAAATCTATCCAGAAGGTGAAAGTATTGTTGCAAAAGGCATGTCAAACAATAAAGGAGAAGTTGAAGATTGTGTTATTACAGAACCTGCGATTTCCCCATATGCACAATCAATTTTGTTTAGCGACGACAAAGCACAATAATCAGATAAAGTCGTCACTTTCTTCAGTATTTATATGCTTTGCTTCTATAAGCAAAGCTTTTTTTATTTTATTAAAACCATATTTTTGTCTTATTTTATCAATGCTTTGGTCTTTTTTTGATAACTTTTCAAGCTTTTTTGTATCCGTAAAAAGATTTGATTGAAAAGATGTTTGTGTGTCGCTAAAAAGTTGACTGCAACTAATTCTAATTGCTCTAATCTTTTTTGTGCTAGTGTTAAAATTCCATGATTTATTTAAAAGTGAAATTGCAGTTTTTGCAATAGTGTCAACAGAGTTTGTTGGAATATCGATAGTTGTGCTATGCGATGTGGTTTCGAGATTGTCGTCTTTTATGGCTAAATTTATAGTTAATGCGGAGAAGTGGTGTTCTCTAAGCCTTGTTGAAACTGTTTCTGCTAAGTAATAAATCAACTGTTTTGTTTGTTCTAGAGTATCAATGTCAATAATAGATGTTGTACCGTTGCCAATACTTTTTATTTCTCTTAAGTTGTTGTAATCGCTAACTTTGTCCTCTTCTGTACCATTTGCAATATCTTTTAAATATTTTCCACTTACGCCAAAGTAGTGTGATAATACCTTTTCGTCAGCAGTTGCTAAATCTCCAATTGTATGGATATTTAGTTTCTTTAAGATTTGCAACCTGTTTTTCCCAACAAAAATAAGTTTTTCTACAGGAAGTTTCCATGCTTTTGTTTTGTAATCTTCTTTTGTTATCGTAGAAACGGTGTCGTTTTTGCCTAGTTTGCTTCCTAATTTTGCAAACATTTTGCTAAAAGAAACGCCAACCGAAATTGTAAGGCCTGTTTCGTTTTTGACTTCTTCTTTTATTTTGTTTGCAATTTCAATGCCACTTCCAAAAAGCATTTGACTGTGTGTAACATCAAGCCAACACTCATCGATGCCAAAAGGTTCGACAAAATTTGTATATTTTAAGTAAATTTCT
>JAZSQZ010000114.1:0-5749 GCA_045538175.1 Clostridia bacterium
AAAGTTAAATTTGAATAGTTTTTTGAATTCTTAATTTTAGAGCCTTTTCGTCTTTGTGCGGAATGGCTCTTGTGTGGTATTATAGATTTTGTAAATAATATAAAGGTAAGAAGGTGACAAATCTAAGTCATTCCGATTGTGTTATGAGAAGAAAGTTTTCTGACAGACAAGATGAACAGTTTATTCCTGATCTAATTTTTTTGCAAAAAGAATCATTTGAATCTTTTATATGTTTGGATAATAACGATGAGGAAAAAAAAGAAAAGTCAAAGATACAAATTGCTCTTAAAGAATTCTTTCCTTTATCCGATCCGAACAAAAATGCCGTACTGGAATTCATAAAGTATAGAGTTGGTGAAATAAAATATACAGCCAAAGAATGTCTAAATTCCGGTAGAACATATTCCATAGCTTTATATGCTACTTTAAGATTACTTATTTTTGAAAAAAGTGAAGAAAGTGGAAGAAAAGAAATAAAAGCTATAAAAGATCAGGAAGTATTTCTCTGTGATATACCTTTAATGACAAAAGGTGGAAGTTTCATTATTAATGGTATAGAGAGAGTTGTTGTTTCACAAATGAGAAGAGCTCCTGGTGTATTCTTTGATAGTGAAGATGCTAAATTGTTTAGCGGTAAAGTTTACACAGCAAAAATTATACCTTTGGCTGGTTCGTGGGTTGATTTTGAGTTTGACGGTAGAGATATTCTTTATTTTAGAATAGATAAAAAAAGAAAAATACCTGTAACAAGTTTATTTAAAGTTCTAAATATGTCTGTTTCAGATGTATTAAAATACTTCTATAAAGAAACAAATATAAAATTTAGAAATGGAAATTGGATAAGTGATTTTAATTTTGAAGGTATAGTTGGTAAAAGTTTTGGGTTTGATATAATTAATGCAAAAACAAATGAAATAGTTATACCAAAAAATAGAAAAATTACAAAAAGAACAATAAATCAATTAAAAGAAAGTGGATTTAAAGAATTTATTTTGGATAGAAATTTTATATCTTCATATGTTTTAGCAGATGATGTAATGGACAGTGCTACTGGTGAAATAATTTTGCCTGTTGGAACACAGTTAGATGAAGATAAATTGGTTTTATTGCAAAATCTTAATATAGAAGATGTTTCAATAGTAAATCCAGAAAGTTCTGAAATTGGACCATACATATTTAATACTTTTGGTGTTGATAAAAATACATCACTGGAATCTGTTGTAGTTGATATATATAAAGCTATCAGAACAGGTGAAGAACCTATGTCTGTTGAAGCAGCACAAAAATTTGTAGATAATTTGTTATTTTCAAGTAGATTTAATTTGTCCGAAGTTGGTAGAATGAAAGCAAATTATAGACTTGGAATTGATGTTCCAATGGAAATAACACATTTAACAAAAGATGATATATTGTCAACTGTTAAAATTTTGTCAAAAATTAAACATAATGATGAAAAAACAGATGATATAGATAACTTGATGAATAGAAGATTGAGAGCAGCTGGCGAGTTGATAGAAAATCAATTTAGAGTTGGTATTTCAAGAATTGAAAAAACAATTATTGATAAATTATCTTCCGCAGAAGTTGAAACAGTAATGCCTCAAAATTTGATAAATTCAAAACCTTTGATTTCCGCTATAATGGATTTCTTTGCTACTTCGCAATTATCTCAATTTATGGATCAAACAAATCCTTTGTCTGAAATTGGTCATAAAAGAAGAATTTCCGCTTTGGGTCCTGGTGGTTTAACAAGAGATAGAGCAGGGTTTGAAGTTAGAGACGTACATCCAACTCACTATGGTAGAATTTGTCCTCTTGAATCCCCAGATGGTGGTAATATTGGTCTTATTAACAGTATGGCTTTATATGCAAAAGTTAATAAGTATGGATTTATTGAAACACCATATAGAAAAGTTATAGATTGTAAAGTAAGTGATGAAGTAGTATATTTATCCGCTATTGAAGAAGCTGGTTTTGCTGTTGCTCAATCAAATGTAAAAACAGATGAAGATGGTAGAATAGTTGAAGAGTTAGTGCCTTGTAGAAAGGATGGTGAAACTATTATGTTGCCACCAGAAGAAATTAACTTTATTGATGTTTCTCCAAAACAATTAATCTCTGTTGCAGCAAATTTAGTTCCATTTATTGAAAACGATGACTCAAAAAGAGCAACTATGGGTTCAAACATGATGAAGCAGGCTGTGCCTGTTTTAAGAAATGATGCACCTTTGGTTGGTACTGGTATGGAAAAAATAGTTGGTTTAAATTCAACAACTGTTTTAAGTTCTGATGTAAATGGTGTAGTAAAATATGTTGATGCAAGTAATATAGTTATTGAAGAATTGTCTAATAGTGAAGGTTTATCAAAAATCTATACATATAAATTAGATAAAAATTCAAGAACAAATAATAGTACATTCATTAACCAAAAACCAAATGTTACAATAGGTCAAGTTGTTAAAAAAGGACAAGTAATAGCAGATAGCCAAAACGTTATAGGTGGTGAATTGGCTTTGGGTAGAAATGTTTTAGTTGCATTCTCAACTTGGGATGGATATAACTATGAAGACTCTATTTTAGTTTCTGAAAGATTAGTTAGAGATGATACATTCACATCTTTAAGATTAGAAGAATTTGAAATAGATGCAAAAGATACAAGAATTGGTCCAGAAGAAATAACAAGAGATATTCCTAATGTAAGTGATGATTTATTGAAAAATCTTGATGAAACTGGTGTAATTTATGTTGGTGCACACGTAAAAACTGGTGATATTTAGTTGGTAAAATTACTCCAAAAAGTGAAGCTCCTACTACCCCAGAAGAAAAACTCTTGAAAGTTATTTTTGGTGAAAAATCCGCAGATGTAAAAGATTCTTCTTTATATGTTCCACCTAGCATAGTAAGTGGTACTGTTGTTGATGTAAGAATTTATACAAGAAACGGTGTTGATAAAGATCAAAGAGCAGTTTATATTGATAATTGTAAGATAGATGAACTTGCAAAAGATAGAGATAGAGAATTACTCTTATTGAAAAAAGAATTTTTATCAAAATTAAGACCGCTTGTTTTAAATCAAGAATTGGATAAAACAATTAAAAGATTTAAAAAAGGTACAATAATTACCGAAGAAGTTCTTGAAGAAATTCCTGATAATATGTTATCAAAAATTCAAGTGTTAAATGAAGACAGAATTGAAGCTGTTGAAGCTTTGGCAAAAGAATTTAAGGATGAAGTAGCAAGAATTGAAAAGAAATTTGAAAGTGATGCTGTTAAAGTAAAAGAAGGTGATGAATTACCACAAGGTACTTTAAAGAGAATTAAGGTTATTATTGCTACAAAACAAAAATTACAAGCTGGTGATAAAATGGCTGGTAGACACGGTAATAAAGGTGTTGTGTCAAAAGTTTTACCAGTTGAAGATATGCCTTATATGGAAGATGGTACACCTATTGATATGCTTTTAAGTCCTTTGGGTATTCCATCCAGAATGAATGTTGGACAGATTTTAGAAACTCATTTAGGTTGGGCTTCACACGAATTTGGAAAACAAATTTCTAAAATGCTTGATGAAATGCGAGAAAATGCTGCAAAAGCTATAAGAGAAAAACTTTTAAAAATTTATATAAGAAAACACGAAATAGATTATATTAATTCACTTGATGATGATAGTATAATTGATTTTGCTAATAAATTAAGAAAAGGTGTTCCTTTTGCTACTGGTGCATTTGAAGGCATAGATATTAAGGAAATAGAAGATTTAATGAAAGAAGCTGGATTACCTGTGAGTGGTCAAGTAAAACTTATAGACGGTAGAACAGGAGAATATTTTGATAGACCTGTGACAGTTGGTTATAAGTATATGCTTAAATTACATCATTTAGTTGATGATAAAATCCACGCTAGATCTATTGGACCTTACAGTTTGATTACACAACAACCATTAGGTGGTAAATCACATATGGGTGGACAAAGATTTGGTGAAATGGAATGCTGGGCATTACAAGCTTACGGTGCAGCTTATACCTTGCAAGAAATGTTAACAGTTAAATCTGATGACGTTATAGGTAGGGTAAAAATGTATGAATCCATAATTCAAGGAACTCAAAGTTTTGCTTGTGGGTTGCCTGAATCGTTTAATGTTATGGTTAAGGAAGTTAGATCACTTGGTCTAAATCTTGAACTTATAAAAGACTAAAAAGAAATTGAAAATCGGGATAAATTATTAATATAAATCTAAATTATTTAATAATTTTCTCGGTTTTGATTCCCGATTATTAATTAAAAAATAAATAAAAGAATATGGCTTTAGATAGTACTTCTTCTTATGGATTGTTGAGTTCAATGAATCAAATGGATGCGACAGATTTTGATGCTATCAAAATTTCTATTGCAAGTCCTGAGAAAATAAGATCATGGTCTTATGGCGAGGTTACAAAACCTGAGACTATAAATTATAGAACTTCCAAACCTGAAAGAGATGGTTTGTTTTGTGCTAGAATATTTGGTCCAATCAGAGATTATGAATGTCTATGTGGAAAGTACAAAAGAATAAAATATAAAGGTATAATTTGTGAAAAGTGTGGTGTTGAAGTTACACAATCAAGAGTAAGAAGAGAAAGAATGGGACACATAGAATTGGCTTGTCCTGTTTCACATATTTGGTTTCTTAAATCTCTTCCTTCAAGAATAAGCACAATACTTGATATAATGCCAAAATATATTGAAAGAGTTATATATTTTGAATCTTATATAGTTACAGATCCTAAACTAACTCCATTAGAAGTTGGTCAATTAATGACAGAAGATGAGTTAGAAGCTTATAGAAATGAATTTGGCGATGATGCTTTTGATGCTGGTATTGGTGCAGAAGCAATAAAAAAATTACTTGAAGACATAGATCTAAAAGAATTAAGAGATAAATTAAGAGCTGAAATTAAAGAAGTAAAATCAGATATTAAAAAATCTAAAATTTTAAAAAGATTAAAATTAGTTGAAGCATTTATTGATTCTGGAAACAGACCAGAATGGATGATACTTACAGTTTTACCTGTAATTCCACCAGATTTAAGACCATTAGTAGCATTGGATGGTGGACATTTTGCAACTTCTGATTTAAATGAATTATATAGAAGAGTTATCAATAGAAATAACAGGTTAAAAAGATTAATAGAATTAGATGCACCAGAAGTTATTGTTAAAAATGAAAAAAGAATACTTCAAGAAGCTATTGATTCATTATTAGATAACACAAGAAGTGCTAATATTGTTAAATCCGCAAGTAAAAGACCTTTTAAATCATTAAGTGATATGTTAAAAGGTAAGCAAGGTAGATTTAGACAAAACTTACTCGGAAAAAGGGTTGACTACTCAGGAAGATCCGTAATTGTTGTTGGACCTAACTTAAAATTAAATCAATGTGGTTTGCCTAAAAAAATGGCATTGGAATTATTTAAACCGTTTATTTTCTCAAAACTTGAATTATATGGTTTATCAAGTTCTATAAAAATGTCCAAAAAAATGGTTGAAGCAGAAAAACCAGAAGTTTGGGATATGTTAGCAGAAGTTATAAAAGAACATCCAGTACTTTTAAACAGAGCTCCTACATTACACAGACTTGGTATACAAGCATTTGAACCATTATTAATTGAAGGAAACGGTATTCAATTACACCCATTAATATGTAAAGCATTTAACGCAGACTTTGACGGCGACCAGATGGCTGTTCACGTACCTTTATCAATAGAGGCAC
>JAZSQZ010000127.1:0-2066 GCA_045538175.1 Clostridia bacterium
TTATAATTGTAACTTTAATTTTACAATTTAATCATTGACAATCTTAGTGTATTTTTTTATATTTTTAATGTAAAAAACGAGGTAACTATGAAACACGATATTTCTGATACACAGATAGCAATTATTATCCTACTCATAGGGTATTTAGTTTGTGGTGGATTTTTGGCTTTGATTAAAATTGAAACCAAATACACGCTTGGAAATACTTGGAAAATACGAGATGAAGTTTACGAAGTTTACAAGCAAAATCAAGAATTGAACAATAAACTTGACTCTCTATTGAAAATCCAGGTAAAAGGGTGTAACCAATGAATTACGAAGACTTTAAAAACAAACTAACAGAAATGGGTTTCAAACTTCACCCAATATTTACTGAGAGTGTATGCCTTACTTACCAAGATGTTGTCTGTGGTTGGTTGGATAATTCTTACCCGATTTACAATAACCACGGAACAAAAATTGGTCACGAGCTTTATTTTAGAAATGCTAGTGCTTTGAAGCTGGCGAGACCTGCCACACTGAGACAACTAAGTAATCAAGCTATTACACCAATTAACTATTCTAATTGGACTAAGTTCAAAACTGAAGATTTCCTTAGTGAGCTTCAAAAGAAAGTCAAGGTATACTTGGTTAATATTCGCAAATGTCAGATGGAAATGGACTTCAAATGCTTAGACTAATGTTGTACAAAATAAAAAAGCGATTGTTGTTACGGTATCTGTGTAACTTTAAATTGCCGTATATGAAGATACATTTGGACTATGTAAATTCAATGTACAGAATCCATTTGCGAAGACTTGATGAATTGGTTAGACCGCTTAAAAGCGAAATAACACTCGGCAACATTGACCGAATAAAAGACCAGAATTACAAAAAATTTTTAAACACTTTCCAAGAAAAGGTAGATAAAGTAAAAGATGAAGTAGAAGATTTAGACCGTTGTTACAAACACGAAATTCGTTTGTATTCATATTTTTACAAGCACGGATATTTGCCTGCAAAAGAGAAACAGACTGCGGAAATGTATCTGGCTGTTTACAAAGACCATCGGTTCAAATATGAAACTGATTTTAAACATTTTGATTACAAAATTGTTTACAAGAAATTCAAAATTGTACAACGGCTAGACGAAATGGAAGAGGACTTTAATGAAAATTTGGAATAACTATCCTGAAGATTATGTTGAGCATGAATTAAAACAAATTAAGGAAAGAGCAGCTCTTTTAAATTTGGGTTGTGTCACAATACCTGTGATTTTAATTACTCTGAACCAAATTAATATCAGCGCAGATGAACGAAGATGCTTTGAAACACAGTGTAAAAAGTTGGGTTGGAAATTTGATATTACTAACGATTTACCAACCATAAGCATACCTGTAGAAATTATTAAACAATATAAAAGTGAACTTAAAAAACTTCAAATAGAAGAGGATTTTACTAATGATTGATATGGAAGAATTACTTGGAACAATCGCAATCAATATTAAAAAAAGAGGTATTGTAACTTGTGAGTTTGAAAAAAGTGTGAAACATTTAAATCTGGGTATCAGTGATTATTCTTACCATTTGTATATTGAATTTTTTGTTGGAAAAGGCAAATATAAAATGGATTTTATTACTTGGGATGAAATAGAAGTCAAAGTTTCAGATGTATCTTTGGGTTTGGATGATTTACTTGATGTACATAACACCACATACAGATACTTTGACCTCAATGAAACTGAATTTTTGAGTAAGGTAAGTTCTTGTCTTGACAATATCTATTACATACAAAGGCATTATTCTGAACTTGTAAAAATCAATTATCAAAACAGACGCAAACAAGAAATAGAAAAGGATTTTACTAATGAAACTGCATGAAGTAGTATCTACACTTATTGATTCGGGCTTTGATATAAACGAAGGCAAAGTAAAATACCACAAAGAAGGTTTTGGCAGCGTTTATCAAAAAGGCTTGTTTCGTGTTTGGTCAAAAGAAGGTCTGTATTGTTATCCACACGAAAATTTGGATAAAGAATATTTAATATCAGAATGTAATAAGTTCATTGAGAAAGTCAAAAAGAAGG
>JAZSQZ010000145.1:0-2373 GCA_045538175.1 Clostridia bacterium
TGTTATATCTGAAATTGATTATTGGGGCGGTAATCCAACAATTAAAATTCGTTATGCGGGACAAAGCCGCGATAAAGCAATTGAAGAGTTTGACAAGTATTTTAAGCGTAGTTGTTGGAACTCTGATAAAAATGAATGGTATATGATTTCACCAGAAGTAGCTGAAGAAGTTGGTGAAAACCAAAGCTATGAAACTGTATTGAAATACCTTATTCGTAAAGTAGATGATGAAGGTAAAGTAGTAATAGATTCTGATTGGGATGATGGTGAAGGAGATTATCCACTTTATCTACAATATATTAAGGTTAATGATTAATTATGACAGCTGATGAATGGCAAAAGCAATTTGAAGAATTATGGAAACAGGTATTTGACCTTGAAAAGCCAGATGTAAGAATACACCATACTCACAAGGGTCTCAGACAGATTTTAGTGGATGGTACTGGAATAATTACTGAAAAAACAGATGATTCTGCTACACCTGAAATCGTAGTAAAAGAATATAAAAAGAACGAACACGGTTTTAAGAACTTTAAACCATATAAAGTAGAATATCATTGTGTATGGAAGCAATCTGAAAATAAGTTATGGAATATGTATTTTCCAATGGCAAAATACGAATATGAAGATGGCACACAACACACTGTATATCAAGAAGCACCAAAAGAATTTTTAACAGGAGAAACTAATGAGTGATTTAGAATTACTAACAAGCAAACTTAATGAATATGGATTTGGTTACAGAATCAATACCCCCAGAGAACCAGAAACTGAAGCAAATTTGGTGGTGATTGCCAAATCTTCACTTTCATTGGTACATCATTTCTATTTCAAGAATGACAAGTATGTAAGAAGTGATACTGGTTCGGAATATATCATAGAACTGAACCACGAAAGTTTTGAATGGGCTTTGGATTTTATGAGTAAGATGTATCCTGATAGAGAAGTAAAGGAATATACTCATTGGAAGCATTTTAAGGGAACAATGGCTGAAGTTATCACAGTCGCCAAGGATAGTGAAACAGGTGAAGAAATGGTTGTGTACAAATGTACAGGAAATCACGGACAAACTAATCATACAGATGGAGTTTATGTACGTTCAATGAAAATGTTTCTTTCCGAAGTAGACCACGAAAAATATCCAGATGTAAAAACTAAATATCGTTTTACAAAGGTTGTAAGATGAAACAAATTAAAAATGTTTCTATGACTTTTTACGAGTTTGTTCCTGAACATCTGGAATTGTTGAATGGCAAACAAATTTTCGCAAAATTGAAGAATGGTGACTGGGAATTATTATATTATACTGGAGATTATGTATTTCAGAGCATTGACCCTGAAACTGTCTGGTTTGCTGATGATATTGAATACTGGTCATTTTTACCAAACTTGGAGAACTAAAAAATGAATGATTACATACTTATAACTGGGGCTCGTAATGAAAATGGACTTCCTGGTCAAATTGGAATACAAAAGTCCCAACTTGTACATTGGTATTATGCCAATGGTAAACTATCAATAATCTTGGCAAGCTCTGGCAGACAAGACGTATATAGTTACTGCGTTAGTAATGACGAATATAACAACTTTCTGACCCAGCTAACTGGGCTTCCTGCTAAAGACTTGCCATCTGTTACTACTACCCCAAAAGAAGTGTGGCAAGAATACAAAGAATCTGACACTACTATCCAAAAAGAAGGGTGGCACGAATACAAAGACTGCGTTCTTTAATGTAAATAAAAATTTACAATCCATTAAAAGCCAAATGATTAATTCATTTGGCTTTTTTTCATAAATACTTTATGGTATTGGTAATAGACCCAGCTTTATTTGTAAAATTCGTGCTGTTAGGACTTCTAATTTGCGGTGTTTTATTAGGTAGTTGGTGCGGTTTGAAATTACTGTTTAAATGGCTAAAGGACAAAGGTATGTAAAATGAAAGATTCTGATTATGTCCCGCATTTGGAATTAGAAGTTATGATTATGATAGGAGATGTTTACGATATATTTCCTGTTAAGCTTTCCAATGTTGGATTAGTCAATAATTTAAGGGTCTGGAATGTTTTAACGAAATTTCCAGAAACTTTTGTTCGTGTTACACACAAAGGAACTGATTATTACATAAACAAAGTAACTGATTTAGTCAAATTAAGTAAATGTTTTAAAGAATGAGGTTCAAAATGGATTTAAGAGAAGCAAAACAAATACTTGAAAGTCATAATTATATTTTGACTGAAGCAAAATTTTCAAGTTTTAAAGACCAAATAAAGAAGTTGGTTGAACATTATAAAAGTCGTGGCTTTGATGTAGATGTAAGAAACTGTACTACCAAATATACAAGTTATTGGTTTAGAAGAGGATATAAAGAACTTG
>JAZSQZ010000001.1:0-2853 GCA_045538175.1 Clostridia bacterium
CATCTGTAGTCTCCTTTGTTTCAGGTTCTTTGATTAGTTCCGGTGTTTCACCAGTAGTCTGTTCAATGATTTCATCAGCTAAAGCCAAATTCTTTTCAGCAACTTTTGCTTCTTTTTCGCCTTCTTGTTTGATGGTGGCACGGATTTCTTCTTCATCGTGCCTATCAATATATTTCAACATTCGGCCTAATTCTGCAAAATCACCTAATTGTAATTTATCTGACATATAATCCTCTTTAGTTTTGGAACAATATAGTAAATTTACGGGAGCTCGTCAATAGGCATACAGCTCACATAAGTACTTTCAGCATTCTCCCTTAACATTCCATAACCATTCAGTGATTTATAACAATTTTTAGCTTTCTTTGCTTTGTTTACCAACCTGTCATCAGCATAATTCAAATCATAATACACAAACTTATGGTCACAAGTAAAATCAATATCAAAGTTGGCTTCAAAAGGAATTGTATTGATTATAAGATCGTGATTTTGAACTTTAAATTCTGACAAGTCCTTTTTATCCACATTAATTCCGTATGGAATATCACGCTGTTTGCGAGCATACACAGTAATATCCGTCACATTCCTGTAAAAATAATCCAATGTAAGTTCATACAAAAGTGCTGGAACTACACTTCCATTTCCAAGAATAGCAATAGACTTAGGTTCTTGAAAGAACTCTGTTAAACTGTTATGACACCAATCAGTAGTCATTGACGGTCCATCATACGAAGTTCCGTGAATTTTACCATCTTTAGAAAATTGGATTAAGTTCACACCACGATTAGGTACAGTAATTTCATCAATGTACTTACAAATGATTTCCTTATAGGGTTTGGTTACATTTACACCCACATAGTTGTTCTTTTGCAAGTAAGCTAGGGTCTCTGTGATTTTATCTTCGTCAATATCAAATACATCATACTGTTGATGATATGCCTTAGTGAATATTTCCTTGGATTTAGAGTACCCTATGTTTTTACCAATCAAAGCAAACTTAGCCATTATTTTACCCTTTCAAACATAACAAAATGCCTTACATCATCTATCCAAGAAACACTTTCGCTCATCCAATAATCTTTATATTGGTCTTCATCAGACTTTCCTTTGTGATATTCTTGGGTTAAATATGTTTTTTCAAATTTCTCACGAAGAAATTGTGTTAGGTCTGCCAAAGAAACTGTTGTGTAAGCTTTAGAATAACTTTTGTAAATCGCAATGGCTGTTTTAGCAGCCAAAGAACCATACGCAGCATTCTGTACGATGGTCTTAACCTTTTGAGGGCATAATAAACCATCAACAACATCTACCTGAATGACATTCCAAGTGGTATTACTTTTTTCCATTGTCCGGTTCTCCATAACCATATTTCTTCATAAGTTCAAGACACAAAGCTCGTTCTTCCTCTTCTTTTTGCTTGGCAGCGAGTTCAGCCATTCTATTTTTAGCTTGTTCAAAAAGTGCTTGATTTTTGTAATGTTCATCAACTTTATCAGCAACAAACTTCTTCCAGCCTTCATTATCCCAAAGATATTTTCTGGGGAAAGAACAATCGTAACGCTCATAATTATCAAAATCAGTATCAAGATATTCAATCACAACTTCATCGTCTTCTTCGTCAATCTTAACATTAACTTCTTCAGGGTGGTTCTGAATTTCAGTGAAAATGTTTCGCCAGTAACCTTCATTTTCTCCAGTTACTTTGATGAAATTAACATAATACCAGCATACCATTTCCATTCCGCGAGAACGAAACTTTTTGTTCAAAGTTTCAAACTGTTCAACTTCTTCTTTCGTCATTATCGTTTCTCCTTTAGACATAATACAAGTCCTCTACACAATGACCATAGTTCACACAATAAGCATCTTCTTCAGTGTATGTGTGAACCAAAAATCCCTTCCTCTTGAAAAGTTCAGCCGCAAAATCTCGTTCTTCACCAGTTTTGAAGGCCATCGTTCCAGCCGAAGGATAACGCTCAAGTTCCTGTTCAACCAAATCCGGAAGTTTTTCAATTCGTTCCTTAGTCAAACGCTGTTCTCTCAGCTCCCGGCGCTTAATCTTTTCATGCTGCCAAGTTTCAACAATATGTTCCTGAAGTTTTTCGTAAGCTTCGGCATAAGCTTCAAGGTATTCCTTTTCAGGTGTGTCATTTTCATTAATACCATTGTTGGAAAGAATATTATCCACAACAGAACCCAAAGTTTCGTCAAGACCAGTTTTGATTTGTCTTTCGTATTCTTCAAAATTGATTTCCATAGTTACCTCGTTTTTAAGTTCAAGTATAATATAGAAAAAAATCCATCTACTGTCAATGGATTTTTATTAAAAATATGTAAATAAAAGTTTACCTTACTATCCAACCAGCATGAGCTTTGATTTCAGAATAACTTTCATCTTCCGAAAAGCCTTTAAGAACAAGATTTAATTTTTCTTTGTTGTAAGCTCGTTTCTTCCTGTGCTTGATTTTCTTATTTTGTGACCAAGCTTGTTGACTGAAATTAATTCGGTCTTTAGACTTATCACCAAAACGCTTTCTTACTTGATTACTCATTTTATTCTCCTTATTACGGGTTGTGACGCCAGTCCTTTTTAGACATATTCACGAAAACTTCAGGTGCTTTGTCACCCATTCGTTCCATTTGAAGTTCTGCGAAAGCATTAGACATACGGTCATAGTAACCTTCAGGCCAATGGTCAAGCTGATATTAATAATTTAGATTTGAAAACTGCTACTGAAGAAGAAATACAAGAACTTAAAGACACATTTGAAAAAGAAAGTGATATTTCTTATTGTAAAATTAAGAGTAAAGGTTTGGTTTGTAAAGACACAAATAATACTGTTACGATATATC
>JAZSQZ010000045.1:0-9348 GCA_045538175.1 Clostridia bacterium
GGTGGAATCAGTGTTACAGCAAACGTTTATCCAAAACAAGTTGCAAATGTAATCGACTATTGCCTAAAAGGCGAGTGGGAAAACGCAAGGAAACTTCACGAAAAACTTCTTCCTGTAAACAAAGCAATGTTTATTGAAGTAAACCCTATCCCTGTTAAAGCAGCAATGGAAATTGAAGGATTGTGCGAAGGCAAGTTAAGACTTCCATTGACAACAATCGAAGACGAAAACAAAGCAAAACTTATTAACGTAATCAACGAATTTAAAAAGTAATATTCTTTTAAACAAAGGAGCAATTATGAAAGTACTTTTAAACGGTTTTTGTGGCAAAATGGGTCAAACCATATATAATGTTAGCAAAACAATGCAAGATATCACCATTACAGAAGGTGTTGATAGACCAGAAGCAGTTGCAAATTATCCAAACTGCGAAGTAGAAATTTATGATAATATCAATGATTCAAAAAATGCAGATGTTGTAATTGACTTTTCGCATCCAAATGCACTAAAGTCAGTTTTGGATTTTTGTAAGAAAGAAAATAAACCGGTTGTCCTTGCAACAACAGGTTATAATGAAGTTGACGATAAAATGATCGAAGACTATGCAAGATTTGTTCCAATTTTTAAATCATCAAACATGAGCGAGGGTGTAAGTGTTATGTTGTCACTTATCCGTAAGGCACTTCCTATGCTTGCAGATTGGGATATTGAAATTGTAGAAAAACATCATAAACACAAAAAAGATGCACCAAGTGGCACAGCAAAGATGATGGTTAATGAAGTTTTAGATTATAGAAAAGAAAGTAATGTGGTCTACGGTAGAAACCCAGAATCTCCAAAGAGAGATGACAGTGATATCGGTGTTAGTGCTATCCGTGGTGGTGGTTGTGCAGGCGAACACGAAATAGGTTTTTATTCAGATAGCGAAATCATCACAATAAAACACGAAGCTTTTTCAAGAGACATCTTTGCAAAAGGTGCCTTAAAAGCTGGTAAGTTTATTGTTGAACAAAAACCAGGTCTTTACACAATGAGAGATATTTATAAAGACTAAGGAGAAACACAAATGAGTATAGTTTGTAAATTTGGTGGCACATCTCTTGCGAACGCCGAAAATATTATGAAGGTAAAAGAGATTGTAAAATCCAATATTGAGAGAAAATTTGTCGTCGTTTCTGCACCTGGAAAGAGAAGTAAGGACGACATTAAGATAACCGATTGCCTAATTGAATGTTATAATTTATCAAAAAAAGGTGAATGCTATGCAAACACCCTTGGTATCATAAAAGAAAGGTTTAATGGGTTAAAAACCGAGTTAAATGTAAAAATCGACTTGGATAAAGATTTTGAAAAACTTGAAGAAGCAATTGCAAAACACGAAGATTATGATTACATAGTATCCCGTGGAGAATATTTTTCAGCACGCATTATTTCAAAGTTTTTTGGATTCAAATTTGTTGATGCAAGTTCAATTATCGTGTTTGGTGAAGATGGGAAAGTCGACCTTGATGTAACACAAGACTTGGTAAACGAGCATATGACAGAAGACTATGTTGTTGTCCCTGGTTTTTACGGTATAGATAAAACAGGTGCAATCAAAGTTTTCTCTCGTGGGGGCTCTGACCTTAGTGGTGCAATTTTGGCAAATGCACTCAAATGTGAAATTTACGAAAATTGGACAGATGTTGATGGTTTCTTAGCATCAGACCCAAAACTTATCGATAATCCACCTGTAATCAAAACTCTAACTTATCACGAGTTAAGAGAGTTGAGTTATATGGGCGCAACTGTACTTCACCCAAGTTGCACAGGTTTCCTAAAAGATAAGGGTATCGCAATAAATTTAAGAAACACCTTCAACCCTGAAAGCGAAGGCAGTATGATTGTCCCAGACGACAATTTTGAAAAGTCTAACACAATCACAGGCATCGCAGGTCAAAAGGGCTTTACAATATTACATTTAGAAAAATATGACTTAAACGAAAGTCTAGGTCTTATCGAAACAATCGCAAAGATTTTTAAAAAGCATAAAGTTTCAATTGAGCATATTCCAACAGGCATTGACTCTGTTTCAATAATATTCAAATCAAAAAATCTTAAAGAAGAAGTTTTAAACGAAATTCAAAACGACTTGATTGAAGAGATTATTCCAGACAAAATGCAAATTATCGAAAGCGTTGCACTTATTTCTGTTGTAGGTAACGCACTTAGAAATAACTTTATGTTAGAAAGAAAGGCGTTTGAAAGCGTATTTATGTGTGATGTCGAACTTCTAACAGTAAATAAAGGTGCAAAAGGAATATCAATTATTTTTGGTGTTGCTGAAGAAAACTTCAAGCAAGTATCAAGAAGTTTGTTTGTAAATTTAATTAGATAAAAGGCAAGTTTTTGCCTTTTATTTTTTTCTATATATTATTATATTTATTTTATATAAACTTAAATATTTGCTTGTTTATTCTTGTTTTTTTGTGTATAATCTAATATTGTTTAGGAGGCCTATATGAGAAAAATCGTTATAGATGCTGAAGGTGGCGATTATGCACCATACGAAGCAGTAAAAGCAGCAATAACTGCAGCTGATTTGTATGATGATTTACATATAATTTTAACAGGTAGAAAAGATAAGATTAACGAAGTTATCGCAGAATCTGAATATATGGGCAACTCAATCGAAGTTGTAGATTGCGACGAAATAATCACAAACGATGATGTCCCAACAGAAGCAATTAAGAAAAAAACAAATTCTTCACTTGTAAAAGCCTTTGAAATTTTAAAAAGCAATGAAGACGTTGTTGGACTAATATCTGCCGGTAGCACAGGGGCAGTCCTTACAGGTGCATTTTTAAAAGTCGGCAGAATAAAGGGTGTATCTCGTCCTGCACTTTGTCCAATTCTTCCAACAGAAGATGGTGGTAAAGTTATGCTTATGGACGCTGGTGCAAATGTAGACTGTAAACCAATCAATATCTGTCACTTTGCTTTAATGGCAAGTGCATATATGAAAAAGGTTTGTGGAATCGAAAATCCAAGGGTTGCACTTTTAAGTATCGGTACAGAAGATAAAAAAGGAAACGAATTTACACATCAATGTTTTGCAGAACTTAAAAAACTTCCAATCAACTTTGTTGGAAATATGGAAGCAAGAGATTTTATGAGTGGGAAATATGATGTCGTTGTAACCGATGGTTTTAATGGTAATGTCTTACTTAAAACAGTTGAAGGCACAGCATCATTTATTATGAAACAATTAAAACAACAATTCACATCAAAACTCTCAAACAAAATTGGTGCATTGTTCCTAAAGAAATCTTTATACGAACTTAAAAACAGACTTGATTTTAATAACTATGGTGGTTCACCATTTTTAGGTGCAAAAAAGATTGTTATTAAAAATCACGGTGCAAGCGACTATATGGCTTTTGTTAAAGCAATCGACCAAGTTATGACAATGGCAGAAAACGATTTGTGTGGCACAATCGAAGAAGAAATTGCAAATGTAGAAATTACGGAGTCATAATGCAAGAAGTCGAAAACATAATAGGGTATACATTTAAAAACAAAGATTTGTTAAATCAAGCCTTTATACATTCATCTTACGGAAACGAGTTTTTGGTCGAATGTTATGAAAAGTTAGAGTTTTTAGGTGATAGCGTATTATCTCTTGTTATAAGCGAAGAACTTATGAATCACTTTTCTTTTAAAGAAGGGGAGATGACAAAACTTAGAGCATACATTGTAAGTTCAAAAAACCTTTCAGGGATAATTGAAAACTTAGGGCTTGATAAATACATTAAGTTTGGAAAGAGTATGAAAAACCAGCACAATCTTCCGTCAGTAAATGGTGACATTTTTGAAAGTGTGCTAGGGGCTATATATCTTGACAGTGATTTTAATAAAGCAAAGGAATTTGTTTTAAAAAATATCGATGTTAAAAACTATCTTAACATCAAAAATGATTATAAAACAATGCTTCAAGAAATTGTACAAGGCGAAGGTGGTAAGATTTCTTACAACACAAACCAAGTTGAAAATGATACAAATTTTAAGGCAGAAGTTTTAATAAATGGAATTGTAGTTTCAACTGCAATCTCTACATCAAAAAAAGCAGCAGAAACACTTGCTGCAGAAATTGCAATAAAAAAACTACAAGGATAAAAGGAAAAAGCAATGAATTTTAAGAAAATTGAGCTAGCAGGATTTAAATCATTTGCCGACAGACTTGAAATTAGATTCGAGCCTGGTATTACAGCGATTGTTGGGCCAAATGGTTGCGGAAAATCTAACGTTGCTGATGCTATTAGATGGGTTTTAGGTGAACAAAGTTCAAAAAACCTTAGAGGTAGCAGTATGCAAGATGTTATCTTTAATGGTACCGAAAAGAGAAAGAGTTTGTCTTACTGCGAAGTTTCTCTTCTTTTTGATAACACTCAAAAACACTTTAACCTTGATTTTGACGAAATCAAACTTACAAGAAAGTTGTTTAGATCTGGCGAGAGTGAATATTTAATCAACAATACACCTTGTCGTCTAAAGGACATTGTAAACGCTTTACATAACTCTGGTCTTGGTAAAGAAGGTTATTCTATTATCGGTCAAGGTAAGGTTGAAGAAATCATCAGTGCAAAACCAGAAAACAGAAGGGCAATCTTTGAAGATGCTGCAGGTATTTCAAAATTTAAACAAAGAAAAACTGAAGCAGAAAGAAAACTTCAACACACACAAGAAAACCTTTCTCGTGCACAAGACGTTATTGCAGAACAAGAAAGACAACTTGGACCATTAAAAAGACAAGCAGAAAACGCTAAGAAATATCTTGAATTTAAGGAACAATTAAAGCATTTTGAAGTAAACACTTATGTTTATCAATACGATAACGCAAGTGACAAAAAACAAGGGATTCAAGAAAAAATTGATGGACTTGTTGACGCTTTAAACTTAAAACAAAACGAATTTGAGAAAACAACTGTAAACTACAATAAAAATATGGAAGAAGTTTCTCAAATTGACACAAAACTTCGAGAATTAAATAATCAAATCTTAGAATTAACCGTTGGTATCGAAAAGAGAACAGGTGAAACTAACGTTATAAGAGAAAGAATTAAGTTCTTGCTTGAAGAAAAAGAGTCCTTAACACAAGATGTTGAAAGAGAAAAACTAAACCGTGCAAACGCAGAAGTTCAACTTGAGGCAACACAAAAGCACAAAGAAGAACAAACAAATAAACTTGCACAACTTAAAAACAAGTTAGAAGATATTACACAAAAGTATTTAGATATTGTCGATGTCTTAACGAGAAACGAAAACGAAGTTAATCAAAGACAAAAAGAAATGCTTAATGAAATGTCACGTCTTGCTGACATCAAAACAAACCTTTCAGCACTTAATGCTCAAAAGGACGCATACGCTGCAAACTTAGAAGAAACAACAAAGAAAATCAAAATTACACAAGATAAGATTGCAGAAAAGGTTGAAGAACAAAAGAAGGCACAAGTTGCACACGAAGATGCTCAAAAGATATATAGTGACTTACAAACAAAAGAGCAAAATTTGGCAACCGAACTTGACAACACGCAAATTGAATATAGTGATGTTAGTGATAAACTCGTAAACTATAATTCAAATATTCAAATTCTTCAAAACAGAAAGAAAGTTTTAGAAGATATGCAAAGAGATTACGAAGGTTTCAACTATACCGTAAAACGTCTTATGCAAGATAGTGATGTCAACAAAGAACTTGGCAAAAAGATTATTGGTCTTGTTGCAAATTCAATGACAATTCCAAACGGCTTTGAAACAGCAATTGAAGTAGCCTTAGGTGGCGCAATTCAAGATATCATTACAAAAAATGAAGAAGACAGTAAGTATCTTATCAATTACTTAAAAGCAAACAACCTAGGCCGTGCAACATTCTTGCCAATTGCAACAATGAAGCCAAAATACTTAAACGAAACAGAACAAAGAGCTGTCAAAGTTAAAAATTGTTATGGTGTTGCAAGTTCAATCATTAAGTTTGATCCTGCACTTAAAAACGTTTTTGATAGTTTGCTTGGAAGGACAGTTGTCGTAAATACAATTGACGATGCAACTTCTCTTGCTAGAACTTGTGGTTTTACATTTAAGATTGTAACACTAGATGGCGACGTTATCAGCACTCAAGGTTCAATGTCCGGTGGTAGTAAGAAAGCTATCACATCAAATATCTTGATGAGAGATAATGAAATCGAAACATTAGGTAAACAATTAGAAGAAACTGTCTTAAAACAAAAAGAAGCAACAAACAAGAAAAATGAATTAGTTGCAAAAATTGAAAAAACAAAGAGAGAACTTCAAGAAGTTAGAAATTCTCTTGTTAGTGCTCAAGTTAACGACGCAAGAGCAAGTCAATTGTTACAACAAGTTAATATCTATATAGAAGAGTTAAATAAAGAGTTAAAATCATTAAACGATGAAAAAACATCACTTTCTTCACGTATAGAAGTTCTTGATTCAGCAATTGCAGCAGCAGGCTCAGGGGACTCACAAGAAGTCGACATCAATAAAGATACAAATGTGGAATTTGAAGCACAACAAAAAGAGTTTGCAAAACTTCGTGCAGATAGAGATACATATCACGAAGAAATGACTAATATAAAAATCTCTGTTGCAGGTATTGAAGGTGACTTAGTTTCAATTGAAAGCGAAATCGCAAGACTTACAAAGTATATTGAAGACTCTGTTACAAAAATGCATCAACTTGTAGAAAACTTAAATAGAACAAACGAAACTATTTCAGTTGCACAAGGGGAAGTGGATATACAAAAACAAGATGCAGAAACAAAAGAAATTCAAATTGCTATAAATAAAGCAAAAGAAGAACTTTCTGCAATCGATGTAAACAAACAAAAACTTCAAGCAGAAATTAAAGTATTAGACGATGCAAGGTCAGTCCTTATGGGTGAAATAAACGCATTGTCAGAAAGAAAGTATCAAGAAGAAGCAAACCTTGCAAAAGTTGATACAGATATCGAAATTATGCAAGAGAAGATTTTTGAAGATTACGAACTTACATATGCATCTTGCTTGCAATATAAAGTAGAAAACTACGACTTAGAAAATGGTCTTATCGAAACAGGCAGATTAAAGAAAGAAATATCAAAACTTGGAAATGTCAACGTAAACGCTATTGAAGACTGCAAAGACCTTCTTGAAAGATACGAAACATTGACAACACAAGCAAACGACTTGATTACTGCAAAAGAAGACCTTGAACAAATTATTAAAGAATTATCAGTTGAAATGCTTACAAAATTTGAAGAAGCATTTACAAAGATTCAAACAAACTTCAGTCAAGTTTTCAAAGAATTGTTTGGTGGCGGAAACGCAAGACTTCAATTAACCGAAAGTGAAGATCCACTTGAAGCAGGTGTTGAAATTGTTGCTGAACCACCTGGCAAAAAATTACAAAGCATTACACTTTTAAGTGGTGGAGAGAAAGCATTAACTGCTATTGCAATCTTGTTTGCAATATTAAAACTTCGTCCAATGCCTTTCTGCTTACTTGACGAAATCGAAGCAGCGTTAGACGAAACAAACGTTGAGAGATTTGCAAGTTATCTTAAGAATTTCTCAAAAGAAACACAATTCATTGTTATCACACACAGAAAGCCAACAATGGTACTTGCTGACTCATTGTATGGTGTTACAATGGAAGAAAAGGGTGTTTCAAAACTTGTTTCTGTTAAACTTAGTGAAGCAGTTAAAAATGCAAAATAATAATTATGGAAAACTTAATTACAATTAGAAAAGCAACCGTTGATGACGCAGAAACAGTTGCAAAAATTAGATACGAAACCTGGCAGGTAGCATACAAAGATTTGCTACCTGAAAGTGTTTTAAAAGACTTTGACCTAAAAAAAGAGACCGAAAAAAGAGTTAATTATGTAAATAATAACCAAGGTCCTTTAGGTCTATATGTTGCAGAATATGACGGCAAAATTGTAGGTTTTAGCATTATAAACACGCCAGAAGAGACCAAAACCACAAGGGAATATATAAAAGATTGTGGCGAAGTTTATGCTATATATGTTTTGCCTAAGTATCATAGCATTGGTGCAGGTTATGCACTTATGAATAATAACAAGAAAATCTTTTTAGAAAACGGATTTAACAAATTTGTTTTATGGTGCTTAAAGGGTAACGAAAAAGCAAAAAAGTTTTATGAAAGGCAGGGTGGTGTGCCAATAGGTGAAGAAGAAAAAGTACTTCGTGGTACAATGCAAACTGAAACTTGTTATTTATTTAATTTAAAAGACTAATTTGGAGATTTTATGGGATTTTTTAGCAAAATTGCAAACGGACTTAAAAAGACAAAGGAAGCATTTGTAAACAAACTTACTTCACTTTTTAAAGGTGGAGATATTGATGCTGACTTTTATGAAGAGTTAGAGTTTATCTTAATAAGTTCTGATATGGGTACTGAAACCGTTGAAGAAATTATTTCAAACTTAAAAGAAAAAGTTCGTTCACAAAATATCATTAAAGCAGAAGATGCAAAGCAAGCACTTAAAGATGTTTTGGTTGAAATTTTAGAGTCTGCACCTAAAATGGAGTTTGAGTATCCACAAGTAATTACAATTGTAGGTGTAAATGGTGTAGGTAAAACAACAACTATCGGCAAACTTGCAAATTACTTTAAAAAAGATGGCAAAATTGTAACTTTAGTTGCAGGGGACACTTTCCGTGCAGCAGCAAGTGAACAACTAAACGAATGGGCAAATAGGGTAGATGTAAAGATTGTAAAACATCAAGAAGGCGCTGACGCATCAGCTGTTGTATATGACGGAATTGCAAGCGCAAAAGCTAAAAAGAACGATGTTTTAATCATTGATACAGCCGGAAGACTTCATACAAAAGTAAACCTTATGGAAGAGTTGAAGAAAATTTCTCGTGTAACAAAAAGAGAGTGGCCAGAAGCAAATATTAAGAATTTTATAATCTTAGATGCAACTATCGGTCAAAACTCAATTGTTCAAGTAAATGCTTTTAAAGACGCCATAGGGATTGACGGAATTGTCCTTACAAAGTTAGACGGAACAAGTAAAGGTGGAGTTGTTTTTTCAATTGTAAAAGAACTTAATATGGACGTTATAGCAGAAGGTGTTGAAAATGAAGAACAGGCTAAGTTTTTACTTGGTATAGGATGTAAAAAAGCACAGGGCTTTTTCTATTCAAGACCAGTTGATAGCGAAGAATTTGAAAGAAAAATATTTTTAAATGGTAGGTAATAAAAATGGCAGAAGAAAGACAATGTAGTAATACATCATGTACAGCAGAAAGCTGCGCAGGATGTGCAAACAGTAGAGAATCATT
>JAZSQZ010000042.1:0-5388 GCA_045538175.1 Clostridia bacterium
TTATAAATTTTTCAATTGATGGCAAAAACATCAACAAAAACTGTGGTGCAACAAACTTAGAAATGTTAAAAAATTATGTTGTTGCAAAAAAGTATGATATAGGTTTTGCCTTCGACGGTGACGCTGATAGGATTATGATTGTAGATAAAAATGGTAAGGAAATTGACGGTGACGATATTTTATATTTGCTTGTAAATTCAAAAATGCAAATTTCAAAAAATACCGTTGTTGGCACGGTAATGACAAATTTTGGACTAGAAAACTTCCTTAAGCAAAAAGATGTTGTTTTAAAACGAGTGGGTGTTGGGGATAAATACATAAAAGAATGTATGGTAAAAAATGATTTTTCTTTAGGTGGAGAAAGCAGTGGTCATATTATTACAAACGAAAATTGTACAGGGGACGCAGTCTATGTTGCAACAAAAATTATTTCAATTTTAAGTGACACAAAAAAGTCGATTGATGAGTTGTTGTCTAACTTTGAAAAATATCCAAACAAGTTGGTAAACATAAAAGTCGATGATAATTTAAAAGAACAAATTATGAATTCAGTTTTTATTAAAGATATTATTGCAAAGTATCAAAAAGTTTTTAATAACAATGGCAGAATTTTAATCCGTGCAAGTGGCACAGAGCCATTGATTCGAGTGCTGGTTGAGGGGCGATTTAAAAAAGACGTAGACTTTGTTATAAATGGTTTATGCTGTGAGATGCAAAAATATATAGAAAAGATTGTTTGAAAATATATCTAAATTTGATATAATATTGTTATGCTATATATAACAAAAAATTGGTTTAATTTACTTAAAGATGAATTCGATAAGGAGTACTTTAAAAAACTTCAGGACTTCCTTAAAAAAGAATATTCAACTTATACAATATATCCTGAAAGCAAAAATGTTTTTGCAGCACTTAATTACACAAAATTCGAAGATGTAAAAGTTGTCATAATCGGTCAAGACCCATATATAAATCCGGGGCAAGCACACGGACTTTGTTTTTCAGTTGAAAAAGTTGCACCACCACCAAGTTTGGTAAACATTTATAAAGAGTTAAAAGACGAACTCGGTTGCTATATTCCAAATCACGGTAATCTCACAAAGTGGGCAAGTCAAGGTGTTTTACTTTTAAACAGCGTGTTGACTGTAAGACAAGGTGCTTCGTTTAGTCACAAAAATATGGGTTGGGAAAAGTTTACACGAAGGGTAATCGAAGAACTTGCAAAAAGAGAAAAACCAATCGTATTTATGTTGTGGGGCGCAGGTGCGAGAAGTATTGTTAAAGACCTAGATTTATCAAACCATTATGTTCTAACTTGTGCACACCCAAGTCCACTTTCAGCATATAACGGCTTCTTCGGTTGCAATCATTTTAAACTTTGCAACGAGTTTTTGTCAAAAAACAAGCAAACCCCTATAGATTGGCAAATCGAAAACAAAGACTTAAATCTTTTTGATATGATAAAATAGTTAGAAGTTAAAAATTCGCTATCTAGATAAAAATTATTTAATCATTAACTTTTATAAACTATCAAAATTTTACATAAAAATATTCATACAGCAAAACACCATAGTTATAAAATTATAACCATGGTGTTTTTATAAAATTTTTTATAATGATAGAAAAATTTTTAATAATATATTATAATTAGTCGTAAGGAGTTTTATTTTGGGACTTTTAATTTCGGTTTGTGTGTTTGGGATTATTTTTTTGGTTATATTTCTTTTAAAAATAAGAGAGAAGAAATATACTGTGTTTTTGATAAAAAATAGCATTTCTCTTAATGAACTGTTTATGATAAATAATAAATATAAATTTTATGAATCATCAGGGATTTTTAATGAAACTTTTACATATGATAATGAAAAACACTTTGAAAATATATCTTGTGAAGATTATTTGATTTATCAATTACAATTTAAGAAATATGAGATAAAAAAAGAAATAGCGTTTATCAATCAAAACAATGAAAATAATTTATCGTATCTTAAAGAAATCATAGAAGTTAAAGATTTTGGAAGGTACTCTTCCAGCACTAAAAGATATAAGACAGGTTATTTGTTAAAGTTGGAGGAGAGACTTTTTGAAAAAAATATAATAAAGCCTAGAACAAATTTTTATATATTTGTAACCCTTCGTTATGCAAAAATGAGTGGTGAAGTTTGTGATATAAAAAGAGAAATCTTTGATAGTAAGCAGATTTCTAGTTTGATTGATAGATTAAATGATAAAAATAGAAATTTTTATAATGACAGAGAAATATGGGAATCTTTGTGTAGAGTAGAAAGGGGCCGTGTATCTAACAAAATAAGATTTTCTATTTATGAAAGAGATAATTATAGATGTAGGGTTTGTGGCAGAAAAACTTCAGACTTGGAAATAGATCATATAAAACCAATATCAAAGGGTGGCAAAAGCGATTATGATAATTTGCAAACCCTTTGTAGAATGTGTAATAAAAATAAGGGAGATACATTTTTTTAATAAAAAAACCACGAGTAATCGTGGTTTTTATTTATTTAATATTTTTTAAGTAATGCTTGATAAATGCTGGGATTTCTTTAACTTCTTTAACAAATTTCTTTTGTCTTGTGTTAAATTCTTTTGCATTTATTTCTGCATTGATTCTGCCTTTAACAAAGTCGATTTCGATTGTGTCGCCTTCTTTAATGTAGGCAAGGTTGCCGCCGTTTGTTTCAGGTGTAATGTTGCCAATAACAACTGTATTTGCTTCGTCTGGAACTTCGCCATCGGTAATAATTATGATGTCGTTTTGTTTTTCCATTGATTCAACTGCTATTGCAGATTGAGAAACGATTGTACCACCAAGACCTGAAACTTTGCCAGCGTTTTGAATAACAAGTACGCCTTTTTCAAAAGCTCTGTTTAAGATTGCATTTGCACCTTCTTCATCGCTCTTTACAACATATGCTTTGCCTTCAAATTTTGTAAGGTCTGTTGGAATATTGATTGTTTTTGCAATTGCATATCTTTCAGCAATATTGCCGTGGAGAAGTGTAAAGCTATCTTTTGTAACCTTTTCAAAGCCTTCTGCTTTTTTAACAGTTGAGAAGATTTCTGTGATTGTAGCTCCTGAGTAAACTTTTGCACTTTCGTCTAAAAGTTTAAGTGTTGAAAGTGTTTTAAGTAATCCTGCAACACCCTTATTTGCAGCAAAGTCTGCAATAGTTGTATTTTTTGTATCAACAAGTACAGGAACATTTTTAACAAGGTCAAATAATTTTTCGATTTTATAATCGATTTCAAGTTCGTCATAAAGATTTAAAATATTGTTAAATACTTGTGTGCTGCCACCTAAAGCTGCATTTATAACTAAGGCATTTTGTAGCATTTTTTTGCTTAGGAGTTTTTTAACATTTGCTCTATCTTTTACAAGACTTACAATTGTTGTTGCGCTTTGTTTTGCAATTTGTTCTCTTTCGATACTTCCTGATGGGGCAGTACCTGAGTTTTTAACTGCAAGACCGATTCCTTCAAAAACAAGGTTCAAAATATTTTCTGTAGAGAAACCTACGCCATTTCCAAGGTTTTCGATTTGTTGTGTTTCGTTTTCTTGAATCTCAAAAGCATTGCATTTGTTGATTGCAAGTTGACCAGCCATAGAAACAAGTTCTTTTAATGTTTTGCCTTTTTGAATTGGAGAAGGACCAACACTTAAAACAACAGTTGGAAGGGATTGTCTAATTGCACTTCTTAAAAAACCGATATTTGAACTTAAGCCTTTGCTGATTAAGATTACGCCATCAAACATTTTTTCAGTAAGCAAAAGTTCCATAAAACCTGTGAGTTGTTCTTTGTAAACTTCGATTAAATTGCTTTGATTTGTAAATGATTTGTATCTATCATTAAGGGTAGGTATTAAAACAATTTCAGTTTCGATGTTGTTTTTGTGAATTTCTCTTTCAACGGTTTTTGCAAGATTATATGCGTAGTTTCTGCTTGTAGAGAAGTTTTCTTCGCTAACAATAATACCAATTCTAATATTTGCATTTTCTTCAATGTTTAACATTCTGTTCTTTGCATCTTCTGCAATAGTTTGAATATCTTTTACTTTAATTTTTGCCATACAATCTTTTCCTCCGTTATTTTTATTAAAAAAATTGGTCTAATCTTAACAA
The DNA here is from genome assembly GCA_045538175.1 of Clostridia bacterium. GTDB lineage: Bacteria > Bacillota > Clostridia > Christensenellales > UBA1242 > JAZSQZ01. Next base: position 4,140 of record JAZSQZ010000042.1, read on the forward strand.
AGAAAAGCCAATCTAATTTTTTTATAATGTTGTGCATCCTTTTTTGTTATACAATGCAGTATAGTGTTTTGAATTTTCAAACTCCACTAAAGCTACCTTATGGCACATCTTTAGATCCCCTTAATGCTGCTACCGTCAGGTTCTGACATGGTTCAAGGTTAAAAATTGCATAAGACCTTAATTTCAACATTCAAAAATCAACTCTTGTAAAACATTGCATACCGAGAAAGGCATTCAACTCTACTGTAGCGGGTTGTAGATGCAGGGCACCGCTAGCTCCCCGTCTAGCACAACATAAGTATTATAAAGTATTTTTTTTATTTTTGCAACGGGAAAACCGAACAAATTTTTATTCTTTTGAAAATTTTTGTTACAAAATGTTAAAAATGGAACAAAACGCAGATAATTTTTAGAAAAAATAAGAGATTTAGATTTTTTATAATTGTCAAAATATTTGATATATTTGTATTATTATGTTAAAATTACGATATTAGGGAGAGTATATGGCAACAAAAAGTAAGGAAAATAAAGTTGAAAATAAAACACTTGCTGAAAGATTTATCGTAGCATACAACAAAATCGATTATTCTTTAAGAACAATTTATGGTTTTAAAAGAAGTATAAGTTATGCTGATCTTATTCGTAAAGCAGTTACAATGAATTCTGTCGTAAGAAAATATGAAGATGAGCTTATTGACTATGGTAGACTTAGAAACTCTATTGTTCACAAAACAAATCCAAATTATGTTATTGCTGAACCACACGTAGATGTTGTAGAAGAGTTTGAAAAAATTGCAAAGTTAATTTCAACGCCACCTACAGCACTTGAAAGGGTAGGAAGTAAAGATGTTTTAACTCAAGACGAAAACGTTTCTCTAAAAGAAATCGTTGAACTTTTTGGTTCTTCTGGATATGGCAATATTCCTATTTATGCTGGCACCCGTTTGGTTGGTGTTGCTTCAGGTAGCAAAATTATCAAATACATCGGCAAAAAAAGTTTAGAAGGTGTTGATATGAATCAATTCCTTGCAAAAACCCCTATTAAAGATATTATTCAAAATGACGTAGACAGCGCACAATGTTTTAAGGTTGCTGATAAGTCTCTCACAATTGAAAAAGCACTTAACTTGTTCTTTGTTGATAGAAGATTGCTTGTAATTATCATTACCGAAAATGGTACATATACAGAAAAACCTATAGGCATTGTTACAGCAGCAGACATCTTGGATATGAACGAAGTTATTGAAAA
>JAZSQZ010000144.1:0-1763 GCA_045538175.1 Clostridia bacterium
TATTGCTTCTCGCATTGACGAGATTTTTATAGAGGAGAGCAAGATGAAAGACTTTAAAGAATTTCTAGCTGAAAAAATGACTGAAATCAATCTTTTAGATGATTTAGATAAACCAGAACGTATCAAACTTAGCGAAGCTGAAGATGATGATCCGTTCGCAGATGATGCTGGTGACACTGATACCGATACAGATACAGATACCAGTGATGATTCTGACCCATTTGGCGATGATATGGGTGGTGGTGATGGTCCTGGTGGTGGCTCATCTGGCGGAAGCGATGGTGATGAAGATGGTGAAGAAACTGAAGATGGTGAAAAGACTGACGCCGATAAAAAAGCAGATGAATTGGACCTTGACGGACACGAAGATGACCCAGACTTCTTAAAGGGTTCTACCGATGGTGATGATGTTACTTTGTCAGATAAGCCAAGCGGCGAATGTATCTATGATGTAGATGGTATTATGAAAGCAATTGCAGCTGTTATCCAAGGTACTAATGAAACTGACCTTGAAGAAATCGTTGCTGTTAAGAAGGCTGTTGAACTTATATTCAATGGTAAAATCTTGAAGCCTGAAGATGTTCAATTCACCAATACACAGAATGCTGCATTCCTAATTAAGAAGATTGGTGAAAAAGTTGATGAAAAAACAAAGAACTATTTGATGGTAAAAATTAAAGAACCTCTAATTAAACAGCGTGACCAGCAAAAATTGGATATTGTCGCACTTAAGAAAGATGTCAATGCTGCAAGAGATACTATTCAAGACCTTGACCAAGCATAACTTATACAAAAATAATTCGTATATATAAATTAAATTTGAAACTTTTACTATATTTTATGTGAGGTGATATTTAATGTTAAATGCAAACACAGTGCAGCAAGATGGCAAGTCTTTGATCTTGATTTATGTTGGTGATAATTCTGGCTGTAGCCATATTCGTCTCCGTCACAATGCTTTATGGTATTGCGGACACGAACACTTTGGCTTTACACCAGTTATAATGCCTATTCCAACATTTGACCCACAGTACCTTGCTCGTGCTAAAGCAATTATTATTCAGCGTCCTGTTTCTCCAGCTCATGTTGAATTGGTCCGTAGATATAAAGCTCTTCAACCTAAATTTGGTTATAAGTTAGTATCTGAGTTTGACGACCAGGTCTGGGAAATTGACGGTCAAGGAATTCCTGATTATAACACAGCTTCGCTCCATTTTGATATTAAAGGAACTACTGATGTAGCTGAAAAAACATTCCCGCTCTTTGATGAAATGGTTGTTTCAACTGAGTTCTTGAAAGTCAAATTGCTTGAACGCTTCCCATCAGTAAAGAAAGTATCTGTTATTCCAAATGTTGTTCCTAGATTTTTGTGGAGCTATCCAAGAAAACAGGATAAAACTGAAGATTTGGTGAAGCCAACAGTTCTATATTCTGGTTCTCCTTGTCACTATCGTAATCCAATTCCTGCTAGAAAGCCAAGTCCACAAGAACCACAAGGTTTTCCTGGTGTTACACCATTGAAAGGCGATATGGATAATGCTTGGTGCGATTGGGTTATCAAGAATGTTAAAGAAGAAAAAATCAACTTCATTTGTATGGGAGCATTACCTTGGTTTTGGGAAAGCATAAAGGATAAAATTCGTTTTGTTCCTTGGGTTGATAGTCAGTCATATCCTAGACACGTTATGTCATTGAATGCTGACTTCCAGATTCGGACCTTTAGTTGAAAATAATTTTAATAAATGTAAATCTTCACTTAGATA
>JAZSQZ010000153.1:0-2051 GCA_045538175.1 Clostridia bacterium
AGCTTTATCATCATCAAAATTATAATGAAGTGTTTTTTGTTTTGGAGCAGGAGCAGTAACACCTGCAACTTTTCTACAAACGGATAAAATATAATTTTTATATTTTGGATTAACTACTTCATCAAAATCAGGAGCATTTAATAATGCTTCAGCATCTTCTTTTGATAAAGTTTCACCTGCTTTTTTCGCAGCCCAGAATTTACCAACAAGTGATTTTGTATTACTGTTGGTAGCATCTTCTAGCAAATATCCATTTTCATTTAAAATCTGTTTAGCTTCTAATAAATCCATAACCATACCTTATAAAACAATCTTTTGAGGTTTCCATTCAAAATCTTTCAATTCATTTTCAAAGATAGTTTGTGCTGTTTCCACCGGGTCAAGTTCACTTGTAGCCGTTGGATTAGAAAACTCTTTGGATAAAATATCACGAACTGTTGTATATCTTATCAGGTCTGATTCATCTAATTTTGAAAAACCATAATTTTCATAACCATTTTTGGAATACAAAGCCTTTAATTCTCTTGCTAAAACTGTAACATTTAAATAATGTTCATTATAAAATAAGTATTTTTGGTCTTTAACAATTTTAGCTGTCCAAGTATTTGGTTTTGTTTCCTTCAAATAGTCATAAACATCTTTTTCTTTTACAGGAGCAGGTGCGACTATCTGTTTTACAACTTGTTTCACCTTAACTTCAGGAACCACAACTGGTGTGTGGTTATAAGCTTTGTTTTGGTTTAATTTAACATACTCCGTAAAACTAATCATATAGTATTTATGAAAATTTTATTTTCCAATAATTCTGTTGAATGTATGGACTATTCTTCCATTGTTAGAAACATAAGGAATTTTGAAGCGTAAAGCATGTTCACTGACTAGATTTTCTACTTCAGCATTTGCTCGGTCAACCACAACAGGTACCCAGTATTCAATCTGGTCAAAAATTGTACTCATAATTGAGTCAATATCAGCCGAATTTTGGAATAAGATTTGATATAAAGGAGAACTCAAAGAAACATTAAACAATCGTTCAAATGGTTCAGTACAGAGTACCATTTCAATTGCTTGGTCAAGAGCATCGCTTCCGTAAACATCAATTTTCGTTCCCATATTTTCGCCGTTAATATCATAGTAAGCGTTTACAATCTTAGAATTTTCTACATCTTTGAAATCGGGATTAGCTGATAAAGGTAACATTATTTTCTCCTCATTAGTGTTTCAGGAACATTGTGGAAAACTGCACCAACTTGGTGATTTTTGTTCGCTTCAACTACTTGTACATTGAACAATCGGACATTATCTATAACATCGTCCTCTTCAATAAGCTTTGCCACACAGGACGTATTATTACTGTGTATTACTACAATATCCCCTACCTGTAATGGCTGGGCAGGAGAGGGTGTTTCCTGGTCAGAAAAACTAGGGAACTCTTCTTTCAGATTTTTGGCCTTCATTACAGAATCACGCAATAAATCTGCTATCCATTTTGGGCATTTTTGGTCAGTTGCGACCTTCTTGCAAGCCTCAAATAAAATATCTCTCTGTTGTTCATAAATGCTCATAATCTCACCTCACTAAAATGTTTTCAAAACTTCGTGTTCAGATGTATATCCTTCCATACCTATCTTTCTTTGTACTTGTGATTTAAGTTTTTCGTTATCGTGAACACTTATTTCAATAGCGGCTCTTAAATTTGATATAATTTCATCAGTTTCTTCATTGTATAAAGCACCATTCATTTCATACTTTTGGCCGTCATTGTTCATTATATATTCAGCATCATTGTCTGTTTCTATTGACATACCATCAAGCATATTATTTTCGTCATATTTGTAATTTATTATATTTCCATTACCATCAGCAAAACTAATAGTAACTGCTTTACTTGTATCATCAATATTTAAGCCACCAAGGATAGCATCTGTTGCCATAGAAGCTAAACTTGGTTGTTCAGCTTTAAATGCTTTAATGAAAGCTCTTCTCTTCAATTTGAAATATTGATAACATTTATTCTTTTTCCAGAAATTACCTTCTTTAATATCTTTCCA
>JAZSQZ010000074.1:0-3198 GCA_045538175.1 Clostridia bacterium
AAAAAATATTTCTTGAAGACAATGTTTGTTTTGATAAAAAAATTATGACAAAAGAAAGGCTTGTTTTGTTTAAAAATATAGTTTTAAAACCAAATCAAATGTTTGAATTTTTTGTTGTAAAAAGCAAAGTAAAGTTTGAAGATTTTGCTTTTGTATAAGTCGTCTATAACGGATTTAGTGAGATTACAAACAAATACTTAAAACTGCCTAAAATTAAGGTTGTGACCCCAAATAACGCCTTAATCAAGCTTATAATTTTTTACTTACCACAAGAAATCATAAAAAACTATGTATATTCTTCAAATAAAAACAAGAAAGATTTTGAGGAGTTTTTGGGGGATTTTTCAAAAGAAAATTTGGAAACAAATGATAGTTTTAAAAATTTAAATTTTTATTTTTTGCCACAAAGAAATTTGGGTTTTGTTTATCAAAATTTAATGTACAATCTTATTGGTATTTGTTTTTTAAAAGAAGGTGTTTTTGTAAATAAATTCAAGAAAAACATATTGGGAGATACAAAAATATTTTTTAATGAAATTTGTTTAGAGATTAAAAAAATTGACTGTGACAATCTTTCTTATAAGATTGGAAATATTGAATTTTCGAATATTGATACAATATCTTACGACACTCTTTTTAAGTCAAAAAACTTAGTTTTACAATTGTGACTTTTTGTGTTATTATATTCTGTAGGAAAACGACTATGGAATATTTTAATCAATTTAAAGAAAAGCAACCATTAAGTGAAAGAATGAGACCTGAAACTTTAGATGAGTTTGTGGGTCAAAGTCATGTTGTTGGGAAAAATACTTTGCTTGATAGGGCAATTAAAGCTGGGGTTTTGGGAAGCTGTATTTTTTATGGACCACCGGGAACAGGAAAAACAACACTTGCGCACATAATTGCAAGCACCTGCAAGGGTGAGTTTAAAAAACTTAACGCAGTTTCTAGTGGTGTTGCAGATGCGAAAGAAATTATAGATAAGGCAAAAAAAGATTTTCAATGTTTTGGCATAAGAACATATTTGTTGTTAGATGAGTGTCATAGATGGAGCAAAGCTCAAAGTGATTGCGTTTTACAAGCAATTGAAGAAGGCAACATTATCTTTATCGGTTCTACAACCGAAAACCCTTATACATCAATGACGAGGGCTATTGTTTCTAGATGTAGGATATTTGAATTTAAGTCTATTGAAGATAAAGACATTATTTCTTTGCTCAAAAGGGCAGTTGCTGATAAAACTAGGGGGCTTGGAAATCTTCCTGTTGAAGTTGAAGAAGATGCTTATAAACATTTTGCTTGGGCATCGGCTGGTGATGTAAGACAGGCACTAAATGCACTTGAACTTGCTGTTGTGACAACAAATGTCAACAAAGATAATAAAATTGTGATTACTCAAGAAATCGCTGAACAAAGTATTCAAAAGAAAGCAATGAATTTGGACGAAAGTTCATATTATGATATTTTGAGTGCTTTTTGCAAAAGTATTAGGGGGAGTGATACGGATGCAGCGCTTTATTATTCTCAACGACTTATTCAAGCAGGATGCGACCCTAGAATTATTGCAAGACGACTTATGGCGCACTGCAGTGAAGATATAGGTATGGCAGATAGTAATGCTTTGCTTCTTGCTTGTAGTGCAATGTATGCTTGCGAAAAATTGGGCCCACCTGAGTGTTTGCTTAACTTGTCGCACGCAATTATATATGCTTGTGAAGCAGAGAAGTCAAATTCTGTTTATCTTGCAATGGAAAAAGCAATGGACGATGCAATAAACGTAAAAGACGATAAAATTTTAAATAGTTTAAAAAATCATCCTTCAACAAATAAGGACGGTACAAAAGGATATTTGTATCCACACAATTTTGGAGGATATGTAAAACAACAATACTTTCCAAATTCTCTAAAAGATAGGGTTTATTATATTCCAAGTGAAAATGGAAAAGAGAAGGGTATGATTAGAAAAAAATCAAAGTTTTTTAATCTAAACAAAGACAACAAATAAAAAAGACAAGAAAATTTCTTGTCTTTTTGTTTTTATATTCTTGGTTCAAAGTTTTCAAAAATAATGTTGTCGCAGTGTTTTGCAATTTTCATATAGTCTTGTTGACTTGGTACCGGCCAAGCGAGAAGTGGGATTTTTTTGTATTTTTTAACCCATCTGTTTGGGATTTCGTCATACTTATAAGCGATAAAATGTGGTTTTGAGATTGACTTGTTTACAAGCATACGCTTTAAAATAAACTTTTTATAAAACGATAATGGAACATCTTTAAAGTATGAAGAAAGTTGACCCCTAATAATTTCTGGAGCATTCTTTTCAAACCAACCTAAAACATAAGGGTTGAAAGATTGAATAGCAACTTCGCCTTTGTAATTTTTTAAAAGTTCTAAAAGTTCTTTCTCAAGAGACCCTGGTTTTTCATAATTTTTAATTTCAATAAGAATAGGAACTTTTCCTTTAACCATTTTTAAAAGTTCTTCAAATGTTGGGATAGAGTAGTTTGTGCCTGCAAGTTTATAATTCTTTAAATCTTTTTTTGATTTAATTTGAGCAACATAACCGTCCTTATCAGTCATTCTTTTTAAGGTGTGGTCATGGAAACAAACGATAGTACCGTCTTCGATTTGATGAACATCACACTCAATGGCATAATTGTATTCTAAGCACCTTTCAAAAGCACCCATACTATTTTCAGGGAATTCTTTGTTATGAAAGCCACGGTGAGCAATATATTGAGTTACAAGCCAGCTGTTAAAAATCTCCATTTTAGACCTACCTTAATTGTGTTTTACAACAAATTATATCACAAAAAAAATGTTTATCCTAACAATATTTTACTTTTTTTAAAACAAATATATTTGCTAATTTTTGTTTATTACATTATAATAATATAAATATAAATTATAGTATTATTGACTTTTAAAAAGTCACTTAAAAGGGAAACTATGGACAGACTTGAAAATATTAGAAACTTTTGTATTATAGCCCATATTGATCACGGTAAAAGTACACTTGCCGATAGGTTGATTGAACAAACCGGTACTCTTTCTCAAAGGGAATTAACTGAGCAAGTTTTAGATAGTATGGATATTGAGAAGGAAAGGGGTATCACAATTAAACTTACTCCTACAAGAATGTTTTATAACTATGAAGGCAAAGAATACAAATTAAACCTTATTGATACTCCAGGGCAT
>JAZSQZ010000056.1:0-24461 GCA_045538175.1 Clostridia bacterium
AACCTTGGCGGAATCAAGGAAATGAGAGATCTTCCAGGAATTATTTTTGTTGTTGATTCTTCAAAAGAACACATCTGTGTTAAAGAAGCTAAAGCTCTTGGAATTCCACTTGTTGGACTTGTTGACACAAACTGCGACCCATCAAACATTGACTACGTTATCCCTGGAAACGATGATGCAATCAGATCAGTTAAACTTATTGTAAGTGCAATGGCTGACGCAGTTATCGAAGCAAAAGAAGGTGTTCAACTTCACGCTGAAAACGACGAAGAAAACAAAGCTGAAGAAAAAATTGATATGGCACAAGCTATGAATCAAGAAACAACAGATAAAGAATAATTTTTAAAAGGGAGATTATAATATTATGATTAGTTCAGAAGATATCAAGGATCTTAGGACAAGAACAGGCGCAGGAATGCTTGATTGTTCAAAAGCATTAAAAGAATGTAACGGAGATATGGAAAAGGCAGTTGCATACCTTAGAGAAAAAGGTCTTGCAGCAGTTGCAAAGAAAGCATCTCGTATCGCAGCAGAAGGTCTTGTTGCATCATACATTCATATGGGTGGAAAAATTGGCGTTTTAGTCGAAGTTAACTGTGAAACAGACTTCGTTGCTAAAGGCGAAGCATTTAACAGCTTAGTTAGAGATATTGCTATGCAAATCGCAGCAGCAAAACCAGAAGTTGTTAACATCGAAGACGTAGACCCAAGAAATCTTGAAAAAGAAAGAGTAATCTTAATCGAACAAGCTAAAAACGAAGGCAAACCAGAAGCAATCGCAGAAAAGGTTGTTGAAGGCAGAATTAAGAAATATTATAAAGAAGTTTGCTTAATGGAACAAGAATTCGTTAAGGACCCTTCAAAAACTATTCGTGACTTAATCACAGAAGCAACACTTAAAATTGGCGAAAAAATCTCTATCCGTAGATTTGCTCGCTATGAAATGGGTGAAGGCTTAGAAAAGAGATCAGACAACTTTGCTGATGAAGTTATGAGCCAAATGGAAAAGAAGTAATTTAAAATTAAGTCAAGACTTATGGTCTTGGCTTTTTTAATTAAAAATTATTTATAAAATACTTTTATTTTTTAATTATTTGTGTTAATATTATATTGTAGTTAATGGAGTGTAGTATGCGAAAAATGGGCATTGATTATGGCGAAGTTCGCATAGGTGTTGCTTTTAGCGATTTGCTAGGAATTATTGCGACAGGTTATGAAACTTATGTCCGTAAAAACATTGAAACCGATTTGCAGCACTTTAAAGACTTGGTTGTAAGTCAACAGGTAGACAAAATCATAATGGGGCTTCCACTCAATATGGACGGTACCGAAGGGGATAGGGCAGTTGCAACAAGAGAATTTGGCGATAAACTTATCTCAGTGTTAGACAACGTCGATATAGAGTATATAGATGAAAGGCTTACAAGTGTAACAGCTGAAGAAATTCTTATTGAAGCAGGTGTTAGAAGAGAGAAGCGTAAAGAAGTTATAGACAAACTTTCAGCAACTCTCATTTTGCAAGATTATCTTGACAGAAAGAAATAAAGGAGATTTATTATGAGTGAAGAAGTAAAAGAAGAATTAAATCCTATTGATTGTATTTTTGATGAAAACAATACAGATCCAATCGTATTATATAATGAAAAAGGTGAAGGCGTTCAATTTGAACAAATCGCACTTATCCCACTTGATGAAAGGGCATTTGTAATCTTAAAACCTTTAATTCAAATGGAAGGTATCGGTGAAGACGAAGCTCTTGTTTTCGAAATCATTGAAAACGCTAACGAAGACGAAGAAGATTTCTTAGCACTTGTTGTTGACGTTGATACTATTGAAAGAGTTTTCAAAGTATACGATGGTCTTGTAGATGGCGCACCAAACGCTTAATTAAAAAATAAAAAATGGTGATTTTACTCACCATTTTTTTTATTTGCCAAATTCATAGCTTCTTCTTTGATTGCTTCAGTCCCTTTTTTAACGATTTTTTGTGCTGGTTTACACATTGAAACGGTTACAGCACCAATCACCATACCTGCAATCATACCTAAAACTGTACTATCTTTCATAATTCCTCCTTGTCATATGTATTTTTTGTTTTTATAAATCATATTATTATGGTAATTTTTGGATTAAACAAAAAATAATTTTTTATTGTTTGTCATTTTATTTGCAAATATTATCTTAATTTAGTAAAATGAATTGTATTTAATGTATAAAGGGGTATTATATGCAATTAGAAAATTATGATGAAATTATGCTTGAATTTGAAGATGCACTTTCAAAGAAAGTTGATAGACAAAAAAATGAATATTTTATGATTAGAGCAGGTAGGGCAAACCCACGTATGCTTGACAAAATCACTGCTGATTATTACGGAACACAAACACTTATTTCACAAATGGCAAAAATTTCTGTTCCAGAAGCAAGAATGATTTTGATTTCACCTTGGGATATGTCAACTGTTAAAAATATTAGCAAGGCAATTTTAGCAAGTGACCTTGGTATCACACCTACTGATGATGGTAGAGTTATTCGCCTTGTATTCCCACAACTTACAGAAGAAAGAAGAAGAGAAATTGTTAAGGACGTAAAGAAAATCTGCGAAGAAACAAAAATTGCAATTAGAAACGAGAGAAGAGATGTTCTTGAAATCTTTAAAAAAGCAGAAAAGGACAAAGCAATTTCTAAAGACGATTTAACCGAAGCCGAAACAGAAGTTCAAAAGTTAGTTGATAAATACAACGAAATGGCAGACTCTGTTTGTGCAACAAAAGAAAAAGAAGTTATGGAAGTTTAAAAGGTAAAACAAATGGGTATATTTAGTAAAAAGAATAAAATTAACCCGAACAAAATTCCTAAACACGTTGCTTTTATTATCGACGGAAACGGTAGATGGGCAAAGCAAAGAGGACTAGTTCGCAGTATGGGGCATAGGGTTGGTTTTGATAACGTAAAAACAATCTTAAATGAAGTTTATGCTCTAGGTATTAAACATATGTCTGTTTATGCTTTCTCTACCGAAAATTGGAACAGACCACAAGAAGAAGTTGACTTTTTGATGGATTTGTTTCGTGAAATGTTAAATTCAGATTATTTAAATGAATTATCTTTTAAACCAAAACTTAATGTTTGTGGAGACCCTACAAGGTTTGCCCCTGACATTCAAAAACTTATAAAAGAGAGAACAAAAGAAACCGAAAACAATACAGATTTTGTTTTCAATCTTTGTATCAATTATGGTGGTAGAAGCGAAATTGTAAACGCTGTAAACAACATAATCAAAGATGGCAAGAAAAAAGTTTCAATCGAAGAATTTTCAAACTATCTTTATACAGCTGGTCAACCTGACCCAGATTTGATTATTAGAACAAGTGGCGAATATAGAATGAGTAATTTTATGTTATGGCAAATGGCTTATTCAGAATTTATTTTCCCAAAAACATATTGGCCAAGTTTTACAAAAAAAGATTTATATGATTGTATTGTAGCATATCAAAAGAGAAACAGAAGATTTGGTGCAATAAAGAAATAATCTTGAAAAATTTTTTTATTTTGCTATAATGTAGATTAGAGGTTATTATGAAAGATAGAGTTATTACCGGATTGCTTTTAGTATTGCTTACAGCATCAATGATTGCTGTTCAAGCATTTGTACCATACATTTATGATACATTTATTTTATATGCTGTAATTTTGGCAACTATGGAAATTGGCAAACTTCAAATAAAAGCAGGAAAGCCGGTTTACAATTGGTGTGCAATTATAGTGTCCGTACTTTTGTATTTAGACGTTGTTATTTGCAACTTGCTAGGCGTTAATGCCTTGTATATTTTCTTAATTGCTTTAGCAATTATTTTCCTTGCATATCTTGTTATTTACTTTGGAAATGCTTGGATTTTCAAAAAAGAACTAGAAGAAGATGCATTTAGGGTTTCAACCGATATGCCTATTTCAGAGTTTAATTTCTTTAAAACAAACAATACTTTTTATTGTATCTTATATCCAGGATTTATGATGTTCTTTATGTATTTTATAAGTCATATAGATACAATAGGGTTTGTAAATATTACAACAAACTTTGAAGGTATACCATTCCCATTGTTTGCTTTACTTACACTTTTCTTTATTTCAAGTTTAACAGACACATTTGCAATGCTTTTTGGCCGTGTTTTTGGAAGACACAAACTTTGTCCAAAAATCAGCCCTAAAAAGAGTGTAGAAGGCGCATTGTTTGGTTTGCTTGGTGGAACAATTGGTGCATTGATTCCTTACTTTGTTTTTAATGCAATTTATCCAGAACAATTTGCAATTATTGCTTTCTGGCAAATGTTAATTATTGGATTTATTGGTGCAGTTGTTTGTCAAGTTGGTGATTTGTACGAATCACAAATTAAGAGAAGAGCAAATGAAAAAGACGCTGGTACTTTCTTAAGAAGTCACGGTGGAGTTTTAGACAGAATTGATTCTGTAATTTTCTGTACACCATATATTTTCCTATGCTTACTTTTGATGGTAGCATAAACTAAAAGGAGATAAAAGTTGTCACAACTTTTGAGTATTTCTTCAGTATTTACTTCGGCTTTGTATATCGTTTTGGCAATATTTGTTTTGCTTATAATGATTATGATACACGAGTTGGGGCATTATACTGCAGGCAAATTACTAAAATTTAAGATAAACGAATTTTCAATAGGTTTTGGAAAATCAATTTTTCAAAAGACGACTAAATCAGGAGAGAAAATTTCTCTCCGTCTTTTTCCATTAGGAGGTTATTGCGCTTTTGAAGGAGAAGACGAAGACGAAAAGGATAATCCTGAAGCTTTTAACAGTCAAAAACCTTGGAAAAGACTTATTGTATTATTTTCAGGTGCATTTTTTAATTTTATATCTGCTATACTATTTTCTTTTATTTTCCTTATGTCATATGGATATAGCGATAGAGTTGTTGTTACAAATCTAGAAAATGTACCGGGAATTTCTCAACTTCAAGTTGGAGATGTAATATACGCTGTAAATGGCGAATATACAAATTTTATTTATGATAAATACTTCTCAAAAACTGTCCAAGAAATAGGGGACAGCGCAGAGCCTATAACATTAACAGTTAGAAGAGATGGCAAGATGCAAGACGTAACGGTTTATAAAACCTTGCAACTTGCAGACATTTACGACGAAGATGGAAATCAACTTTTTAATGAAGATGGCACGCCACAGCAAGAAGAAAGGATGATGTTGGGCGTGTCAACAACGAATTATAGATATGGTTTTTTTGAAGCGCTGGGTCATTGTTTTGTATTTACTATAGGGTGGGCATGGAAAGTCCTTGTAGTACTATGGCAAATGATAACATTTAGGCTAAGCATAAAAGAATTGGGTGGTACTGTTACAACAATCGTGACAATTGCCGAATATACACAAATCAACTTTGGAAATCTAATGTTGCTGTTGCCACTGATTTCTGTTAACTTGGCAGTATTCAATTTATTACCGTTCCCGGCACTAGATGGCGCAAGAATGGTTTTTGTAGGAATTGAAGCTATAAGAAAAAAACCTATACGACGAGATATAGAAGGAACAATACACTTTGTTGGACTTGTTGTGCTTCTACTGTTTGTAGTTGTGGTTGACATTTTACATTTTGTTCTGTAAAATATCATTGAGGTAAAAATGAAACACACACTTTTGGATTATATAAATGATAAAACAAATAATAAATATAATTACTTGAAACTCAAGGAAGTTGTTTATCATCAAAAAGCCAATAAGTGTGTTGTTTTTTTTATATATCCACACAAGTATAGTGAACCGACTAGAGAAGTTGTTGATGAGTTAACAACATTTGTTTCAAAATATTTGCAAATCGACGCAAAACTAGAAATATACTTAAATAAGAGTTATCTTGAAGAAGATTTGCTTAAAAAATATATAATCAATTATTTTGAAAACAGCCATAAGAGTATTGCAGAAAGTGTAAAAAATGGCGTTTTTAAAATTGAAATAAACGATTTAGAAGTCAAAATAAAAATGTCATTTATTCAAGAAACTGTTGATTATATCGAACAATCAAGAATAAAAGATTTGCTTTTAGAAGAGTTAAACAAAAATTTATGTGGATATTTTAATATTACTTTTGATACAATTGAAGATACTAATAGTGAAAACTATTATGATTCATTATTAAAAGATAGACTTAAAAAATTACAAAAGGAAAGTGAACTCAACGAGTTGCTTTCACCTAAGAGAAAAAGATACCCTGTAGCGAATAAACGCCTTTTGATTGGGGAAGAAATAACAGTCGACCCACAAACAATCAAGGATACAACAAAAGCCGGTGCAGGTGTTATTCTTGCTGGTAAAATTAAGTTTTTTACACAAAAAACATACAAGTCAAAACGAACAGAGAAAAATGAAAACGGCGAAGAAGTTCAAATCGAAAAACCATATTTTAGATTTGTTTTAGAAGACAAAACCGGAAGTATCGGTGCCGTTGTTTTTCCAAGTAAAGCAAATTATCATAAAATGAACTTGCTTGATAATGGAAATACTATTATTGTAAAAGGCGATATTAGTGAGTTTAACAATAAGATGGAAATTAGCATAAAAAGTATCTCTTATTGCGAAATTCCTACTGTTGAAGAAATTATGGTCAAAAACAATGTCGATATTGACGAAAGACCATACACAGCAGCAAGACCAATTCCTTTTACATCTTTACACCAAACAAATCTTTTTGATGTTGAAAAACCTGTGCCAGATTTCTTTATCGGCAAAACCTTTGTTATCTATGACCTAGAAACAACAGGTCTTGACCCATTAAATAATGAAATTATTGAAATTGGTGCAATTAAACTTGTCGATGGTAAAACAACTGAAGCATTTTCCACACTTGTAAAACCAAAGACAAGAATTCCAGATATTATCACAAAGATTACAAACATAAACGATGATATGGTTGCAGATGCATACCCAATTGAAACGGTTATTGTAGATTTTTATAAGTTTACAAAAGGTGCAATTCTTGCAGGATATAACAACCTTGACTTTGATTCTAAGTTTATACAAAGCGCAGGCAGAAAAGTTGGGGTAGAGTTTTTAAACGAAGAGCAAGATGTTTTAGTTCTTGCGAGGGCTAAAAAGCCAGGACTTAAGAGTTATAAACTTATAAAAGTTGCCGAGCAATTAGGCGTAGAATTAACAAATGCCCATAGGGCACTTAATGATGTTATAGCAACCACCGAAGTTTTTTTAAAATTATACGAAAATAACACTTGAAATTTTGTATAACTTGTGTTATTATATATATGCTTAAGATAGGTACTTTGAGAGTGGGCAAACCCCACTCTCAATTCTTTAAATAAGGTTTTTTATAGGAGGTGTCATTTTGGCAGGAAAAGTTGTCACAATTGTTGAAGAAAAACTAGAGCCAATTATAACCGAACTTGGTTATGAATTATGCGAAGTTGAGTATGCAAAAAAACCAAATGGAATGAATTTAACTATATTTATTGCACACCCTGATGGAATTAAGATTGAAGATTGCGAAAAGGTGCATCGAACAATTGACCCTATACTTGATGAAATCGACCCAACTGATGGAGCAGCATACACATTAAATGTTTCTTCACTCGGGCTTGATAGACCTATAAAAACCGACAAAGACTTTTTGAGAAACATCGGCAAAATGGTTACAATAAAACTTTTTGTAACAAAAGATGGCAAAAAAGAATTTGTTGGTAAACTCGTTGAGAAACTTGATGATGTTATAACAATTGAGGTTGACGGACAACCTGTTAAATTTAATAAATCCGAAGTGGCTTTATGCCAACTTTATATTATTTTTTAGGAGAGAGATAAAATGGTAAACAAAGATTTTTTCGCAGCACTTGAAGATTTAGAAAATGAAAAGAAAATTAAAAAGGAATTCTTTATCGAAGCACTTGAGTCAGCACTTACATCTGCATACAAAAAGAATTTTGGCGAAGCAATGTCAGCAGAAGTTAGACTTGACCCAGAAAAAGGAACAATTAAAGTATATAGTTATAAAACAATCGTAGAAGAAGTTGAAGATCCAGACAAAGAAATTTCTTTAGAAGATGCAAAACTAATCAAAAAATCATATAAAGTAGGCGATAGAGTTTCAACTGAAGTTACACCTAAGAATTTTGGTAGAATTTCAGCACAAATTGCAAAACAAGTTGTTATGCAAAAACTTAAAGATGCAGAACATGAAGTTGCAATGAGCGAACTTTCTGAAAAACAAAACGAACTCATCACAGGTGTTATTCGTAGAATTGAAGCAGACCTTATTTATGTTGAAATCCCTGGATCAAAAACAGAAGGCGTTATGTAACCACAAGACAAGATTCCTGGCGAAAATTATGCAATTGGCGACAGAATCAAGGTTTATGTCAAGAGCATCAAAGATTCATCAAAATCAACTGTTGTTTCTGTAACAAGAGCAAATCCTGGATTTGTAAAGAGATTATTTGAACTTGAAGTTCCTGAAATTCAATCAGGCGAAGTTGAAATCAAGAGTATTGTTAGAGAAGCAGGTTACAGAACAAAAATGGCTGTATATTCACCAAATCCTAACATTGATGCTGTTGGTGCTTGCGTTGGTAACAAAGGTATGAGAATCAATGCTATTGTTAACGAATTAAACGGTGAAAAGATTGATATTATCAATTGGTCAGAAAACCCACTTGAATTTATCGCACGTGCATTAAGTCCAGCAACTGTTATTACAGTTTATGCTCTAGAAAATGCAAACTCAGCAAGAGCAGTTGTTCCAGATGACAAACTTTCACTTGCAATCGGTAAGAGTGGTCAAAACGTTAGACTTGCAGTAAAACTTACAAATTGGAAAATCGATGTTAAGAGCGAAACTGCTGCAAAACAAATTGATGGCGAAACATTTATCAATAACGAAAAAGAAGCGTTCAATTTACAAGAACAAGATATCAGCGATGACCTTTTAGCAGATTTAGACATTAGCGATTAAGGTGTTGTATGAAAAAGATACCACAAAGAATGTGCATTGTCTGTAGAACAATGCACCCTAAGACAGAGCTAACAAGAATTGTTAGATTAGAAAATGGCGATATAGTGGTTGACAAGACAGGTAAAGCACAGGGTAGAGGCGCTTACATCTGCAACAACCAAGAATGTATCGAAAAATGCAAAAAGCAAAAATCTTTAAATAAAAATTATAAAACCAACATAGACGAAAAATATTATGATATGTTGGAAGAAGAAATGAAAAATAATTAGTTATATAAATTAGGAGTAATAATTTGAGCGGAGTTAATAACGAAGAAAAACAAAATCTTAACAACATTAAGGCAATTTTTGAACTAGACAAAAGTTCTTCAATCACAAACTTGTATAACGATGTTAAAAGGGCAAGACAACAACTTGCTAATTTTTCCAATGTTTTAAAGGATAAATATACAACCATCAAAAACAAGAAGACAGAAGAAGAGAAGAGAATCGAAATCTTAAAGGCAAAAGAAGAAAGCGTTCGTGCTATGGAAGAAAAACTTGCCGAAGTAGAAGCAAAAGCAGCTCCACAAAAAGAGGTTGCAAAAGAAACTAAAAAGGCAGAGCCAAAGGAAAAACCTGTTGTCGAAGAACAAAAGGCAGTTTTACCAACTGAAAATGTTGAAGACAAAAACAAAACAGTTGAAAAACCTGTTGAGGCAAAGAAAGAAGAAACTGCACCAAAGGCAACTCAACCTTTCACACCAAGACAACAAAATGCTAATGTTGGCAATAATTATAATCGCTCAAATAATTATCAAAACAGAGCAAACAACGGTTATCAAGGCAATGGAAACTATCAAAACAGACCAAACGGTCAAGGTGGATATCAAAACAGAACAAATCAACCATTTGATAGAAATAAACCATTTAACAACAATGGTAGCAATATTCAATACGCTCAAAGAAATGAAGCTGTAAAACCATATACACCAAAGTATAATCAAAACGGCTACACTCCAAGATATAACAATCAACAAGGCACCCGACCATTTGGTCAACAACGACCATTCGGACAAGGTCAAAAATTCCCACAACAAAACAAATCTATTGCAGGAATTATTCCAAGAAAAACATCTGACCTTGCAAGTGCATCAAGTGTTTTTGGAAATAAAGAGCAAAGAGTATATACAAACAAAAAGAAAACAAACGAACATTCAAATAGTTTTGAAGATAAGAGAATCAATAAAAAATCACTTCTTCGTCGTGGTCTTATTGAAGAACAAAACATCGAAGAAAGAATGGTTACAAGAAAACTTAAACTCAAAAAACCAAAAGTTGAAGTTCAAACTGTTGTTGCTGCACCTGTTACACATGCAGTTATCACAACACCAAACCTTACAATCAAAATCTTATCAGAAAAAATTGGTAAGCCTGTAACTGAGATCATCAAACAATGTATGATTTTAGGAAATATGTGTACAATCAACAGTTCAATTGATTTTCCAACAGCAGAGTTGGTTTCAAGCGAACTTGGCGTTACACTCGAACTTAAACTTGATAAAACTTTTGAAGAACAATTACTTGATGATGCAACTGCAACTGATGATGAAAGCTTATTAGAAAGCAGACCACCTATTGTTACAATTATGGGTCACGTTGACCACGGTAAGACATCATTGCTTGACTATATTAGAAAAACTCACGTTACAAGCAACGAGGCAGGTGGTATTACACAATCTATCGGTGCTTACTCAATTACTTGGAACAAAGAAAAAATTACATTTGTCGATACTCCTGGACACGAAGCATTTGCAAATATGAGAAGAAGGGGTGCACAAATCACTGACGTTGCAGTACTTATTGTTGCAGGTGATGACGGTATCAAACCACAAACAGTAGAAGCAATTAAGTATATTAAAGAATCAAAAGCTCCAATGATTGTTGCTGTTAATAAGATGGATAAGATAGAATCAAATATTGATAGAGTCAAACAACAATTAACAGAACATGATGTTCTTCCAGAAGAATGGGGTGGTGATACAATTGTTCTTCCTATTTCAGCACACTCAGGTCAAGGTATTGACAAGTTGCTCGAAATGATTTTGCTTGTTGCTGAAATGCAAAACTTAAGAGCAAACAAACAAAGAAATGCTATCGGCACAGTTATAGAGGCAAGACTTGATAAAAGTATGGGTCCTGTTGCAAACATTATTGTTCAAAATGGTACTTTAAAAATTGGTGATCCTGTTATGTCAGGTTTCGCATTTGGTAAAGTAAGAGCAATGATTGATGATAAAGGCAAAAACATTAAGTCAGCTGGTCCTTCAACACCTGTTTCAGTACTTGGATTTGACTCAGTTCCTTCAGCAGGCGATTTGGTACAAGCAGTTGACGAAAAATTAAGTAAGAGCGTTATCGAAGAAAGAAAATCTAAGAAAGCTCAAGAAAAAATCGAAAAAGGTCTTTCAAAATCTCTTGATGAATTCCTTGCAACACCAGAAGGTACAGAAAAGAAAGTTCTTAATGTTATTATTAAGGCTGATGTTCAAGGTTCAGTCGAAGCTTTAAAAGAATCATTAGAAGCAATCGAGAACGAAGAAGTTAACCTTGAAGTTATCAGTGCAGGTGCTGGTGAAATCACAGAAAACGATGTTCAACTTGCTAAAGTTTCAAATGCTATCATTGTTGGCTTTAACATCAAATCAAATTCAAAATCAATCGCATTTGCTAAGAAAAATAAGATTACAACAAAGAGTTACAATGTTATTTACGAAGCAATCGACGATATGACAAAAGAAATGAAGAAGCTTATGGCTCCTAAATTTGCTGAAAGAATCACAGGACATGCAGAAGTTAGAGCATTATTTAAGATTAGTAGCGTAGGTACAATTGCTGGTTGTATGGTTGTTGATGGAAAAGTTCAAAGAAACTGTGATGTAAGAGTCATAAGAAATGGAGAAGTTATCCATACAAGCAAAATCTCAACCTTAAGAAGAGGAAAAGACGACGCTAAAGAAGTTGCAACCGGTTTTGAATGTGGTATTAAGGTTGATGGCTTTAATGATATTGAAGCTGGCGATATTCTAGAATGTGCTGTACAAGAACAAATCAATTTATAAAAGGGTTTAAATTATGGCAAATAAGAATAGAATGGCTAGAATTGATGCTCAAATACAAAGAGATATCAGCGAAATTATAAATACAAAATTAAACGACCCAAGAATTTCTGGTGTTGTAAGTGTCATGGATGTTAAGACAACACCAGACTTAAAACATGCTAAAGTATTTTTAAGTGTTTACGGCAACGAAAACAAAGAAGATACTTTGTCGGCAATTAGGTCGGCTCAAAGTTTCATTAGAAGGAGTTTAGCACAATCTTTAAACTTAAGAATTGTGCCCGAGCTAACATTTGTTCTTGATACAACTCAAGAATATAGCGAAAAAATAAACCAAATCTTAAGTGGTTTAAATATTCCTTCAAATATTGACGAGGAGAATAACTAATTTATGGGAAGTATTACACAACTCTTAAAAACATTTAATTCTTTTGCTTTATTTACGCATATAAGTCCTGATGGAGATGCATTAGGCTCTTGTAATGCTCTTAAAATGGCATTAAAATCTATGGGTAAAAAGGCATATATCTATTGTGATGGTCAAGTTCCAAGGAACTTTGATTTTATGAAAGTAACACTTGAAAAGAACGAAAATCATATTGCAAAAGTTGATGTTTGCTTAATGCTTGACTGCAACAACCTAGGTAGAATAGGTAAATATGCAGATGCTTTCGAACAAGCAAAAATCAAGGCTTGTATTGATCACCATCAACCAGAAAAAGAAAACAAACTTAAATTCAATTGTTCTTTTGTAGACAGTAAAAGTCCAAGCACATCTGATTTGGTAATGGAAATTATCAAAACCTTAGGTGTAAACATTACAAAAGAAATTGCAGTTAATTTGTATGCAGGACTTGCTTCAGACACAGGTTGCTTCCAACACTCAACAACAACACCAACAAGTCATATGCATGCTTGCGAACTTATGGAAAAAGAGTTTGATTTAGAAGAAATTAACTATAAATTGTTCAAATATAAACCAAAAAGATATTTAGAGTTTTATAAAACAGCACTTAGAAGCACTAAAAGTTACTTATCAGGAAAACTCTTTGTTGCTTTTATAAATTATAAAACATATCAAAGATTTTATGATATTTGTGAAAACTCAGCATCATTTCAATTCCTAGATGGTATTGATGGAAACGAAGTTAGAGCAAAGATTATCGAAAAAGAACCTGGAACATTCCATATGAGTTTAAGGTCAAACTTATATGCAAATGTTTGTAACATCGCAAGAGCTCTTGGTGGTGGTGGTCACGTAAAGGCTGCAGGTGCAACTGCTACAGGAAAATACAAAGATATCTTAAACAAAATCATTGAACAAACAGAGTTAGAATTAGAAAAGAACGAAAAGAAAAAGTAAAATGATAGGAATTGTTTTAGTTAATAAACCTAGTGGAATAACATCTTCAAAAGTTGTTGTTAAACTTCGTCATATGGCAAAAATTAAAAGAGTAGGGCATTTGGGTACACTTGATCCACTTGCTTCAGGTGTTTTGCCTGTGTGCATTGGAAAAGCAACAAGACTTTTTGACTTGTTTCTTAAAAAGCAAAAAACATATATTGCTCACATTGAGTTCGGTAAACTTACAGACAGTTTAGATATTGATGGCAATGTTATTGAAACAAATGATATTATCCCAACAAAAGAACAAATCGAAGCAGTTTTGCCAAACTTTATAGGCGAGCAAGAACAAATTCCACCAATTTATTCTTCAAAGGTTGTAGCAGGAGTTAGAGCGTATAAACTTGCTAGAGAAGGTAAAGATGTGGAATTAAAACCAAGTTTGATAACAATTTATGATATCAAACTGTTAGACAAAATAAACGATACAACTTATTCTTTTGAAATAACTTGTTCAAGTGGGACTTATATAAGAAGTATAGCAAGAGATTTAGGTTATGCACTTTCAACACTTGGCACAATTTCAAAACTTACACGCACAAAAACAGGGAACTTTTATTTGGAAAATTGTATTGACCTTGACAAACTGAACGAAAACAACATAAAGGAAAACATTGTTCCACTTAAAACTGTTTTAAAAGATTACGATAAAATTGATTTATCGATCAAGCAAGAACAAGACTTGTTTTGTGGTAAATCGGTTATTATTGAAAAAAATGATGGCACATATATATTGCACCAAAACGACGAAGTTGTTGGACTTGGTGTTATAGATGATAACAAATTAAAATTATCAACAAGTTTAAAGGAAGATTAGATGATAAAATTTGGTCCGGCAGGCAACAGTGATTTGTTTTATGCTCAAGGGTTTAAAACAAGTCTAGATGCGCCAAGATGGTTAAAAAACAGAGGTCTTAATGCTTATGAGTATTCCTTTTCACGTGGCTTTACAATGAGTGAGTCGGTTGCAAAATCTTTAGGGGAAATTGCAAAGGAAAATGGAATTACAATAAGTGTTCACGCACCATATTACATAAATTTTGCTTCGCCAGACGAAAAACTTATTGAGAAATCGTTTGGATACGTTCTAGAAAGTTTAAGATACCTAAAAATTATGGGTGGCACACATTGTGTTTTTCATCCAGGTTCTTGTGGTAAAATGCCAAGAGAAGAAGCGTTTGCAAAACTAAAACAACATATAAAAGAACTTGTTGTAAAAGTTAAAGAAGCAGGCTATGGTGATATGAAGATATGTCCTGAAACAATGGGAAAGAGTATGCAACTTGGAACTTATGAAGAAATTGCAGAACTTTGTGAGATTGATGATTGTATTATTCCAACAATTGACTTTGGGCATATAAATGCACTAACTCAAGGCAGTTTAAAAACTGAAGAAGATTTTGAGAGAGTCATAAAGTGCTTTATTGACAAAATAGGAATTGATAGAATGAAAAACTTTCACTCTCATTTTTCAAAAATAGAGTATGGTCCAAAAGGTGAAATTAAACACTTAACTATGGAAGATACAGAATACGGTCCAGAGTTTGAAAACTTGGCAAAAGTTTTAAAAAAATATGATTTAGAACCGGTTATTATTTGCGAATCTAAAGGCTGTCAGGCAGAAGATGCAAATATTTTAAAAGAAATTTATGAAAATGCTATTTAATTTATAAAATATATGCTATAATCGTATATAGTTAATAAATTTTATATATATTTATTTGATTTTTAGGAGGATATTTATGATTTCAGCAGGTGATTTTAGAAAGGGTGTTACATTTGAATACGAAAGCAACGTTTATGTTATTGTTGATTTCCAACACGTAAAACCAGGTAAAGGTGCAGCTTTCGTTAGAACAAAAATGAAAAACGTAGTTACAGGACAAGTTTTAGAAAGAACTTTCAACCCAACAGAAAAAGTTGAAGAAGCAAAAATTGAAAAGAAGGAAATGCAATACCTTTATAGCGAAGATGATATTTACTACTTTATGGATATGGAAAGTTATGATCAAATTCCATTAAACAAAAACCAAGTAGAAGAAGCATTAAAATTCATTACAGAAAATATGAACGTTACAATTCAATTCTACAAAGGCGAAGCTTTCTCAGTTGTACCACCAAACTTTGTAGAACTTACAATCGTTGAATGTGAACCTGGAATCCAAGGTGATACATCTAAAGCAGGTAACAAACCAGCAACACTTGAAACAGGATTTGTTATTCAAGTTCCTTTATTTGTTAACAATGGCGAAAGAATCAGAGTTGATACAAGAACCGGAACATATATGGAAAGACTATAGAATTAAAAATAAAAGCAACACGATGCAAATCGTGTTGTTTTTTTGTTTTTATTGGGGTTTTTATGAAAATAGGCATACTTTATAAATTCTAATATTAAAATTTTATATGGACATAAATGAATGTATAATAACAATTTTACCACCAAATATATCAAGCATAATTATAAACACAATAGAAACTAAAAAACTTAACGAGATAAGAATAAGAAAAGGTAAAAAAATTGTTGTAAATCTTCACGGTAAATTATTTTATCTGTCATCTAAAGGCATAACATCCAATTATGATGTTGCGATAACAGCAAGTGGAAGTATGATAGAAGAAATAGTAAAGCGTTCAAGTGAACATTCTTTTTATGCTTATGCAAACCAAATAAGGCAAGGTTTTATTACAGTTGTAGGTGGAATAAGAGTAGGCATATGTGGGGAAGTTGTTGTAGATGGTAATAATATAAAAACAATAAAAAACATAAATTCACTAAATATAAGAATTCCACATCAAGTTTATGGTTGTGCCGAAGAAGTTTTAAGTCATATTTTAACAAACAGTTTTGAAAACACATTGATAATATCTCCGCCGGGCTGTGGTAAGACTACCATAATTAGAGATATTTTACATTTGCTAACTAAAAAGAAATATTGTTACAACATTTTACTTGTTGATGAAAGGTACGAGATTGCAAGTTCCTATAACGGCACAACACAACTAGATGTCGGCGAATATACAGATATTATTAGTGGTAGCACAAAACATTATGGATTTGAGTATGGTGTAAGAAGTATGTCGCCTGATATTGTTGTAACAGATGAAGTGTATTCATTTAGAGATTTAGAAGCGATAGAAAGTATAGCAAGTACCGGGGTTAAAATTTTGACAAGCGTGCACGGTTTGAATTTGGATGACATAAAAAATAAACAAACATTTTTAAAAGTTTTAGAAAACAAAATCTTTAAAAGGTTTGTCGTTTTATCGTCTAGAAAAGGACCTGGTACAATCGAAGGAATATATGACGAAAATTTTAGGTGTATCAACTATTGATTAAATTTTTGTTAATTTTGGTTCTGTTGTGTTGTTCTGTTAGTATTGGGATTTTGATAAGTAATCATTTTAGAAAAAGAAAACAATTTTTTAATGAATTATTAAATTTTTTAGGATTTTCTAACGACTATATTAAACACAGCAATGAAAAAATATTGTCCATAATAGATAAATATAAGACGACGAATATTGCTTTTAAAAACTTGCTTTGCGAATACAAAAATTTTATTTTAAACAAAAAAGAAAAAGAAGAGTTTTTATTTAACATAAGGGAAATATTATATTTTTTAAATGAAGAAGAATTCTCAATTATAAATGAAATTTTTTTATCTTTTGGCGAATTTGATGAAGTTGGAGAAATAAATAAACTTGAGACAAGCAAAAAAAGAATAGAAACCATCTTAAAAAAGGTTATAAGCGAAAATAATAAGTTTTCTCCTTTTTTTATAAAGATGAGTATTTTGGTGGGGTTGTTTTTATTTATTCTTTTTGTATAGTTATTTGGAGAAATTGCTTTGGGATATGAAATTATATTTAAAATAGCAGGTATTGGAATTTTAACAGCAGTAATTGGACAAATTTTAAAAAATATAGGCAAAGATGAAATGGCTACAATAACAACTCTTGCAGGGGTAGTGGTTGTGCTTATAATGGTTGTAAACCTTATTAGTCAGTTGTTGGATACTGTAAAAAACTTGTTTTCTTTGTATTAGGAATAATAGATGGATATTCTTAGGATTATTGGGATTGCACTCATAACTATGGTTGCAACCTTGGTCGTAAAACAAATAAAGGCTGAGTTTTCGATTATAGTCACTCTAGCAGGAGCTCTTGTAATACTTTTTATGATTGTTGACGGACTTAGCAGCATTGTAGATTACTTTAATGAAATTATTATAAGGACAAGCATAAATAGTGAATTTTTTACAATCATACTAAAAGTTGTAGGCGTTGGGTATTTAACTGAATTTGCATCAAATTTATGTGTTGATGGTGGAATGAAATCTCTTGCAGACAAAATAACAATTTCAGGAAAAATAATTATCGTTGTTTTATCTTTACCAATAATTACAGGCCTTTTAGATATTGTTACGGAAATATTAAAATGAAAAAAATAATTTTAATTTTACTGTGTTTAATTGTATTTGTTTCTATAACCCCACGCTTTTCGTATTGTGAGACAAATAGTGAGTATGTTTATGAAGAACTTAACAAAGATATAAACGAACAATTAAATAGTTTTGACTTTTCAGGCCTAGATAAAGAATTAAACAAGCAAAATGGATACAAAAATTTGCCATTTATTGAAAGGGTAAAAAAGATTATAAATGGCGAGATAAACTTAGATTATAACTCTTTTATATCTTATATTTTAAATTTGTTGTTTGATGAGATATTATCAATAGTTCCGCTAATATGCCTTATTATATCGGTTGGAATTATATGTAGTTTAGTTGGACAAATAGGTGGGGCAGGGTCAAAAAATTCAGTTTCGACTGTTGTATATTTTGTTTGTTTTTCAGTAATTGTAGTTTTAGTTTTTAAAAGTTCTCTTGGCCTTATTACAACAACAAAACAAACGCTGTCTTCGATATCAAATCAAATTCAGCTTATATTTCCAATTCTTTTAACTTTGATAACAACGCTTGGTGGTTCTGTAACAGCTGGCATATATCAACCTGCAATGTCTGTTTTAAGCACAATTATATCTGAGTTGTTTTTATCGATACTTATGCCAATTTTTATATTGTCTTTTGTGTTTAATGTTATGGGGAATATTTCGCCTAGTATTAGGTTAGAAAAGTTTGCAAAATTCTTTTCTTCGCTCTTTAAATGGCTTATTGGAATAGTCTTTACTTTGTTTGTTTCTTTTATAACAATTCAAGGCATAACTGCTATAACTACAGATAGCGTATCGATTAAGACGGCAAAATTTGCCCTTAAAAGCTACATACCTATTTTAGGGGGTTATTTATCGGACGGGGTAAGTTTGATTCTAGCATCAACTGTTTTGGTCAAAAATGGAGTGGGTGTTACGGGACTTATAATGTTGTTTTCCACAATACTTTCGCCTGTATTTAAGATCTTAATTTTTATGTTGGGGCTAAAACTAGTTGCTGCAATTTTGGAACCTTTAACAGAGAAAAGAATAAGCGATTTTGTATATGGCGTATCTAAAAGTTTGTCAATGCTTATCGCTTGTGTTTTGGGTATGGGGTTTATGTATTTGATTTCGGTGGGTCTAGTAATGTGTAGCGCAAATATCTTTTAAGGTGTATATGAGTGGTGATTTTTCTTCGTGGGTTTTATCAATTGTTGGGGTAATTTTAATTTCTGTTATTGTAGAAATTGTGTTGCCACATGGAAGTGTTGGTAAATTTATAAAAAGCATACTTTCGATATTTATTATATTTGTGATGATAAGTCCCGTTGTGACGTTTAAAAACACAAACTTTTTTGAAAAGATTTTAAATCAAAGCGCAATTGAAATAGATGTAGAATATATAAAAAAAGTTAACAAGCAAAAAGTTGCAGAATATGAAAAAAATATTTTGAAAAGTTTTGATAAAAGTGGATATCACAATGTGGTTATTAAGATCGATGCAGAAATTGACAAAGATATAAAAATAAACAAAGTTTATGTTGATATTTGCGATTTAGTTCTTAGTGAAAATTTGGAGCATATAGATAAGTATACAAATATGATTGCGATAATAAAAAGTATTATTGACATAAAAAAGGAGAATATCGTTTTTAATGAATGAAAAAGTCAAGGACAAGCAGAAAAAAGTTTTGTTTGCAAATTTCTTTTCAAAACTTAAAAAAATAAAGCACATAGAGATTTTTCTGTCTTTAATATTTGTTGCAATTATTTTGCTAATATATTTTTCATCAACTCCGACTGACTTTAAAACAACAAAGGAAGAAAAAACAATGTCTTCTTCGATAGAGTATTCAAAAGAAGTTGAAGAGAGGTTGGAAGAAGTGCTATCTAAGATAAAAGGTGCAGGTAAGGTTTCGGTTATGGTTAATTGTGAAAGTGGTTATGAAATAAAAATTGCATATACAACTGAAACTGTAAAGAAGACTGAAAACTCGCTTCCGATTGAAGTTGTAACACAAACTCCTGTGCTTGTTACGAATAATGGAGAAACAACTCCTGTTGTGCTTGAATATATATCGCCAAAAATAAAAAACATAATTATAGTTTCAGCAGGGGCAGAAGATACAAATGTTAGATTAGAGCTTATAAAAGCAGTAGAGTCGCTGTTAAATATTCCGTCATCATCTATTCAGGTTTTTACGGGTAATTAGGGAGGTTTTTATGACAAAAAAGAAAAAGATAATAGTTTTAACTACAATGGTAGCTTTGCTTGTTATTACGGGGATTTTAAATGTTGTATTGAATACAGGTGCTATGCAAACAACTACAACAAATACTGAATACTCAAGCGCAAGTTTTTTTAGCACATACAGAACAGACAGGACAAACACTCGCAATGAAGCGATAGAATATTATAAAGATTTGCTAAACAACACTGAACTTACTTTAGAAACAAAACAAGAATACGAAACAAAGATTAATGAATTGATTTCTGCAATGTCAACTGAACTTAGTATGGAAACAATGATAAAATCAAAAGGTTTTAGTGAAGCACTTGTTAGTTATTCGGACACATATATAAATGTTATCGTAAAGAGTACAGAGTTAAACGAAAGTGAAGTCGCACAAATTGTAGAAGTTGTACAGTCTCAGTCAGACAATAGAGATATAGATTTTATAAAAATAATTCCTGTCGAATAGGTTGCAATATGAACTTGCTTGTGATATACTAAATCCGTATATAGGAGTATAATGTTCAATGGCAAAAATTGAGAAAATATATGATGATAGCGAAAACGGAAGAGTTTATTGCGACAAAAGTATTATGTTGTCAATCATCAACCTTGCTGCAAAAGAAATCAGCGGGGTATCTGCATTATGCAATAATTTTGCAAGTGGAATAAAGAGATTTTTCTCCTCAAACTATTTTGAAGGAGTTAAGGTTTCATACCCGAAAAAGGGCTCAATTGTTATTGATGTATATATCAAGGTCTTTTTTGGGTATAGTGTTTCCGACGTTGCATATCGTGTACAAGAGAATATTAAAAACGGAATATCATCAATGCTAGATGTTAAAATTGATGGTATCAATATTCACGTACTAGGTGTAGATTTTTCAAAGGAAGAATTAGCAAGAATTTAAACATAAGTCCCCATGGAATTCCATAGGGATTTTTGTGTTTTTAAAGGAGAAAGGAATTATGGGAAGAATAATAGCAAGAGAAACAGGGTTTAAACTAATTTACGAATATTTGTTTAATAAAGAAGCAGAAGTTGCGGCTTTTTTTAAGGCTGGAAACATTGAGCTTGAAGCAGAAGAAAACACAGTTGTTATTGATGAAAACAATAATCTTGTCGTAAGCGAAGAAGAAAAAGAGTACGCAATAAGTGTTTATAATGCTGTTACCCAAAATTATGACGAACTTATCAATGTTTTAGATGTAAATATTAAAGGTTTTAATATTAACAGAGTATATAAATTGGATTTAGCAATTTTGCTTATGGCAGTTGCAGAAATTAAATATTTGAATCAAGATGTTGCTTTGATTATTAACGAATCAGTTGAAATTGCAAAAAAATATTCAACTGATAAAAGCCCCGCATTTGTCAATGGTGTTTTAGGTGGATTTGTAAAAAATTTAAAATAGGGGATTTAAAGTGTTAAAACCATTAAGTATAACGGAAATATCTAAGTATATTACCCAGATATTTGATATGGAAGAAATGCTACAAGGTGTTAAGATATATGGCGAAGTATCAGGGTGTAGCTTTGTTAGGGGAAACTTGTATTTTTCGTTAAAAGATGAAAATTCGATTATTAGTTGCATTATGTTTGGCGTTGCAGGAAATACGCTAAAAGATGGTGATGCAATTTTGGCAACCGGTTCGTTAAAGTACTATGCAAAAGGTGGCAAACTTAATTTTTATGTGTCGTCTTATGCTCCTTACGGACAAGGTATCTTATATCAAAAATTTTTAATATTAAAAGAGAAGTTAGAGAAGGAAGGGTTGTTTTCTAGTGAGCATAAACTACCCATTCCAAAACAAATCAAAAAGATTGGTGTTGTTACATCTGCAACAGGTGCAGTTATACAGGATATTATAAATGTTTCTACACGTAGAAACCCAAGTATCAATATTGATATTTTTCCCGCAAGGGTCCAAGGCACAGGTGCAGAATACACAATTGAAGAAGGTTTAGAATATTTTTCAAGCAGCGATGTTGACGTCGTTGTTGTTGCTCGTGGCGGTGGGTCTCTAGAAGACTTACAACCGTTTAACACAGAAGTTGTTGCTAGGGCAGTTTTTAAGTGTAAAAAACCTGTTGTTTCTGCTGTTGGGCACGAAACAGATTTTACTATATGTGACTTTGTTGCGTCTCTCAGAGCTCCAACACCGTCTGCTGCTGCAGAGTTGTTGACAATTGATGTTATGACAGAGTTTAATAAAATCAAAAAAGATTTTTCAAAATTGTCTATCCTTATTTCACATTTGATTGATGATAAGATAAACAAAATTGATAATTCATTGTCTTACATTTTTGATAGTTATGAATCAAAATGTGATGACCTTAAGAAGAATTTAACAATTTTGACTCATAAGTTAGGTTTTAATTATAATAAACCTTTTGGAGATAAGGAAAACAACCTAAAACTTGCACTAACAAAGCTTGAAGGATTAAATCCTGTAAGTATCTTACTAAAAGGTTGGGCAAGTGTAGAAAAAGATGATACACGACTTGATAGTATTGATAAACTTAAAAAGAATGATAAAATTCGTGTTAATTTTAAAGATGGCAGTATAGATGCTGTTGTTGAGAATATTCAACAAAAAAAGGAGAGATAATATGACATTTGAAGAATTATCAAAAAGACTTGAAGAAATTGTTTCTAAACTTGAAAATGGAAATGTCACTCTTGATGAAGGTACAAAACTTTTTGAAGAGGGTGTAGATATTGCAAAAAAATGCTATGAGCTTATAGATAAGAGCAAAGGCAAAATTACAACAATTAAAAAGGAATTAGATGAAATTCTAAATTCCGTTGAAGAAGATTAAGGAGAAAAAAATGAAATTATCAAAACTACTAGGAGAAAGAGTTAAGCAAAATGCTAGTGGTGCAACAGTTAAAAGCCATAACTATATGTTAAGGGCTGGTTATATGAAGCAAATTTCCACTGGTATTTATACATTGCTTACCCCAGCTAAGAAAAGCGTTTTAAAAATCGAAAATATTATTAGAGAAGAAATGAATGCTGTTGATGGCCAAGAAGTCTTGTTTCCTGTTGTTATGCCAAGGGAAATGTGGGACGAAAGTGGTAGATACGAAAGCATCGGCTCAGAAATGGTAAGATTTAAAGACCGTTTTAATCACGATATGTTGCTTGGTATGACTCACGAAGAAGCAGCAGTATTTACAAGTAAAAATATTATTAAGAGTTATGAACAACTCCCATATATGATCTATCAAATCCAAACAAAATTTAGAGATGAACCAAGAAGCAGAGCAGGCTTAATCAGAGTTAGAGAGTTCACAATGAAAGATGCTTATTCTTTCCACGAATCTCAAGAAGACCTTGAAAAATATTATTACAGAGTCCACGATGCTTATACCAGAATCTTTAAGAGAATCGGTATGGATAAGTTTATTTCTGTTTGTGGTGATGGTGGTATGATGGGTGGTAACATCGCACACGAATTTATGTTATTAACACCATCAGGCGAAGATTCTCTTGTGTTATGTGATAAATGTGACTACAAAGCAAATATGGAAGTCGCAAAAGGTATAATCACAAAATCAAATAGAGAGCAAAAAGAATTAAAAGAAGTTTTTACAGGGGAAGCCAAAACTATTGAGCAAGTTTGTAAATTCTTAAATATAAAAGAAGATCAAACTTGTAAGGCTGTAAGTTATGCAATTAAAGGCGAGAGCGAAAAGAGTTTGCTTGTGTTTATCAGGGGCGACCTTGAAGTAAATGAAATTAAGGTTAAGGCAATTTTAGGTGCAGATATTGTTGCAAACGATTTATCTGACCAAGACGCTTTAGTTGCTGGCAACATAGGTCCAATAGGTCTTAATGATAAAAACATTATAATGATGTTTGATGAGTCCCTAAAAGGCGAAAATGACCTTGTATGTGGTGCAAACAAGAAAGATTATCATATCACAGGTTTAACTATTGAAAGAGATATTAAAGATGTAAAATTTGTAGACATTTCAAAAGTTAAGGACGGAGATATTTGCCCAAGATGTGGAGGTAAATTTTACATTAGTCGTGGTATTGAAATTGGAAACATTTTCCAACTTGGAACAAAATATACTCAAAGCATGAAAATGAATGTTCACGATAAGAATGGTGAAGATTTTAATCCAATTGAAACTTATGATGATAGAGAACTTGGGGAGATAGCAGAGACTGTTAAAATAAAAGTAGAAATAACAGCTAACAGTTACACTTCTCCAGCTATTGCGTTGGACGGATTAATGTTATGTGGTTTCTCTAACATGAGAGAGGGCAC
>JAZSQZ010000029.1:0-4962 GCA_045538175.1 Clostridia bacterium
CTCCTTGGCTCACAGAACGACATGGCTAGATCCGACTTATGTTGACTTTACTTATGAGGTTTCAAGGTCGCTAAGGGCTTGTGAAGGAGCACTTTTGGTTGTTGACGCAACGCAAGGTGTACAAGCGCAAACACTTGCAAACGTTTATTTGGCTCTTGAAAATGACCTTACAATTTTACCTGTTATAAATAAAATTGACTTGCCAAGTTCAAGGGTTGATGAAGTTAAAAAAGAAATTGAAGATATTATAGGGCTTGATTGTTCTAATGCTCCTTTGATTTCTGCAAAAGAAGGCCTTAATATCGATAAGGTTTTAGAAACAATCGTAAAAGAAGTTCCACATCCTGTAGGGGATAGTGACAAACCATTAAAAGCCTTAATCTTTGATAGTTATTATGATAACTTTAAAGGTGCTGTATGTCTTGTTAGAATTTTTGAAGGAAAGGTTGAAGCTGGCACAAAAATTAAAATGATGACAACAGGAAAAACATATGATGTAACCGAAGTTGGAGTTTTTACACCTGCAACAAAAGCAGTAAAAGTTTTGGAAGCAGGAGATGTAGGTTATATCACTGCAAGTATTAAAAATGTTGCAGAAACAAAGGTTGGCGATACAATCACATATGCAAACAATCCAACAGAAAAACCACTTGACGGATACAAAGAAATAAAACCTATGGTTTACTGTGGAATATTCCTAACAGATGGTGCAAGATATAATGACTTAAAAGATGCCCTAGAAAAATTAAAACTAAACGATGATTCTATTGAGTATTCTCCTGAAGTTTCAACAGCACTTGGTTTTGGCTTTAGATGTGGATTTTTAGGACTTTTACACCTTGAAATTATAACCGAAAGATTAGAAAGGGAATTTGGTTTGGAAATCATAACAACAGCACCTAGTGTTAGTTATAAAGTTTATAAAACCGATGAAAATATGATTGAAGTATCAAACCCATCATCACTTCCACCTGTTACGGAAATCAAACAAATTGAAGAGCCTGTTGCAAGTGTTAGCATTTACACTCCACCAGAATATGTTGGAAGTATTATGGAGTTGTGCCAAAACAAAAGGGGCAATTACCTTGATATGCAATACCTTGATAAAAACAGGGTAGTGATGAAATATGAAATTCCACTAAACGAAATTGTATATGACTTTTTCGATGGTTTAAAATCAAGAACTCGTGGATACGCAAGTATGGACTATGAAGTAAATAAGTATCAAGTAAGCGACCTTGTTAAAGTTGATATGCTTTTAAATAATGAAAAATGTGATGCTTTAAGTATGATAGTCCATAGAGAGCAAGCCTTTAGCCGTGGGAAGAGAATTGCAGAAAAATTAAAAGAAGTTATACCTAGACAATTGTTTGAAGTTCCTATTCAGGCTTGTATTGGCAACAAAGTTGTCGCAAGAGAAACGGTTAAGGCAATGAGAAAAGATGTTTTAGCAAAATGTTATGGTGGCGATATCTCTAGAAAAAGAAAGCTTTTGGAAAAACAAAAGGAGGGCAAGAAAAGAATGCGTCAAATTGGTTCGGTCGAAATTCCTAGCGAAGCATTTACAAGCATTCTTAAACTTGATGATTGATTATGAAACGACTTTCTATTTATATCCATATTCCATTTTGTGCAAAGAAATGTAGTTACTGTAATTTTGTGTCTTACTGCACAAAGGAAAGTGAAATTGATGCGTATATCTATGCCTTAAAGAAGGAAATAGATATTCAATCTAAAACTTATAAAGAACCATATATTATAAGTTCTATCTTTATAGGTGGGGGAACTCCATCTTTTTTGCCTAATGGTGCGATAGAAAAAATTGTTTCATATGTAAAGGAAAAATTTGCAGTTGGTACATATGCCGAAATAACTGTTGAAGGAAATCCAAATTCTCTTACAAAAGAAAAACTAGAAGAATATAAGCGTGCAGGCGTAAACAGAATAAGTATCGGTGGTCAAACGATAAATAATAAGATATTACAAACTATAGGAAGAATTCACAATTTTAAAGACCTAGATGTTGCAATAAACAATGCAAAATCAGTTGGTTTTAAAAATATAAATGTTGATATGTTAGTGGGTCTTCCAGGGCAAAAGTTGGGGGACGTTAAAAAGATGCTAAAGTATCTTGTTAAAAAAGGTATCCCACATATTTCTGCATATAGTTTGATTGTAGAAGACGGTACTCAAATAAAAAGACAAATTGAAAATGGTGAGTTAAAACTTCCAAGCGATGACGATACAGTTGATATGTATGACTTTGTTGTTGCATTTTTAAAAAAGCACGGTCTAAACAGATACGAAGTTTCAAACTTTGCAATATCTGATTGTGAATGTAAACACAACATAAACTATTGGGAAATAGGCGAGTATTTAGGTCTTGGCGTTGCAGCACATTCTTATGTTCAATATAAAAGGTTTAACAATACAACAAACCTAGAAGAATATAAGGAAAAGTTGACTCAAGACAAACTTGCAATTGAAGCAAAAGAAAAAATAACTCTACCTATGATGAAGGAAGAATATATTATGTTGGGTCTTAGGACAAGTAGGGGAATATACCTTCCAAGATTTAACAGTATGTTTAATTGTAATTTGTTGACAGACAAAGCAAAGGAAATCAAATTTTTACTTGATAACAAACTTATTAAAATTGAAAATGATAGGGTAAAAGTAAGAGATGATGCCTTCTATGTTCTAAACAGTATTATCCAAAAACTCATATAAATATAATGTTATACTATATAATATATATAAAGTAAAAAATAAAAGGGAAGTGGCAACACTTCTTTTTTTTGTCGAAATTTTTAATTTTTAAAAAATGTGTCATAAAGTTGTTGACATTGAATAAAATATGATTATAATAAATTTAGCACTCTTAAAAGACGAGTGCTAACAAAACAAAAAACGGAGTGCTAAAAATGGCAGATGAAACTGTTGAAATTTTAAGTGCTAGAAAGAAACAGATTTTGTTTTGTGCAATTGATAACTATATAAAAATTGCAAGTCCAATTACAAGTTTGCTTGTTCAAAAAACTGAAATGAGTGATCTTAGTACGGCTACAATTAGAAATGAATTAAATGCTCTAGAAGCAATGGGGTATTTAAAACAGTTGCACACATCGAGTGGTAGAGTGCCAACAACAAAGGGTTATAGATTTTTTGTTGATGAAATCGTAAAAACAACAAACTGCACAACAACCCAACTTGAAACAGTAAAACAAGATATGTTTTCTAGAACCAACAATCTTGCAGAAATCGTTAAGTCAATAGCAGACACTGTTACAAAAGAAACAAATTATCCGGCAGTCGTTGTTTTAAATGGTATGGAAAATTTGATTGTACAAACAGTAAATGTTATGCACTTAATCAGTGGACAATTGCTTGTGTTAATAGACACAAATGCAGGTGTTATTACAAACACAATCAACGCTAATCCAAATATTTCAAGACAAGATTGCGAAAATGCTTCAAAAATATTTTGTGATATATTTAAGGGTCACAACCTTGGATACCTTATGCAAAATATTGATGCTTTTAACGAAAAGATACAAGAAGCAATGAAAAATTATGAAGAAATCTTCAAACTTGTATTATTTGTGTTAAACAACTATGCAAATAAAAACTCTAGTGATGTTACAAGTGGCGGACTTATAAAATTGTTAGAAAGTCCTGAATATAACGATGTTGAAAAAGCAAAAGGAATTTTAAGTATCCTAGATGACAAACAACAATTAAACGACATCTTTGATGTGAGCGAAAGTGATGGTGTTGTTGTAAAAATAGGTGACGAAAATAAAATTGCTGAACTTAAAGATTGTGCAATTATTCAAACTCCACTTGTAGTTGATGGAAACAAGATTGCAACCGTAGGTGTTATAGGTCCAGAAAGACTTGATTATGCAAGCGTTGCAAGTGTTTTAAAATATGTTGCAGATAAGTTAAAAACATTTAATATTGATAATAAAGATAAGGAGGGAAGCACTTAATGTCAGAAAATCTTGAAGAAGAAATGATTACTGAACAACCAGAAAATGTAGAAACAGAAAACATAGAAACTACACCAGATACTGTTCCGTACAAAGATTATGAAAAGTTAGCAAAGCAAACAGAACAATATCTAAACCTTGCAAAACAACTTCAAGCCGATTTTGAAAATTACAAAAGAAATATGCAAAAGATTGTAAAAGACAAAGAACTTGATGGAGTTATGAAAGCAGCAAACGCAATATTTCCAGCAATTGATTCTTTCAAAAAAGCAAGGAAAATTATCACAGATAAAAGTTGTATAAGTGGAATAAAAATGATTGAAAAACAACTTTTAGAGGCTCTAGCAGGTCTTAAAATTATAAGGGTAAAAACTGTTGGAGAAAAGTTTGATCCAAACATACACAATGCAGTAATGCTTGTTGAAGACCCAAATGTTGAAAGTGGAACAATTGTTGAAGAATTAGAAGCTGGATACATGTATGAAGATAAAGTTATGAGATTTAGTAGTGTAATAGTCGCAAAATAAATATAAAGGAGAATTTAATTATTATGGCAAAAGTTATTGGTATCGATTTAGGAACAACAAATTCATGTGTAGCAGTTATGGAAGGTAACGAACCTGTTGTAATTGCAAATGCAGAAGGAGACAGAACAACACCTTCTGTAGTAGGTTTTTCAAAAACAGGCGAAAGACTTGTAGGTCAACTTGCAAAACGTCAAGCAATATTAAACCCTGATAGAACAATTACATCAATTAAACGTCATATGGGTGAAGATTATAAGAAAAATATTGATGGAAAAGACTACACTCCACAAGAAATTTCTGCAATGATTTTAAGAAAATTAGCAGATGATGCCAGTGCATATTTAGGAGAAAAAGTAACGTCAGCAGTTATCACTGTTCCTGCGTATTTCAATGACGCTCAAAGACAAGCTACAAAAGATGCCGGAAAAATCGCCGGTCTTGAA
>JAZSQZ010000115.1:0-1797 GCA_045538175.1 Clostridia bacterium
AAATTTATGTTATTAGACAAAAAGAAAAAGAAATCAATCACAAAAAAGCTGAAATTGAAAAGGACTTTGTAAAATGACTTTGGAAGAACTTCGTGAAACATTAAGACACTGTGGTTTGCAAATGACACCAGGACAGTTGCAAGTTTGGTCTGAGAGAGTTTATGAAGCGATGATACCTTTCATTTATAAAGATGCTAAAAATTCTATGCAAGTGCACGTATTGTATATTCGTCCGGTAAAGGAAATGTCACCAGCTGAATTTGAATTGTATTACTATTCAGTTCGGGAAATTACACAAAGAATGCCTGCGGTTACAGCTAATAACTGGTTACATAACATTTATATGAAATCACACTGTTTAAAAATTAAAAAAGGAGACAAAAAATGACACTTTGGACTTTAATTCTTTCGTTTACTGTTGCTGGTTGGGTGAATACAGGTTACAGGGACCCTGGTGTTGTTCCATCTACACACAGCATTACTGTACAGAATCTTCCATCAAAAGATATCTGTGAAAAAACAGGTAGAGAACATATTAACAAGTACAATTCTAGTAGATACACATACTATGTTGGAGTTTATACTTGTGTAGAACAAGGTAAATAATGCTTACAATTGGATTTTCAAAAACAGACGAATACCGAGAACTAAAAGAAAAGTTTGATATTGTTGAACAGTGCATTAAACAGGACAAATATAATTTCAAACAAATTATTATGGCTCGTGATTTTGATGATAAATTGAAAGAATGGCTTCGTTCTATTGGAATTGTGGTGTTTACGAAATAAACAGATTTTATTGATACTGGTTGTTTATCAATTTTAGTCTGGGATAATAGTTTGCTTTTGAAATCTGAATATAAGAAACTTACTGTAGCTTTGGAATGTTTTGACTTTTTTGGAAAATGAGGATTTATGGATATTTTAGTACTGACACCTGACACACCTTTTGAAGTGGCAAAGGATTATAATCTGGTTGAACTCAGATATGATTTATTCCAAAAGGAAGAATGGGAGACTTTATCAGCACGAATTAGAGAAATAAATCCTAATGCCAGACAAATTGCGACCATTAGATTTACTACAGATGGTGGTAAGTTTCCTATTGAGGGTAATCGTAAGAAAATCTGGAATAAAATCTTCTCACAAAAATCTGTTCCTGAAATAATGGATTTGGAATTTGAAAAGATTGATTTTCTTCCGATGATTAGAGAAAAGTGGCCGAAAGTTGAAGTGATTGTTTCTAAGCATTCCTTTGAAAATATGCCGAGTTATGAAACATTAACTTGTTTTGAAAAACAGGTAAATTTATCTGGTGCTGAAGGAATTAAGTTAGCGGCAACATCAACTGAAACCAATGATTTAGATAAATTGTATTGGTTCGCAAAGTTAGTGAAACCATATAAGTACTCCGCTGCATTTGCTATGAATAAGCCTGAAACCAGAATTAAATCAATGGAAGAAGGAACAAATTTGAACTATGTTTTTTATAAGGATTTTGTATGACTTTTGAACTATTTAAAGAAATGGTTAAACAAGACCCGGAAATTTCGGTAGTTATAGATACTCCTGAAAAATTTGTTTGTAATTACAATGAAAGAGAATTGTTATCTTCTAATGGTGCAGTTGTTCTTTCGTTTAATATGAATATGCGGTATGAGTATATGAGTGAAAAAATGGCTAATTTCGTTATCCAAAATGGTAAAGAATATATTAATCGTTATATTAAATGGGATAAAGAACTTAGAATAACTGAGAAATTAGAAGAAATCAAGAACGATTTTGTAAAATGACCTGG
>JAZSQZ010000150.1:0-5484 GCA_045538175.1 Clostridia bacterium
ATTTGATGTTAATTTGTTTATTAAAGAATTTGAGAATTTAGATAGAGTTAATTCAGTAGAGAAAGATTTTCAATGATATACCTGAAGAAATATTTGAGTTTGTTTCAAAATCAATATCCTGATAAAGTATTTTCTTGGGAACAGGACAAAACACGGATACTTTGAACGAATTGTCTGTGATGGTGAAGTAATAATGGAAATTGAACGATATTACAAGACCATTCAAAATGAAAATGATGTTCCTGAAATAACAAAAGAAATTGACCCGAACAGAGGATATATTGTACTTTATTTCTTCAATGATGGTCACCAGAACCATTACAATTTTTATGGAATGGAAATTGAAGACCCTTATATGAATGAAAGAAAGGATTGGAATAAACTTCATTTATCATTAACAGGTAGTGATTGGGTAGTCAAACAGTGTATTCCTTTTATGTTTCAGAGTAATCCTGAAGTTATAGAAAAGTTAAAAGAATCTTTAATGAAGCAAAATACATTTATGCAAGATTTTTCAAGAGGTGAATAATGGGTATTGAAGATTTTATGGATGAAGGCCAAGAAATAAAAACAAAAAGAGATGAAGTATTACTTATAGATTTTCATAACTTGGCTATGAGAAATTTATTTGCACAGCCTTATGACCCAACAGATGTTTCGTTTTTGGGCTTTCGTATTGCTATGCTTATGAGCATTAGAAAACTTACAAGAGATTTTAAGCCAAATAGAATTATATTCTGTAGAGAAGCACACGATAGAAACTGGCGTTCTGATGTGTATGAAGAATATAAAGTAAATCGTATTGCTGCAAGAGCAAGTTCAACAGTTGATTTTGAAGCATTTTTTCCTGTGAATGACTCATTTGTGCAGGGACTTAAAGACAGTATGAAAAACTGTCAATTTCTAACTGTTCCTCATTTGGAAGCTGATGATTTGATTGCTTCTATTGTAATGAATAAACCAGAATGGAATATTACTCTTGTTTCAACTGATAAGGATTTTTATCAACTTCATACACATAGAAACTTCAAACAGTATGACCCAATTAAGAATGAATTTGTAGCTGTAATGAACCCAGATGCTGCATTGGCAGAGAAGATTGTTCGAGGTGATAGAAGTGATAACATTCCACCATTGAAGAAAGGTGTTGGTCAGAAAACATTTGCTAAGATTTATTCTGATGGTTTACAAGATTGGGTAACAACAAATTTCCTACAGGAAGCATTTGATAGAAATACACAACTTATTTCATTCAAAGCAATTCCATTAGAATATCAAAAGCAAGTAAAGGACGCTGTAGATAGCTTCCAACCAGGTGATTTTGACGCTCGTTCTTTCTATAATTTCGTTATTAGTGGCGGAATGGGCGGTTTCCTGGACAAAATCAACGATTTTATCAATATTATTAAAGATGTAAAGTAAACTCTTTTTCATAAACATATATTGAAAACTATTAACCAATTTATTATATTGGATTAGAAAATTTAACTAAAAGGAGCAGATAATGGCTTATATTTACGAAAAGAAATCACTTAAAATGACTGGTCTTTACATTACTTTCAACCGTGGCGGTTTGTACGATGCTGAAGGTGAATATGGAACTTCGCACTTGATGGAACATTTGCTTTGCAAGACTTTCAAGGACGAATATTCTAACTTGACGAAACTTAATGTTGATTGGAATGCTTACACAAGTAATGAACTTGTTGTTGTTCATTTCACTGGTTTGGAAAAGTACTTTACTGGTGAAGTGAAAACTCGTTTGGTGAAAAAGTTGCTCGGTGGTATTTCTATTTCCCGTGAAGAATTTGAAACTGAAAAGAATGTAGTTCTTCAGGAATATATGGATAGCTTCAATGACCCAGAAACAATGGGAAATGTTATCCGTGAAAAGTTTAATTATTTTGGTGCTATTGGTCGCAAGGCTGATATTGAAAAATTCTCTTTTGAAGATATGCAGCGCCATTACGAGTTGTATTATACAAAGCCGAATAAAATTATTGAAGTCGGCCCATCTTCTACTGATTTCTCTTTCGTGAATTTTGCTGAAACACCTGTTGTGCCAGCAAGAAAGCTAAAGTATTCTGACAAGAACAAGAATGTTGAAACAGAACCACTTCCTGAAAACAATAAAACTACAGTTCGTTATTTGAGTAAGAAGATGGTTTCCAAGGCTGATTACCCAGCATTGAAGACTGCATTGGTGATGTTGACTGGTGGTCTTGAGTCTCCGATGTTCAAGCGTATTCGTGAAGAAAAGGGTCTGTGCTATGGTGTGTTTGGTTTTACAACCAATTTCATTACTGATGCTTCCATTGTGTTCGGCGCCACCACTGACCAGAAGAATAAGGACGCTTTGAAGAATGAATTTGAATATTTCTTCAACGATATTAAGCCACATTTGACACAGGAACGCTTTAACGATGTTATTCAAAGCTATTCCATCAGTGAGGAAGAAAACAAGATTTTCCGTTACAAGATTGTTAGTGATGTAATCCGTAAGGGTTATGTAATGATTGGCAAATCTTATAAGAAGCTCACTCTTGAGAAGGTTCAAGAAGTTGCTGCCAAATACATTAACAAAGACAATTTGAAGCTTTTCTTCATTAACGAAAAGGTATAATAATGATTAATTTAGGTTGGATTCCCGGATATTTGCAGACTTGTGGAAATATGCTTAGAAATTCAATGAGCAATTCTTCATATAGGTCTGCTGAAATAGACAGTTATGGAAAGAAAGTAATGGCTCTAATGGATGCAGACCCTATGGCAAGTGTCCTTTATAGTGATTTACATTCTGTTTCAAAGATTATGGCAGATTGTGAATATGAAGGGAAAACACCTGAATACTGTTACCAACAAATTAGACAGAGTTATGGACTATGATACAGTGTTCAAGAACCATATCAAAAGAAGAAAAATTTTTATTTGGTTTGCGTGATTATGCGAAGTCACTAGGTTGTACTTGTGATTATCATAATGGTTATGACCCAAGTCTAGGCATAGATTGCGTAGCTCCAGACCATGCTTTTATTATGTGTAAGTACAACAGCAAGAATATTTTTCTTCTTGAATATGATGGTTGGGACCGTTGTGAAAATTACGGTAACATTTTTGACCGAGAACGCTTCTATATACATACATTCAATGAGTGTAAACCATTTC
Source organism: Clostridia bacterium (assembly GCA_045538175.1). GTDB lineage: Bacteria > Bacillota > Clostridia > Christensenellales > UBA1242 > JAZSQZ01. The sequence goes on from JAZSQZ010000150.1 coordinate 3,166, forward strand.
CTAAATTTAAAAAGATGGTGAATGATTTGAAGAAAATGCTTAGAATGGAGTATTATAGTGTTCCATACAGTCTAGATAATCAGTATACAAGAACAATTATTCCAAGCATTTATGGCTGGGATGATACTACTATACAAAAAGTGAGTTCAAGATACTTGTACTCATCTGTTGAAGATGTTAAAAATCTAATGAAGTATATGGTATCAGAAAATGAAGTCAATTTAAAACTTCGTGACAATTACATTAAAAAAATCAAATTAACAGAGGATTTTATATGAGTAAGACAATTATCGTTCAATACAAAGATGACACAATTAAGCGCCTAGAAAAGATTGAAAAGGGTGACTGGGTGGATTTGTATGCAGCAGAAAATATTGTTGTAACAGAAAATGAAGTAACCCTTATTCCACTAGGTGTTGCGATGAAACTTCCTGAAGGCTATGAAGCACATTTGGCTCCAAGAAGTTCAACATACAAGAATTTTAAGATTATTCAGGCAAATTCTGTTGGTGTTGTGGATAACAGTTATTGCGGTCCTAATGATTGGTGGTATTTCCCAGCAATTTCTTTGAATGGTTCTCGTATCATTCATAAGGGTGACAAGATTTGTCAATTCCGTATTATGGAAAAGCAACCAGAACTTGAGTTCATTGAAGGTAAGATGGATAGTCCTGACCGTGGTGGCTTTGGTAGCACTGGCACAAATTAAGTGGTAAGTATGAATAAAGAAATACTCCAACAGAAAATTGATGAAATAACGAAACAAATAAGTTATTGGAAGGAACAAGTATTTGTTACTAATCCTGACGATATGGAACAGTTAAATACTACCTTAATTTCGTTGGAGTATGTTCTTTACAATTACAAAAAGATGTTGAAAAAATATGAATAAGTTGCACCGTGATATAGACAAGATAGATGATAAAATCTTTAAGTTGCTTGCTGAAAGATTGTCAAAGGCAAAGCATATTGGAGAATTGAAGCGTTATTTCAAACAACCATTAACGAATGAAGAACGAGAAGCAGAAATTTTGTCTAAAGCGGATAATCCTGATTATGTTAAGTATAAGGACGAAATAACTGCAATTTATAAAACAATTTTTGAACAAATGAAAAAGCTGGAACAAGATGAAAACAATATTTGAGTTCATAGTTTCGTTTTTCTCACTTTTATTTGGATTGATACTTATTGTATTGGTGCTTTTACCAATGTGTCTTGTTAGTGATTTACTAAGCGACTTTTTCAGTTCAAATGATTATTAATGAAGGACAGGCATCACCTCGTGTGCTTGATGATAGTTGCCGCTATTATCTAACTTCATATAAATATATTAAGGACGGCAATCCTTAATAAAAATGCGAGGTATTATGTATTGTGAAATCTGTAAAAAAGAAGTTGGTGTTCTCGGTAGACATCTTTCAAAAACTCATAAAGATATAAATCCACAAGATTATTATGATAAATTTTTAGCCAAGCCAGGTGAAGGTTATTGTAAAGAATGTGGTAAACGATTAAAATTCAGAAAAATTTCAGAACCTTATAGAACATTTTGTTGTTTGTCTTGTGCAAACAAAAATGAAGAAATAAAAGATAAGATTGAACAAACTTTGTTACAAAAATACAAATTAACAAGAAAAGAACTATTATATAAACAAATTAAAAATGTGTGTAAGAAATATAATGTGACAAATATAAGTCAATTACAAGAAGTCAAGGATAAAGTTCAAAACACAAGAAACAATAATAAAGAAAAAATCAGTAAAAACATTTCTAAAGGATTACATAATAGAACACAAAAAGAAATAGATTTATGTACACAACATAATAAAGAAACGAAATTAAAAAATCACGGTGATTCTAATTATAGAAATGAAGAAAAAATTAAACAAACTTGTTTAAGAAAATATGGTGCTGAATATGTAGTATCCAGTGATTATTTTATACACACAGCTAAAAGAAAATATACCTATGATAATAAACAGTTTGATAGTAGTTGGGAAATTGCTTATTATATTTGGTTAAAAGACAACAACATAAAATTTGAATTTCATCCTAAACATAAGTTAACATATGAATTTAATGAAATTAAACATAAATATTGTCCTGATTTTTTAATAGAAAATTTATTTGTTGAAATTAAAGGTCCACATTATTTTGCTAAAATGTTGATTGAAAATACACAAGAAAATGCAAAATATAAGTGTATGTTAGAAAATAATGTAAAAATTATTACAGATTGTTCAACTTATTTAAAATATATTGAAGATAAATATGGAAAAAATTTTTTGAAGCAATTTAAAAATGATTAATATTTTTTT
>JAZSQZ010000073.1:0-2035 GCA_045538175.1 Clostridia bacterium
TAATAATTTTACTGACTATGCAGCCTGGGAAGATTTTTTCTTTGCAGAATTGAAAAGCTATGTAAGCGAAATAAAAATTAAAGTAGACAAACAAAATAAGAAAAAAGAAATCAAGGATAAAATCCAAGCAATAGAAAGTGATATTGATTATGCTATCCTTGATTATTATGAAGAACATAAAGACAAGGGTATTGAACTTGATAAAAGTACTGGAAACACACAGAATGTTTCTGTAGTTTATATGTTTAAGAAAATTGTACAAGGAATGGGAAATGTTTGCGGAGCAATTTTTACTCTTCGCAAAACAAAGAATGGTACTTGGGAATTTTATTATAAGGACAATTCGTGGGTATCACCATCTGACACCAAAATCAGATGTTTAAAGGAAGGTACTACACCTGAAGATGTAAAGAAATTGTTAGATGGATATTTCAGCCCTTGGTATGAAATACCCAAAGATATAAATCCAAAATGGACTTTCAGTTTAGACAACATATCGGAGTATAAAAATGGCAATTGAGTCTTATATTTCTTCTTGTGACTGGGACGCAAGATGGGAACTTGAAATGAAAACAGTTTTTAACTTGAATAAAGATGAAGTAAAGGAATTTTTTAATGGTCTTGGAATTGGCCTTAAAAATTCTGGTAATTATTGGAGTAATGACAATATTGAGCTATATTGTTCGTGTATGGGTAAGAATGTGGCTCGTATGGATGATTTAGCCCTAGCAATCAAAAACACAAAGACAGGTGCTGTGCTTGGTTACGAAGGATATAAGCATTTTGGTCATTATATAGAAGACATTTTTGCAAATAATTACTGTATTAAAAATCCTGGAAAGGCCAGATGGGACCGTGATGGTATTGTTCTTAAGTCTGATTATAACAGCGACAAAATGGAAGAGTTCAAAAAATTATATTTTGAAGAACTCTCTAAAGCAATTAAGGCCACCAATGACCGAATGAGTTTGAGGAACAAGAAGGATTCAATTAAGGATAAAGTACAAACGATTGAAAGTGAATTGGATTATGCTATCCTTGAAATGGGTGAAGAAGTAAAACAGCACGGTTTATTTTTTGAACAAGGTAAACCAGATGTAGCTGCAGCAACTTTGACCTATGTTTTTTCTGTGCAATTAAAAGGTTCTTGGGGCAGATTAGCTTGGGATAATCCATTTGTAACTATTCGTAAATTAAAGACCGGTAAGTATACAATGAATTGGCGAAATATGAACAGTTATGATGGTGATACTTCTAACTGGCATAAAATAGATGATTCTGTTACACCAGATGCTATGAAGAAATTCTTGCGTGATTATTTTCAAGACTGGTATGATATGAAATTAGATAGAACTTATGTTGGTAAACCATCTTGGGCAAATGTGTAGTAGTGCAAAAATGAAAACAAAATATAATATGAAATTAGTTGAAGAAACACTCAAAAAGATGTGTGATTTGACTGGAAATGCTTGGACTTATAAAATAGATAAGACTACTTGGACTTGTGAAGCAATTCTTTACACAGATATTTCATCACCAAAAGACGATAATGGAACCAGTTATAAAACAGCATTTTTATATGATTGTAATGCTGCTGCTGATGCTGATGGAAGTTATCATTATGATGTAAGTGGTATAAGATTTTATGAACCAGGTCAAGATTATTGGCGCCGTTTGTATGTAAGAAAAAGATATATTGATTGGAAAGTTCCAGTGATAAATCTACAAGAACCTTCTAAAGCACAGGAATATGTTGACTTAATTCGTAATTTAATGAGTAAGAAAACTGTGACTTACGATAAAAAGTATAAGGAACACATACAAGAGAAAAGATTACTTGATGTTGAATTTGAAGATTTTATTGGAAAAATGAATGAACTGGCTGCAAAACAGCAAGTAGATTTTTACCAAGACCCCGTGAAATTAAAGTGCTGGTATTTGAAAAATAAGTCTATAAAAATTTATGAAACAGAAGATAAAAAGAATTGGCTTGTAAATATCTATCAGTTTGGTTTCACGAAGTACATTTGTCAAT
>JAZSQZ010000133.1:0-2020 GCA_045538175.1 Clostridia bacterium
GTCCCATTTTTGGCTCCTTTTATAAGTTTAATGTTTTCATCAGAGTTTAAGTATTCAAACATTTTCACAGCTATTTCAATCGCTTGTTCTTTAGAGTCAGCATATCTTTCCATTTGACTACCTTCATCTTTAAGATTATAGCCAGAAACAGTCCATTCCAATGCAGCGCCTTTATGCCAGCCAATACACACAGATACATCTTTTATAATAGGTGGTGTAATGACTGGAATAAAGTATTTAAAAGATGGTTGTGATACTACACAAACCCATTTTTTAACTTCTACCTTAAACTTCATACTACATTCTCTTCAACTTTGGAGAACTCCAGTCTCTTTCAATCTTAATGTAAGTGTTTCCCTGACAACCACGAATGTCAGGGTGGGCGATTGTATCACAGTATAGATAAACACTTGTGATAGGCGACCACCAGAACTTCTTGTTATCAGTTCTGTTCCACATTTCAATCTCAATGTTTGTGTCATAATACACAGTATCAAAGAGCTGAAGACTTGGAACCTTCACAATCTTTTCCACTGTAGTTTGTGGCACAACATTCCTGCATTCTTGTGCAGTATATTTTTCTTCACAGCCAACGAACATCAAAAATGCCGCAGCTAATAGTAGTAGCTTTTTCATAGTTTTTGTTTCTCCTTTAGTGTTTAAAGAATGCCATATAACCCAAATAGGTATTGTAAACATCTTCAACAGATGTAAGTTCCATTGGGCTGTGCATATTGAGAACTGGAACACCAGCGTCAATTACATTAATGTTCAAATTGCAAACAATGGAAGCAATAGTTCCACCGCCACCAACATCTACCTTACCCATAGTATCAAACTGATACTTAATGTCGGCAGTATCAAGAATGTTGCGAATAAGTGCAATATATTCTGGATTAGCATCAGCACCACCAGACTTACCACGGCCACCATTGTACTTAGAAAGCACAAAACCACCATTCAACTTAGCAGTCATAGACTTATTTGCTACATCGCCGAATTGTGGGTCATAAGCAGCAGTTACATCTGAAGAAAGCATATCAGTCTTGTAGAGCATATCTGCAAAGTGCATTCTGTCAGTAGCACCTGTTACACAATACAAAACATCTTCCAACCAACGGGACTTAGAACCAGTAGCACAAATTGAACCAACTTCTTCTTTATCCACAAGCACACAACCAACAGTGCGCTTCAAAACATTAGGTACATTCTTTTGTATTGTATTATCCCAGTGGTCTTCTTTGGCAAGGTCCATTAGAGCCATAAGAGAAGTATAAGCACAAACTCTGTCATCTTGACCATAGCCAGCAATAAGGGATTTATCCAAACCACACCAACGAGCTGCACCGGCTGGAACAACTTCCAATTCTGCGGAAAGGAAATCTTCTTCTTCAAAGCGTTCGTACTTTTCCTTTAGAAGTTTGAGTACATTTTTCTTAACAGCGTCTTTTTCTTCACCTTCAAGTTCTGTAGTGGCAGCAATCAAATCAAGCTTTTCACCATTGATAAAATCACTAGCTTTCTTATCATAAAGATTTTTGTCCAAGTGTGGAAGCAAATCACTAATACAGAACACTGGGTCATTCTGGTCTTCACCAATTACAACATTCAACGAAGAACCATCTTTGAAACAGACCTTGCCGTGAATAGCCAAAGGTCTGGTCACCCACTGGTACTTTTTAATACCTCCATAGTATTGTGTATCAAAGTAGGCAACTCCATCATCTTCAAACAAAGGCTGCGTCTTAATATCCAATCTAGGACTATCAATATGGGCACCGAGAAGATTAACTCCATCTGCACCAAAATTTTCGCCAATCACGAATGCGGCAAAATTCTTGTCCTTGTTTACAAAATAAACTCGGTCACCAACACGAAGACCACCGTGCTGTGCTTTAATTTCCTTCATCGTAAGGAAACCATTACAACGAGCCATAACAACTGCACTGCTCACACATTCTCTTTCAGTCTTGTTAGCAGTAATGTAATTGATATAATTTGAACCAAATAAAGTCGGAGG
>JAZSQZ010000023.1:0-2742 GCA_045538175.1 Clostridia bacterium
TCCGACTTATTATCCATTTTTCATCTGGTGCTTTATAAAAAGATTTACATTCACCAGTATCACTATTTGTAAACCAATGCTTACCAAAAGAAGAATTTTTATCACCTTTCTGATTAGCAGACATTGTATTACTAATAAGATTAGAATATTCAATTCGCAAAGTTTCGTATGCTCTTGAATTTATGTATCTTTTACCATTATCATCTGGATTTGATTTCATTATCCAAAAAGCATACAACATTTTTCTTCGTTCATTAGTTCCTTTATTAAATCTTTTAACAAGTAGCCAATGACAAATAAAATGTTCCCTTGCAGTCAACAAAACTAAATTTGTTTCATTATCCTTTCCGTCCTAATGATTTTGGTTTTATATGATGTTGTTCATAATAAATACCATTTCCCTTAAAACGGACCCCTTTTCTCTCTTCTTTTATGCTTCGTTCAATAATTGTATAATATAATTTATCGTAATTCATATTATATTTATAATCTTGAACCACAAAAAATTACATTTTCAGAAACTTTTGCCCCTCGTGAAATAAGGGGCAGCTCATAGTCGGGTCTATGAGCAGAACCAGCTTTCCCATACGGCTTTTGGCTTCAGGGGCCGGTTCATTGAGAACCAACTGCGTGAAAAATGCAGTTGCGACCTTGTCAAGGTTCGTTGCTTGTTACATACAAGCTAGTGGCTCAAGAGGGACTCGGACCCTCACTCCTCTCGGAACTGGTTTCTAAGACCAGCGTGTCTGCCATTCCACCACCGAGCCATAATCTTATTTTGTAGATGAAGGTAAATAAGAAACACTTGGTATTTTTCACATAACATCTACTCTGTGAGAGAAAGACTATCGTGGGCATAGTATAAGTTCATTTACCTTGCATGGTCCGTGTACTACATAACACTTGCATTTTACACTTCCTAAACAGTCATCAGATACTGGCTTGCCTTTTCGGAAGCAACTCGTTCTTACCACTTGCGAAACGCTTGTCAAACTTGCCACTTCACATTCATAACCTGTTGTTATGCTAGGGCTAATCGCTGTTGAACTACTTTCTCATTTTGCCATTTTGACACGTACTATGGCGAAAAGCGTTAGTGGGACCGGGTGGAATTGAACCACCGACGCGAAGCTCTTCAGGCTTCCGCTCTACCAACTGAGCTACAGTCCCATAATTTGTTTGTAATCGGGATAGCGGGATTTGAACCCACAATTTCTTGTTCCCAAAACAAGCGACCTACCAGATTGGCCTATACCCCGCAAGTTTTTAAGGTGCTTCCGGCACCAGTGGTTTACCACCATTTTTTGTTTAGCGAGTATGGCGGGATTCGGACCCGCGAGTGCTGGTTAGACAGACCAGTGTGTTAAACCACTTCACCACACACCCATTAGTTTGTTAGTAGCCCCAACCAGATTTGAACTGGTGTTTCAAGAGTGAAATTCTTGTGTCCTGACCAAAACTAGACGATAGGGCCGAATTTGTTTTTTAAGTGGTTTCTCCACTACAGGACTACCTGCATTGTGATTTAGCTCTAGTGGCAGGACTCGGACCTGCGGCGACCTTTCGGTAATGGATTAACAATCCACCCCCTGCTACCAGCTCGGGTACACTAGAATAAGTTAATGGAGCCTATCGGGTACGATCCGATGAACCCGCCGTGCAAGGGCGGAAGTTTTCCAACTAGCTTAAAGCCCCAAAATGTTGTTCACAAATTCGTATGCGTTTATCGGAGCATAGCCGGAGGTCATTTCTGACAGGCTTGTAGGAATCAACTTCGTTTACAACAAATTAGAAGTGTAACCCTTAACTGAATTTGCTTTTACTGTTACGCCGGAATTTCAATCTACATTAGAACTTCACGAGTTCTAAATTTGTGATAATAGAAAATCTAGTAAACATTTTTTGTTTTGTCAATGGGTCAGGTTGTAAATTGTTTTTTACAAAGACCTTCTCAACATAACAAAAAACCCTTTGTGGCTGTTCACAAAGGGTTTTAGATAAATTCTAAAATATTCTTTGTGAACTAGGTTCCTGGTGGATAATCCTCACTGCGAAGTTCAACATCACCACCAAAAGAAATCTGTGCAGGAATGCTTGCATCAAAACGATTGGCGGCGAAGCACCATTCATTATAATTAAACTTATTTGACTTTAGCATTTGCATTTTATTTCCTCTATTTCTATTATGTATATCTTTTGATTTTCAGATTTTTACTTTTCTGGTAATCATTTGAAAAATCAATTAAACGAAACTTAAAGGACTGGGGTTTACCTTTAATGAAATAACCAAACATTATTAGGTCACAGCAACACATTTACTCGGCAGCTACCCCTTTCAATGCTATAAGTCACTGGTGTGGTTTTACACACATATCGGCAATCTGTGCCAAAAATAGCATATCTGTCATCCGATAAAACTCTCACTACCTCGGCTTTAGCGACTCATATTTGAACTCAGACGCCACATCTGTTCCGTAGCCTGTGGTGCCCTGGGTCTCCAAATCACCACAGACATATAAACCTCTAACTAATAGTTACGCAGTTTACCCTATGTTCTTGCGATTATCCCATACCTACTTCAAATACCTTTTCAGTACATCCATAGTGCCTTCAGACCAGATTAGATCTGTGTTAGGCAAAAGATTTCGCTTAATTGATTTCTCAATTTTTTGTGTTCATTCAATTTCTCAAATCAACAGTCATAATATAGTATTTTATTTTCACCTTGTCAATACCATTTTT
>JAZSQZ010000063.1:0-2705 GCA_045538175.1 Clostridia bacterium
ATTTCTTTTGTATCAGAAATTCTGATTTTATTGTAATCTTCCCAACAGGTACATTTTTTGCCATCTTTTCCTTTTACATACAAGTAATTAGTATCACCATTTTTTACATAATCAGCATCTACACCCAAACCATAAGCGATATAAGCATAGTAAGCACCAGCTGATTTAACAATACGAAATACAGCTTGAACGCAATGCCTCACGCCGTACCAATTTTCTTCATCAGATAAAAATGTAATAGTCGGAACTTTTTCAATTTCCTCTAACACATTACAGTATTTCATACAAAATCCTCTTTATAAACTTCAAAAAGATTTTTCTCAGCGATTGCTTGTTTCAAAGCTGGAATGAAAATTTCTTGAATATCTTGAAGTTGTTTTACACCAAATCTACTTAAAGTTGTACTAGAATTTATAGTAGAAATTCTGAACACATTGTTTGTGTTGCTTTTCCTGTATAGAAGATAGTGTTTGGTAAAAACAATTTCAACATCAATCGGATAATATACTGTGTTACCTGAAAAGGTAATGAGTTCATAACCATCATAAATTACTTTTTCACCAAATGGTTCTGAACTAACAGTACACCCGAATTGTTTACAATATTCAATAACTTCAATCTTTTTCATTTAAAATCTTTTTCCATTTTCTTAATGTTTCGTTCCACGACTTTCTTCTTTTCGCACATCAAAAAGTTATTAGCAGAATTTACTTGGCTCACAAGCCATTTTTCAAATACATCTTCTTTGAACTTATCAATTTTTACTTCTTGATTAAAGTGCTTAGAAGTAACTGAATTATTCCCAGATGGCGAATACAAACTTAAAATGCTATTGTAATAAACCCAAAGCACATCTGGCTTATCTTGAACATACGAAAATTCAACAACAATAGCAGGCTTGGCTTCGGAAAATTCGTAAGTAAATCTGTAATGCGGGGTCATTTTTGTAGACCTAAGATAATCATTCTTACCCAAGAACTCTTCGTATTGAAATGAATACTGAGCCAGCAAAGTTTTTTTGTTTTCAATAAATTCAATAAAATCCATAAGTTCTCCTTTACGCAGAAAAGCCCCGCCTTTCGGCGAGGCCAGTTGTATGAGTTCTAATTAGTTGAACTTTGCAACCACATCATCAATGAAGTTGTCCTTCATAATGTTCAGGTTGTAGCCGAACTTGTCCTGAATACCCTTTTCAAAGTGTTCAACGATCTTGTCAGACATATCGGGGCGGGAGTAAGCAGCAACCACCTGACCATTCTTCGTAATGTAACGGAAGGACTTCCAATCATAGAACGGGATAGACGGGTCAAATTCTTCAAAAATCTGAGCCATCTTTTGGAAGATTTCAAGGTGCTTGTTGTCCTTCGTTTCGTAAATGCGGTTGGTGGTGAGCGCCGCAGTGTTGTTCTTCACATAAGTGTTGAGCGGGGCGAGGACAGAAGCGTCAGTAATGACGTGGTTGAACTTCATGAACTTCACAGTCTTGGACTTAGTCCAAATCATATGGATCTTGTGGTTCATCAGAAGGTCTTCTTCAACCTTTGCCATCTTTGCCACATAGTCACCATTCTTAACTTCGCGGTGGGAGTTCATCACCTGCTTGGAGAGCTTCAAGATGTCCATGTGAACCTGTTCCGGATTTTCACGATAGGCATCAGCACCAACCACATAGACGAAGTCCTGGGAAGTGAGAATCTTGTTGTTCTTGTGACCAAGGTAGCGATAAACGCGGATATTCTTCTTTGCGTCCTTAATGCACATCTTGTGCTTCAGGAGCCAGGTCTGAAGTTCGGCAGCTTCGTCAGCGGTGAGCGGTTCAACGCAAGTGCGAGTGCGGACCTTCTTTTCAGCAACCGGAGCGGCGCCGGCGACCTTCACAGCGGCAGCCTTCTTGACAGAGTTGTTCTTCTTTGCAGTGTTGTTGGTGTTGTTCTTCTTCATAGTGAAACCTCATTGGTTAAGTGTTAGTGTTGTTTGTTGTTGTTTATAATATAGAAAACAATTTTAAGTTTGTCAATGGTTTTTTGCGATTTTTTTGTAAATTGTTGTTTACATTCAATCACCATTTTTTGTTTTATAATTGTTTTCTCAATTACGGTATAAACTTAGTAAAAAATAACCATCTTGTCAATGGTTATTCGTAAAATTGTTGTAAATTCTTGTTTACATAAGTTCGGGTCATTAAAATATCTATCGCATTTACGCATTCCTGCAAGATTTCGTCAATTGTCCACTTATGCCCCATAAATGTTACATCAGGTCCAGGTATAAGTTTACAATAATCCATATAATGACCGTAATCCCAGCCCCATACAACAGTATTATCTAATACAATGTCACCACCACAACGCAGCATTGTATCTTCGTAAGTCAATCCACCATTAACTGTTGAGCTCACCATTCTTTTTATTTTGTCTAAATTTTTTAAATTCTGAAACTCAGATGGTACTTCAATATACGCACACGGGCAAATTTTTCCATCATTGATGAAATACTTTATTCCCTTGTATGTACCGTGCTTTGCTAAACCACTTTCTTCGTATAATTTTCCAGAATCATTCATTTAACAAGTTTGCCTTTTTTGCCCAATAGAAGATTATAAAATGTTTGTCTTCTACTGCGACAATATTTTGTATGTTTTCTTTTGTTATGTTGTTATCATTGATAAACTTTGTTACTTCTTCTCTGTTAAAACAGAATTTACT
>JAZSQZ010000120.1:0-34431 GCA_045538175.1 Clostridia bacterium
ACCACTGCTAAAAAGACAACAAAGAAAACAACTACAAAGAAAACCACAACAAAGAAAGCAGAAAAAGAATTAAGTGCAGAAGACGTAAAGGAAGAATTTGCAGAAATTGTTGAGAAGAAGAAAAAAGAAGTCAAAAAAGCAGTTGACAAAAACGAACCTAAAAAGAAAGAAACAAAAGCAAAGGAGCCTAAAGCACCAAAGGCTGAAAAGGAAGAAAAGGAACCTAAGAAAAAAGCTCTTTCTAAAAAGGCAGATGCACAGTTAGATGCAAAGAAAGCACAAGACGATATTAACGCAATGTTAAATATGGCAATGCCAGGTTCAGTGCCTGAAAAGAAAGCTGAAAACGAAGAAGACGACTTCTTAAGTTCATTAAACAATCTTGTTTCAAAAAACATTGAAACATATGATGACCAAGATGAATAATTTACACAAAATAACTCCTAGGTATTGCGCTCCTAGGAGTTTTGTGTTATAATAAGATAAGTTTAAATACTTAAGGGGGAAAATATATGTTTACACATAAATCAATGGCAACAACATTTAAACACACAAAGGAAGATGTTGAAGATAGAATTAAATGTGGGGCTGCACTCTATGGATCTGCATCTGCTGAATCAATGGGAATTGCTGACAGTGTTGAAGTAAACCTTTCTAGCAAGTTATTCAAAAAAGGTAGACAAGGTTATCACTATACCGTAACAAGGGAAGAAATTCCTGTTACTTATTATTCACTTATTTCTGCAAGACCTTCTGTTACAGCAGTTTGTTTGGGAGATGCATCAAGAGATGACTTAAATTTGTTTGCTTGTATGGCAAACCCAGATCTTCTTACTTTACCTATGATTAAAGATGCATTTTTTGGAAGATTAAGTGCTATCCAAGCTGAAGAAGCAGCAGAGGCTGGTGAAGACATGACTGCTATTCACGAAGCAGAAACTGCAGAGTTTGAAGAATTTGTAGGATATATGGAAGACACTCAAGTTCTCCACGGTGCTCATTTCCATAAAGATTATTCACCAGAAAAGAAAGCTGCTGGAGAATATCCACAACTTACAGATGTTGCTCTTGAAAGATACAGAGCAGGAAACTATACAGAAATTGTTCCACTTGGAATTTCTATGGATGATACTCCAACAGAATAATACTTAAAACAAAAAAGACCCAAAGATTTGGGTCTTTTTTTATTGTGGTTTGTTTTGGGTGAGTTTAAACTCAAAACTTCCCTTAGGGAAAGAACACAGTGGGCAGTTTTCTGGGGCTTTTTTATCAAAAATCGTAAAACCACATTGTGAACATTTCCACTCACTTTCGTTTTCTAGGCTGTAAATTGTTTTGTCTTTATATCTATCGTGCAGTTCGTTTAAGGTTTGAAAATGTTCGTGCTCAACTAAGGCAACTTGTCTAAAGGTTAGGGCGACATCTTCAAATCCTTCGTCTTCGGCAATACTTGCAAAACTAGGGTAGATGGAAACATTTTCAGATTTTTCGTTATGGGCAGAATGCTCTAACATTTCACAAAGAGTGCCACCTCGATAAGGATAACCTGCTGTTATTTCTATATTTTCGGCACTTCCTTTTGCATGTTTTTGTATAAGGTCCCAAAACAATTTTGCGTGTGTCATTTCTTGTTTTGCAAGGGATTTCATAAGTGATTTAAGGTATGCTTGTTTTTCGCTTTCGGCAGTTTGTGCAATAAACTGATATCTGGCCCCTGCTTGACACTCTCCGGCAAAGGCTCGGGCTAGATTTTTTGCTGTTTTTGATTCTTTAAAGTTCATAAAATTCTCCTTTGCATAATTTTGAACAAAACTAAAGTTTTTATACAAAAAATCATTAAACTTTGATGGTTTTTTGTTTTTTTTCACAAACTAAGCATAATTCGTTTGCCAAAAAAAAGTAATTTGTTTAAAATGTATTTGGCGGAGGTTGTTTTATGCTTGATGTTTTAAAAACTGAAAGAAGATATATGGTTTTTGATGCCAACACTTTTTCACATTTTATAAGGGAGTGTAGGGGGCTTACCACATACACTTTGGATAAACCAGAGTTCTGCACAATCACCGATGTTTATATGGACAACGACAAAAAGATTTTAGAGCAAAATGAGTTGTTGTTAAGAAAGAGAATTATCGGCAATAAAGCAATTTTAAGAATTAAAAGATTGCACCCAAACCCACAACTCTTTTATTCAGATAACCTAAGAGCACACGAGAGAGAAAAAGAGATAAACCCAAGGGATAAATTGTCAAAACACTTTTTCTTTTTGAACAATGCCCTAAACTCAATGTTTACAAATACTTTGAAATTTGACCCTGATAAGTTGTTTGAACAAATGCAAGTTACTTTGATTATGAAGATGAGACAAACAAGGTATTTGCTTTTTGGATATGGTGGATTGAAAGTTGAACTTACAAACCAAAAAATTCAAGTTCAAAACAATATTACCAAAAGAAAGAACAACACAGAACTTATTCAAATCAAACTTTTATCAAATGATAATACTTTCCAATTGTTTGAAGATTTTGTTACAAGAATAGAAAAACACTGCAAAGAAATTTTCTATACACAAGACAGCAGATATGATATCGGTCAAAAAGCAACAAAACCACTTCCAACAAAAGAAGAAAGAAAGAAAATGAAAATCGAAGCCTTAAAAAGAAAGGCTGCAGAAGAAAACGGCGACATCGGCTAAAGAAAGGAAGTTTTATGTTATACGAAAATGTTATTGTTGATTGCGACCCAGGGATTGATGATGCAGTTGCGATTTTAAACCTTATAAACACAAGCAATATAAATCTTAATTTAATCAGCACAGTCAGTGGTAACTTAACTATTGAAGAAACTGTAAAAAACGCACTTAAACTTGTAGATGTTTTTGGAAAACCTGTTGGAAAAGAACCACCTGTATCTATCGGTGCTTCAGGTCCACTTGTAAGGCAAGCAGTTTATGCTTCAATGGCACAAGGCTCAACAGGTCTTGGTGGATATCAATTTCCAGCACCTAAGAGAAAACCTATCGAACTTAAAGGCGAAGATGCAATCTATTATTACTTAAAACAACACGAATTAGAAGGCACAACCTTAATTTGTATCGGTTCTATGACAAACATCGCAAGATTGTTAACCGAGTATGGCGACGCTGCAAAAATGATTAAAAAAATCGTTTTTATGGGTGGCAGCAAAGACGAAGATGGCAGCACTGTTCCTTATAGAGAATTCAATGTCGCTTTTGACCCAGAAGCTTTAAAAATTGTTATCAAAAGTGGCGTTCCACTTGTTATGGTTCCTATGGAACTTGGCCACTTTGCTTTCTTTGATAAAGAAGAAATCGAAAAGATAAGACACGCAAATTCAGTTGGTAAAATTATCGGCAAAATGTTTGATAAATATCATGATTTCCATATGGGTAAATATGGTGCAGCTGTTCACGATAGTTGCGCTGCCCTATATGTAATTACACCAGAAATTTTTAAGGTTGAAGATGCAAAAATTGCTATAAAATATTACAAAAAAGACGACGGCACAGAGTATGGATACATCAAGTGTGAAGTTGGTGCCGAAAAACCAAACGCACAAGTTTGTGTTGACTTAGATATCGAAACTTTTAAGAAAATTATTTATGGTAATATTTTTAGTTATAATGTATAGATTTATCTAATTTTTGGTTTTTACTTGTAAATATTTTCAGTTTGTTATATATTATTAGCATAGGCAAATGTTTGCTTATGCTTTTTTGTTGAAAAATTTGGAGGTTATGTGGTTAAGAAAGTTCTAGTATGTCTAATGCTTGTTTTTGTAACCCTTTTCACATTCGGTTGTGCTAATGTTACTTTCTCTGTAAAATTTGCAGATGGGGCACTTGTACAAGAAATCGTTGTGGACATTGACACAGGCGATATGGACGTGTCTACTCTTACAAAAGTCAAAAACAAAGTTATCGATGTTATGGTTGGATATAATCTTAATATGGAAACTTATTGGAGAGAAAGACGTGCCGAGTGGGAAGTAAGTGGTGTTGAACAGTTAGAAGAATATCAACTTCTTTACGCCTACTATACGGGTGATACTGAATTGTTTATCGAAAACGGCAAGATTATTCTAACAAAAGCTTATGGTAGTATTTACTCATATCTTTTCTACAATTACCCTGACCTTTTTGAAGTTGAAGTGGGGGACGATGGTACAAAGACTTTAAAACTTGGAAAAAACTTCCTTGCAGATGTACCACTTGACTCAGACCTAACACAAACAGACGAAACATTTTTAACAAAATATATTCAAGAATGTTTCCCATTAAATTACAATGGCGAAACACCTGTCTTTAGATACGATATCTACAAGGCAAAAAGTTCATGGACAGTTTACTCTGGAAAAGAAAACGAACTTTCTCCAACATACACTGTCGATATGGCAAAACAAGGCAACAAACTTATCACTTCTCACGAAAATACAAAAAAACCTGTCGAAGTTGATTTGATTATCGAAGAAGGCACAACCCTAGAAGATGCAATCAAGGCTTGCTTTGCTGATGGAGATGGATATAAGTTTAGTGACGCAAATGTTAAGTATCAATACAAAACTCCATATAAAAGAGTTCACTCAAATGCCACAAAGGTCGAAAAGCAAGATAATTACTATGTACACACTTGGGACCTTACAAGTTTTGACGATACAATTACAATCACAAGAAATTATGCAAATGTTATGATTTGGTATGTTATCGCAATCGCAGCAACTTTTGTAATTGTTGCAATTATGTTTGCAGTTGCATTTATCATAAAAAAGAAAAACACACCTAAAACACAAGAAATTGTGATTGAAGATAAAGAAGACAAGAAGAAAGAAAAACCAAAAGAAGACAAAAAAGATAAAGACGATAAGCCAAAAGATGATGGCAAAAAAGAAAATAAGTCAAAAAAAGATGACGATAAAAAGCCACCAAAAAATAAAAATTGGATAGACAGAATTTATGATTAACTAAAAGGAGAAACAAATGTCAAAAAGAAAACAATACAGACAAGCACAACAAGAAGTGTTTGACGCAAAACTTTTCTACGCGAAAGTTTTAAAAAGATATGGTATAATGCTTGCGATAACCGTGCCTATCATAATTGCAGTAAACTTTTTGTTAAGTTATCTTATGCCAGAAACATATAAGGGTGCAGTTGTCTATGTAGTTATTTTTGTTATGTTGTTGTTGGGATTGTTTTTGACAATTGTTATCTCAAACAACAGAGATAAAAAAGAAGAAGCGAAACCTATAGACAAAAATAAAGAAAGAGACCCTTTTGCAGACTAACCCCAAGGAGAAATAAATGGAAAACAAAAATACAAACAAGAAAAAGAGAACTCGTAATACTCGCATGATGCCACACAGCATCGAAGCTGAGCAATCTGTTTTAGGTTGTTGCTTAATTGACGATAATGTTCCTGTTCAAGTTATGAACAAACTTAAACAAGATGATTATTATACACAAGCCCACCAAACAATTTTTGAAGCGATGAACAAAATCTATCAAGAAAACAAACCTATCGATTTTGTTACACTTACTGACGAACTTGAAAGAATGGGTGCTATGGAATCAGTCGGTGGAATCGACTATATCACAACTTTAACAAACATTGTTCCATCTGCTGCAAACTTTATGCACTATGTAAATATTGTAAAAAGAGATTCTGTTTTAAGAAACTTAATCAAAGCAAGCCAAAACATTATTGAAAAGTCATACGAATATGACGAAGACGGGAAAGATAATGTTTTAGGTTATGCCGAAAAACAAGTTTATGATATTGCAAAAGACGAAGAAGATAGTGGCCTTACACATATTGGCGAACCATTAAATAATGTTATTGCCAAATTTGATAAAATCGCAAAAGATAAACACGCCTTTAAGGGTATTCCTACAGGACTTAAAACTTTAGACAAAGTTACAAACGGTTTGCAAAACAGCGACCTTATTTTCCTTGCGGCGCGTCCTTCTGTTGGTAAAACAAGCTTAGCGATGAACATTGTTAACTATGCCGCAATTCAAGGCAAAAGAAACTGTGCAGTTTTCTCACTTGAAATGTCAAAAGAGCAACTTGCTCAAAGATCACTTTGTGGTGTTTCAGGTGTTAATATGAAAAAAGCAATCGACGGAAAACTTACTCCTGAAGATTGGCAAGCCCTTTGGGCAGGTAGCAAGAAGTTAGGAGAAGCGCAAATCTTTGTTGATGACTCTTCACTTAACACACCGATTGCAATTTTAAACAAATGTAGAAGATTAAAAAGAGAAAAAGGCCTTGACCTTATTATGATTGACTACCTTCAACTTATGACAGGTGGCAAAAAAGCCGAAAGCCGTCAAAATGAAGTTAGTGAACTTTCTCGTAACTTAAAAGTCGCCGCAAGAGAACTTAATGTTCCAATCATTGTTCTATCTCAACTTTCTCGTGAAGTAGAAAAAAGACAAGACCACAGACCTGTCCTATCAGACCTTCGTGAAAGTGGTTCTATCGAACAAGATGCTGATATCGTTATGTTTATTCATAACCCAAGCAAATACAACGACGTACAAGTTGTTGACGGCGAAAATATGTGCGAACTTATTATCGCAAAACACAGAAATGGTCAACTTGCAACAATCAAACTTAAATGGATTCCAGAAATTACAACATTCTTAGATTGTGGTTTTGCAACTGAAGATGGCGTTGAAGAAGAAAAGGTTGAAAAATCTGCTTCTCTTACAAAAATGCCAGAACCTGTTCCACCACCACCAGCACCAGAAGAAGTGACAATGGAAGAAGTTGACATAAATGATATTGACGACAAATTTTAATAAATAGGAAAATACAAAAATGAAAAAATTAACAGCAAAAGAATTAAAGAAACTATGGTTTAAATTTTTTGAAGAAAGGGGACACAAAATTATCCCTTCAGCTTCATTATTACCAGAAAATGATGGTACAGTTTTGTTTACATCTGCTGGTATGCAACCACTTGTTCCATTTTTACTCGGTGAAAAACACCCAGCAGGTACAAGAATTGCAGACGTACAAAAATGCTTAAGAACAATTGATATTGACGAAGTTGGCGACAACTCTCACTGTACTTTTTTTGAAATGCTTGGAAATTGGAGTTTAGGAGATTATTTCAAGGCAGAAATGATACCTTGGAGCTTTGAATTTCTAACAAGCGAAGATTATCTCGGAATCCCTGTTGATAGGCTTGCAGTTAGCGTTTTTGCAGGTGACGAAAATGCACCAAGGGATACAGAAAGTGCTGAACTTTGGGAAAAATGTGGTATGCCAAAAGATAAGATATTCTTCTTACCTAAAAAGAACAACTGGTGGGGTATTGAAGGTGGTGGACCTTGTGGCCCTGATACAGAAATGTTTTTTGACACAGGCAAACCAAAATGTTGTGACACTTGTTCTCCTGCTTGTGATTGTGGAAAATATCTTGAAATTTGGAACGATGTTTTTATGCAATTTAAGCAAGACAAAGATGGCAACATCTCTCCACTTGAAAACAAAAACGTTGATACAGGTATGGGGCTTGAGAGAACAATTGCAACCCTTAACGGTTTTGAATCTGTTTACGAAAACGAAGCATTTGCAAAAGCAATTGCAACTATGGAAACTTTAACAACAAAGAAATATACAGATAACGACCAAACAAAAAGGTCATTTAGAATTATTGCTGACCACTTAAGAGCAGCATCATTCCTTCTTGCTGAAGGCCTTGTTCCTTCAAATGTTATGCAAGGTTATGTTTTAAGAAGACTTATTAGACGTGCTCTAAACCACGCAAGAAAATTAGAAATCGAAGATGTAAAACTTGTTGAAGTTGTAAAAGTTTATCTTGAATATTACAAAGACGAATATGTCGAGATGAAAGATAATGCAGAAACAACAATTTCAGAGTTTGTAAAAGAAGTTGAAAAATTTTCAAAAACTATCACTGCAGGTATTAAGGAATTTGAAAAAGTTTCTTCATTTATGAAAGATGGCGTCCTAAATGGTAAAACAGCATTTAGACTATACGACACATTTGGTTTCCCACTCGAACTTACAATTGAGATGGCAAACGAAAAGGGTATGACTGTTGATATTGATGGTTATAACGAAGCATTTAAAAAACACCAAGACTTATCAAAAGCAAATGCAGGACAAGTGTTTAAGGGTGGCTTAAGTGATACAAGCGAACAAACTGCAAGACTTCACACAGCAACACACTTGCTTCAAGCAGCACTTAGAAAAATTGTTTCAGGCGATATTCACCAAAGGGGAAGCAATATCACACCTGAAAGACTTCGTTTTGACTTTAACTGTGACCATAAACTAACTGATGAAGAAAAACAAAAAGTTGAAGACTTTGTAAACGACGCAATCAAACAAAACATTCCTGTTGTTTGTGAAGAAATGTCACTAGAAGACGCAAAGAAATCTGGCGCTATGGGTGTTTTTGAAAACAAATATGGCGATGTTGTAAAAGTTTATACAATGGGAGATGTCAGCAAAGAAATTTGTGGTGGTCCACACGCTAAAAACACAGGCGACCTTGTTTCATTTAAAATTGTAAAAGAAGAAGCAAGCAGTGCTGGTGTTAGAAGAATTAAAGCAACTATCGGCGCTAAGGACTAAGTTGTTTGACAAACATATTAAAATAATTTAAAATAAAATAAGGAGGCAATATATGAATTTTTTTAAGAAATTTTTATTATATTTTTTCATAATTGTTGGTAGCGTTGTGGCAATTGTCGCAGTAATTTTAGCAATTATGTATTTTGCCCCTGGTACACAAATTTTAAATTATAAGTATTTAAACTATAATCAAGTTATACAAGAAGAATTCACGGCAGAATCTAAAATTAAGCCAACTGATTTTGTTGCAGTTGAAGTAAACACAAAACTTACACAAGTTTACTTTATGCCAAGTGATAAAGAAGGTATTGTTTCATATTCACATAGACAAGGTTTATCTGGCTTTGTAAGGGCAGAAACATCAAGTTTATATGTATCTGCAAATGTTGTAGAAAAGTCTTATAGTGAAGAAGTTGGTGGAACAACTTATAAAACCCTTGTCTTAAACGTTATCGAGCCAGAAGGGGTTATGATTAGCGAAAATAATCCTATGCTTACAGTTTACTTGCCTTTAGAGTTGGAAGTTTTATCTGTAAACACAGAAAAAGGCAGAGTTGGTTTTTCAACAAAGAACAACGAAGCAAGTTGTATCGCAAAGAAATTTTATGCAAATTCAACCCAAGGTGGAGAAATCCAAATTGATTATCCAAAAGGCGCAACAAATTATTACTTATACACAACAACAGGAGATGTAACATTTAACTATGCTGAAGTTGTTGATGCAAGTATTAAATTTACAACTGACACAGGCAAGTTGTCATTTGTAAATAGCACTCAAACCCCAACCTTAACAGGCAACTTAGAAGTTTACTCTTTTGTTGAAAACAAAGGACCTACAATCGACTTTGGAAACATAAAGGGTAACGTAAAAATTGCTGCAAGTTATGTAAGTTTTAAAGCACAACAAATTGGTGCAAAAGAAGCACAAACATTACTTGCTGTTACGGTTGATAAATCTGATATGAACTTAGGAAGCGTTTATGCTAGATTTACATTAGCTTCAAAAGTTACAAAAAATCACAACAATGTTACAATCAAAAGATTATATTATACTAATACAACCGATTCACACATTTTAGACGTTGGTTCTGGTAATGTTAATATAACAGATTCTATTGGAAATGTTGGTATCGATGCAACAACAGGAAATGTTGTTCTTGCAAACGCTTATGATGATATTAAAGTTGTTACAACCACAGGTCCTATTTCTGTAACATACAATAGTGGGGCACAACTTGACGGTGTAGATAGAGTTATCGAAGGCGACCTTACAATTGATACCGAAACGGGTGACGTTGTTGTAAACAACTTAAGGGGCGCACTTAACGTAAAAGTTTCTTCATTAAAAGCAGAAGGAAAGATGGATATACACTTCCTTGATATGAAAAAAGATACATACATTAAAGCCGGTGGCAGAAATGTAAGTATCGGCATAACTTATATTGCAGCAATTCAAGGTGGTGGCATTGGAAGATTATTGCTTGTAAACGGATACGCAAGTTTCGGCTTGGGTGCAGGCACATATTCAACAATTGTTTCAGGAGACGAAGACTTTATTGAAGAGCCAAAGTATAATTCAGAATACAGAGTTGGTTACGCAAAGAGCGCATCTGACACTGTATACACACAAGGATTGTATGATGGTATCTATGGAAAAGTTGTTATCGAAACAACCGGAAAAACAAATGTTAACGCAAAGCAATAAAAAACAAAAAGAATTGAGATATTTTATCCCAATTCTTTTTTTGTTTCTATAGTGTTTCTTTTATTGTTTTAATATCTTTTTCTGTTATCAATTTCTTTTCTTGTAAAACTGTTGCGACTTTATCTAGAAAGTTTTTATTTTTGTTTAAAAGCTCTTTAACTTGTTGATAAAAGTGCGACAATTCGTCTACAATGGCACATTCTTGTTTGTACTTAAAATTATCCGACAAATCAAAATGTGGCACAGGAGAGCATTTTTCAAACCCTAGTGAGCCGTATTCTGCTATAAATCTTCTAATAATTCCTGCTGCACGCTCAATGTCAGAAACACAGCCTGTGTCAATTTTTCCATAATGTATTTCGGTTGCACACTTTCCACCCAACAAACAACAAATACGATTTTTCATTGAGTCGATTGATCTCCAATATTTTTCTTCATCTCTGTAGTAAGATGTAAAACCACCGATAAGCCCTTCGTGTGCACCTACCGAAACAATTGTTACGCTCCCTGGCTCTAACAACTCTGCAACAACAGCGTGTCCTGCTTCGTGGTAAGCAATTATTTCGTCGTCACGTGGAGTGTTGTTTTGAATTGTTTCAGGGGCTTCGTAAACCAAGCGTATTGACGCCCTTAAAATATCGTCAAACTCAATTGTTGTTTTGTTTTCAAAACCGGCGTAAATGCCTGCTTGATTTATTATGCTTTCAAGTTCTGCACAAGACCTGTCGTTTAAAATTCTTGCAAGTTGTTTTGTGTCTAAATCAGCGATAGATTTTTTTGTTGAAAGATAATGTTTTATAATTTTCTCGGCGTCTTTACCTTTTGGCTTTTCAATTTCTATTGTTAGGTCAAATCTGCCTGACCTTAAAAGAGAGTCTGGAATTTGTAAAAAACTATTAACAGTTGCAAGTACAAAAACGTCATAATCTTTTAAGTCGTCAATGCAAGATTGTATTGTTGAATATTCTTCTTGATTAGGCCTTGGACCTTCGCTTGAAAATTTGTCTAGGTCGTCTAAAAGAATAATTGAAGGGGCAGTCTTTTTTGCTTCTTCAAACACATCTTTAATGTGTTTTATAAATTCTTCTTTAGGTAAATTCTTTTTGCATATAAAAGATTTTTTTCCACTCTCTTCAATAAAACATGTTGCCATCAAAGTTTTACCTACCCCTGGTTTTCCGTATAGCATCAATCCCCTTGGTGGTGTAACACCCAAACTTTGATATTTTTCTTTGTTCTTTATGACATCACAAAGCCTTTTAATTTCTCTTTTTACTGAGTCATATCCTATAACTTTATCAAAACTACTCATAATACACTCCTTTTTTTGTTTTGTATAAGCAGTGTACTACAGTTTATGTACCAAAAACCGTACAAAAAACACCAAATCGTTTAATTTGGTGTTTTTATTTTTATTATTTTACAATGAAGTTTGTGATTTTGTTTGGAACGAAAATTGTCTTTACAATTTCAACATCTTTTAAAAAGTTTTGAATTTTTTCGTTTTCTAAAATAATGTTGATTGCTGTTTCTTGGTCTAAGTTTTCTTCCATTTCAACTGTGCCTCTCATCTTGCCGTTGATTTGTACAGGCATATTGATGATTTTCTTTGCAACAACCTTAAGTTCTTTTGGCCAAGTTGATTTACAGATGTAAGTTTCGTTTCCAATTCTTTCATTCATTTCTTCAGCCATATGTGGTGCAAATGGATAAAGCAATGTTAAGAAAGTTTTGTATTCTTCTTTACTGATATATTTATCATTATAAATAGTATTAGTAAATGTCATAAGTTGAGAAATTGCTGTGTTATACTTTTGTGTTTCGATATCGTTTGTAACTTTAACGATTGTTTCGTTTAAGATAAGTGAGTGTTGTGGGTGAATACCGTTGAAATCATCAACAAATTCACTCATTCTTTCTGCTCTTTCTAAGAATCTCTTGCAACCACTAATATTTGTGTTTGACCAAGGAGCAGCACTTTCGTAGTCTGACATAAATAATATATAAAGTCTTAAAACATCACAACCGTATTCTTCGATAATTTTTACAGGGTCGACAACGTTTCCTAAACTTTTACTCATTTTGTTTCCGTCTTCGCCAAGAACTAAACCTTGAGCAGTTCTTTTTGAGAAAGGTTCTTCATAAGGGGTAACACCGATATCGTATAAGAACATATTCCAGAATCTTGCGTAAATCAAGTGACGTGTAACGTGTTCCATACCACCGTTGTACCAGTCAATTGGTCCCCAATATTTGACTTTATCTTTGTTTACAAGTTCTTTGTCGTTGTTTGGATCCATATATCTTAAGAAATACCATGATGAACCAGCCCATTGTGGCATTGTGTCTGTTTCTCTTTTTGCGTCTTCACCGCAATATGGACATTTGCAGTTTACCCATTCAGGAATTTGTGCAAGTGGAGATTCACCATTTTTAGATGGTTTGAAGTTTTTGACTTCTGGAAGTTTTAATGGGAGTTGGTCTTCTGGAACGGTAACTGTTCCACACTTTGGACAATAGATAATAGGGAATGGTTCGCCCCAATATCTTTGACGGTTGAAAGCCCAATCTTTCATTTGATAATTTGTTTTTGCTTTTCCTAAACCTTTTTCTGTAACGTAATCAATCATTGCCTTGATTGCATCTTTTACAGGTTTGCCGTTTAAGAAATCAGAGTTCATCATCTCTCCTGAGTTAATATCGGTGTAAGCTTCTTTTTCAATGTCGCCACCTTTGATAACTTGGATAATAGGAAGATTAAACTTCTTTGCAAAATCATAGTCTCTTGTGTCGTGTGCTGGTACTGCCATAATAGCACCTGTACCATATCCCATCATTACATAGTCTGCAATAAAGATAGGAATTTCTTTTTGTGTCATAGGGTTTAAAGCACACAATCCATCAAGTTTAACACCTGTTTTGTCTTTGTTCATTTGAACTCTATCAAACTCACTCTTTTTCTTTGCTTCTGCTTGATAGTTTCTAACTTCTTCGATATTTTTAATAGAAGTTGCGTATTTTTCTACAATAGGGTGTTCAGGGGCAACAACCATAAATGTTGCACCAAACAATGTGTCTGCTCTTGTTGTATAAACTGTTAAAACATCTTCTTTTCCGTCAGCAGTTTTTGTTTTGAAGTTGATTTCAGCACCGGTTGATTTTCCGATCCAGTTTCTTTGTTCTTCCTTGATTCTTTCAGGGAAGTCAACTTTTTCTAAGCCACTCAAAAGTCTTTCTGCATAGTCTCTAATCTTTAAAAACCATACTTCTTTTTCTCTTTGTACAATAGGTGTGTGGCATCTATCACATTCGCCACCTTGGCTTTCTTCGTTACTTAAGATAACATCACAAGTTGGGCAGTAGTTAACTAAAGCTTTACTTTTATAAGCAAGACCTTTTTTAAACAATTGGATAAAAATCCATTGTGTCCACTTGTAATAGTTGTGGTCTGTTGTATCAATTTCGCGGCTCCAGTCAAAAGAGAAACCAGCTTCTTTAAATTGTCTTTTAATGTTTGCAATATTTGTATCAGTTGCAATTCTTGGGGCAATATTGTTTTTTATTGCATAGTTTTCTGTTGGAAGACCAAAAGCGTCCCAACCCATAGGGAATAAAACATTGTATCCTTCAAGCCTTTTCTTTCTTGAAACTGTTTCAAGTGAAGAATAAGCCTTAATATGACCCATATGAAGTCCAACTCCTGATGGGTAAGGGAATTCTAATAATCCATAAAATTTTGGTTTGTCGCTAAAGTCTTCGGCCTTAAACACTTGTTCTTTTTCCCAAATGTCTTGCCACTTTTTTTCTATTTCTTTATTGTTCATTTTTTTATTTTCCTTTTTGTCTGTATTATAAATATTTTTTAATTAAATCACTTCTAGACTCAAGTGACAGACATACAGGTGGAATATCAAATATTGAGAATGCACCATATTTTTTATCTTTTTTAAAGTTTACGATTGCGTTAGAGCAGGTGAGCATTACATCTGCTGTAAAGCAAGGGTTGCTTTCAAGGTCAAGTGTAAATTTAACTTGTGTTTTGTATTTTTCTGCACAAGGATAGCATTTTACAACTTCGCCTCTGTGATAAAGTTTTTCTTGCATTTTCTTTAACTTTTCTTCGCTTACAAACTTAACTGTTGTTTTGTAACCTTTAAAGTAGTTTGGCATATTGATAATTTCGTTTTTGATTTTGTTTGCGTCTGCGCCTTCTTCTAAGACAACATAGCATTCTCTAAAGTGTTTATCTTCGCCCTTTGGTACATAATTGATTTCAGTTTCGCACTTCTTTACTTCCTTTGGATTTGGAACTGTATATTGAATTGCGTTTTTTACACCTTCGATTCTTCTAATAGCATCGCTATGTCCTTGGCTTACACCTTTACCCCAGAAAGCATTTGCAGGGGTGTCTTTTGCAGAGATACTATTAAACAATAATCTCATAAGTGAAAAAAGTCCTGGGTCCCAACCACAAGCTGAAACTGCAATCTTTTCACTTTTCTTTGCAAGTTTGTCAAGGTCAGTTATGTATTTTTCAAGTTTTGCGTGTGTGTCAAAACTGTCGACTGTATTAAAGTTTGCTATGGCACGAGGTCCAATCTTTTCAATATCGCTATAACTTCCACCACATAAGAAGAGTATGTCAATTTTCTTAGCATATTTTTCCAGGTTATCAGTCAGGTCAAACTTACTTCCAAATGGGCTTGTAAGTCCACTTCTTTTTGAGAAGATGCAAACAAGTTCGTGGTCCTTTGAACCTTTAACAGCACATTCAACACCTTTTCCAAGATTTCCGTATCCTACGATACCTACCTTAATTTTTGCCATATCTTTTTCTCCTTAAATTATATAGATAATATATACAAAATATATAACTCATACATTATAATACAAAACGACACATTTTAAAAGTGTTTTTCTAAAAAAAGATTTTACATATTTTGCTGTTTTGTGATATAGTATCTTGGGGGAAATGAGATGGAAAGGGAAACTTATGATGAAATTTTAGAAACAATTAGTTTAGGACCAGAATATTATACATATGTCGCTTCAAAACTTGTCAATGCTGGTCAAGGGGGTTACGACTCTAAGTTTGTTGACAAATATGTTGTTGCACCACTTATAAAATCTGGTACTTTTGAAAATTTTTTTGAAGCAACAAGTATTTTGCGTGAAGTTTATACCGATAAAGGTTTTGAAGATTTTGAAAGGGAAAATATCGCAAACGCTATAAGAGAAGTTTCTGGTGCTGTTGTCGATATGGTAAACGATTCTGAATTTTGGGAAACACCTGTTATGAATAATGCTGTTATGGCTTGTATGCAAGGGTTACCAGAAGATGTTACAAGAGCACATTGTCAAGCAGTTTTTAGTTCAAATCTTAGGGGTCAATATTATCCTAGAATTGCTCAAGTACAACCCGAAATTGCAAGCGAAGTTGCTGGTATGACACCAACTCAAATCGAATACACTTGGGGCAATCCACCTGTTATTGAATGTCCTGAAATTGTTGAGTAATTTTAAAAAACGGTTAAAAGCCGTTTTTTTATTTTGTTAAAGATAAAATTATGGTATTATAAAGTTATGAAAGATATTAAAGTTAAAATTGAAGATTTGGGTATGGATGGCGAAGGTATAGGAAGGTTTGAAGGTAAAACCTGTTTTGTGCCTTTTGCTTTACCTGATGAAGAAGTTAAGGTCGAAGTTATAAAAGAAAAAAGCAATTTGCTTTTTTGCAAATTAAAAGAAGTTATAAAGGAAAGCAAAAGCAGAGTTGTATCTAAATGTCCATATTTTAAGACTTGTGGTGGGTGCACGATAGAGCACTTAGAGTATGAAAAGAGTTTAGACTTTAAAACAGCACTTGTTAAAAACACCATAAAGAAAATTGCAGGCGAAGATGTTGTTGTAAATAAAACTGTTGCAAGTGACAAGAATTATGGTTATCGTACAAAAAATGTTTTTCCGGTTTTTGTTATGGAAAATAAAGTTGTTGTTGGTATGTATGAGCGTGGCACAAGAAAGATTGTTGAAGTTTCAAAGTGTCTTCTTGCAAACGAAAATATTAACAAAACATTAAACATTGTTAACGAGTTTTTAAACAGTGATAAAAATATTATGCTTCAAGCAAAAAACATAAAATTCGTTGTTGTGCAAAGTTTAGGGGAACAAGTTGTTTTGACCTTGGTTTCAACAAAAATACTTAAAAACTTAGAAAAACTTATCGAGATGTTGTCTAAAACATTTTCAACCTTTGGTGTTTTTGTAAATATAAATCAAAATAAGGGTGGCTTAATTTTAGACGGAAAACTTATACACATTGCAGAAATTAAATGTTTAAAGGACGAGAGTTTTAAAATAAAATATGAGATAAGTCCTTTTAGTTTTATGCAAGTAAACTGTGATATCAAAGAGAAATTGTATAAGCGAGTGCTTGCTGAAATTAAAGAAAGTGACATTGTTGTTGATGCCTACAGTGGTGCCGGGCTTTTAAGTTCGATGATTGCAAAGGTTGCAAAGCAAGTTGTTGGCATTGAGATTGTAAAAGACGCTGTAATAAATGCTGACAAAACAAAAAAAGAAAATGGAATTTTAAATCTTACAAATGTTTTGGGAGATTGTAAAAAAGAGTTTAACTCGGTTTATAAAAATTATAAACCAACTGTTGTTGTGCTTGACCCACCACAAAAAGGTGTTGAAGAAGGTTTGCTTTTAGAAATTTTAAAAACGCAAATTGAAAAAATTGTTTATGTTTCTTGCAATCCTAAAACCTTAGCAAGAGATTTAAAGATTTTATTGAATAATTATAAAATAAAGGAAATCGTGCCTTTTGATATGTTTCCAAATACAGCCGAAGTTGAAACAGTTGTTGTTTTAAAAAGAAAGTAAAATTGTTTGCAAGATATAAAAATTATTGGTACAATATCTGTATTAAAGGGGGGTAAGTTATATGAATAGTACACTCGCAATTGTAGGAACTATTATTTGTGCTATCCTTGTTGGACTTTTTGTTGTTGTAAGAGTAAAGAAAGGTGGAGTTATGGGTGTCTACACCAAGATTTTGGCTTCATTTGGCTTTGTTTTACTTGGTTTGTTGTTATCAACAAATAAGGCAGTTTTTGGTGAAGTTTTTAACCTAGCTGCAGTATTTGTTTGTGCTGGTCTTGTTTGTGGTTTAATTGGTGACATCGTTTTAGATTTAAAAGTTGTCTATAAAGACGACGAAGATAAGCATTTACCTGTTGGTATGATTGCTTTTGGTATTGGTCACTTTTTCTATATCGCAGCAATGATTCTTGCTATTTCAACTGAAATTGAAATTTGTTCTTGGGACTTTATCTGGAAAATCTTGGTTGATGTTTTTGCATCAGCACTACTTACTTTCCTTATTTGGTTTACAAGCACAAATGTTATGAAGTTGGATTTTGGTAAACATTTGTGGGCAACACTTGCATATACATTTATTCTTGTTTTTGTTGTTGCATTTTCACTCACATTTACAATTTGTGTTCCAAATATCAAACTTTGGATTATGCTTATCGGTACAGTTTTATTCTTCTTATCAGATATCGTTTTGTCAACACAATACTTTGGTGGAAAACAAGACGACAAACTCTTAATTGCAATCAATCATATTCTCTACTACGCTGCACAAATTGTTATTGCATTGTTTATATTTGTTTTATAAAAATACTAAAAAAGTCATACAAATTGTATGGCTTTTTTGTTTTAATAAAATGATAACTTATGTTAAACTTAGTAAGTAAATATTTAAGATAATCCCAAAAAATTATAGTGGCTTTTAAAAGGGGACTAATGGAAAGAGTTATCAATACAATACTTAAAAACATTGCAAAAGAAAATAATTATACCTTCGAAACTTATGCTCACGATTGGATTGTTCGTATCACAAATGGCGAGAAAAGGCTTACAACTTATGGGTATATAATGCAGGGGATAGATAGTGTTTCTCAAATGATTTGCAGAGATAAAAGCGCCTTATGTGAAGTTTTAAAAAGAAACAATATTCCAGCAATCGAACACTGCTTGCATCTTGGCAAAAAGAAACAAAAAATCTATCTTGAAAAAGAAATTGGTCTTGACGACATATACGAGTTTTTTGATAAATATGGGCAACTTGTAATAAAAGACAACAACGGTGGCAGTGGAATTGATGTCTACCTTATAAGAAAAAAAGAAGATATTGATAGGGTTTGTACAACACTTTTAAACAAAGATAAGGATATTGCAATTTCGCCTTATTTTGACGCTGAAGACGAATATCGAATTGTTGTATATAAAAACGAACCACAAATAGTTTTCAAGAAACAAAGGCCAAATGTGGTTGGAAATGGCAAGGATACAATCGAAACATTGATGAAAGAAAAGTACGGAAAACTTTTTGAAGTTGACGAGTGGATTGACCTTAATTCTGTTCCTAAAACAGACGAAAAAGTAACACTTAGATGGATGCACAACTTAAAATATGGTGCAAACGCCGTGTCCTTAGATGATGAAGAAAAAAGAAAACAACTTTTTGACCTTGCAAAAAAAGTTGCAAAAGTTGTCGGTATAAAATTTGCTTCTGTTGATATTATGGATAGAAACGGTGAACTTATGGTTTTAGAAGTCAACTCGGGTGTTACCTTAGAAAAGTTTGCAAGGACAAGCGAAGAAAACTACAAAAAAGTTGAAGAACTTTACAAAAAAATTGTTTTTGAGGTTTTACAATGAAATTGATATATGTAAGGCACGGGGAAGTTTCAATTCCTAACGGACCTTTAAGTGAAAGAGGTATAAAACAGGCAGAAGGCACAGTTGATTATATCGCGCCTGAAAACCCTGTAAAAATTTATTGTTCACCACAACTTAGGGCAAAACAAACTGCAGATATTATTGCAAAGGGCTTAAATTTAGAAGTCGAAGTTTTAGAAGAATTAAACGAAAGAATACAAGTTGGGCCTGATTCTCAAGACTTCGAAGTTGTCGAAAATAATTATTTTAATTATGATTATCAAAACGACAGAGTTCAAACCTGCAGAGATTTCATCGAGAAAAACTTTAAAGGTTTTTATAAGATTATGGAAAATCACAAAGAGAAAAACGAGTCGGTTATTGTTGTTGCACATAGTTCAACACTTTATGCACTTGCAACCTTTGTTAATGGTGTGCCTGAAAACAGAAAGATTGTTTGGATGCAATGTTCAAACTGTGCAGTTGTTAAATTTTTTGTAGAAAATTAAAATGGGTTGATATTTGTTTGCAAAAAAATAAAAAAACAAATATTATTATAAATATGGAAGAAAATAGAAAAACTTGGAAAAGAGCGATAGAGAGTATAACTTTAGTGATGATGTTTTTACTTGGCATCTTTCTTTTTGGTGTGCTTGTGTATTTTGGTGGTAGCAAAATTATCTATAAAGGTGTTACTGCACTTTTTGGCTTTGCAAGTTCACTATCAAGTAACATAGTCCTAGCAGCACTTGGCGTTTTACTTTGGATTGTTCTTTATGCTGTTGCATTGTTTATATATGCTGCATTTGTTTATTCACTTGTTGCAATCTTTAGATTTTTTATAGGTTCAACCAAAAAAGAAAACACAACACGCGAAAAGGTTTTGGTTTATCTTTTGTTAAGTGTGTTTTTCTTAAGTTTGGTGCTTTGGGTTTCAATAGTTAATATCCCTTATTTCTGGGGATACCTTTCAAGTATAATTCTTGGCGTTATGGCATTTTTGTGTTTTATGCTATGCGATGGATTTAAAAATATCAAAAAGAAAAAACAAGAAACACAAGAAGAAAATAAAAAAGAAGTTGAATAACAACTTCTTTTTTTATTTGTCTTTTTTATATTCTTCTAAGAAATCAAAGTTTTTACCTTTATAACGATGACCTATAAGGGTGTCGCAGTTTACATTGTGCGAACTTCTAAAAATATTTATGTCAACATTAGGGTTAACTTTTTTAAGTTCTTTTATAAGTTGCTTCATTTCCTTTCGTTTTGATTCGTCTTCTTTTTCTTCGGCAATTTCTGTAAATCTGCAAGCACATCTTATAAACTCAAGTTCGTTATAGTTGCACCATTTTATAATGTCTTCTTCTTTTACCATATAAAGTGGACGGATAAGTTCCATACCTTCAAAATTTGTGCTTTTAAGTTTTGGCATCATTGTTTTCATTTCAGCCCCATAAAGCATACTTAAAAGTATGGTTTCGATAACATCGTCAAAGTGGTGTCCTAAGGCAATTTTGTTGCAACCCAAACTTTTAGCGTGACTATATAAAAAGCCCCTTCTCATTCTTGCGCAAAGGTAACAAGGCGAATCTTTTATATCTTTTACAACATCAAAAATATCGCTTTTAAAAATGGTGATAGGGATATTTAATTTTTCGGCATTGTCTTTTATTCGTTGCAAGTTTTTAGGGTTATATCCTGGGTCCATAACCATAAATTTTAACTCAAAATGCATTTTGCCGTGTCTTAAAATTTCTTGCATACACTTTGCAAGAAGCATCGAGTCTTTACCCCCTGATATACAGACGGCAATTTTGTCGCCTTCTTTTATCATATCATATTCGTTGAGTGCTTTTACAAACGGAATAAATATTGTTTTTCGATATTTTTTTATTATGCTTTGTTCGATTTTTTGATAAATTTCCATACGAAGATTTTAACACAAAAAATGTTGTTTTGCTAGTATTTATGTGAATATATATTTAAAAAGGGTTTTACTTTTATTTTTTGTTTGATATAATATCTAGTATGAAGAAAAAAGAAGTTAAAAAAGATATAAAAAGGGTTGAAGCAGATATAAGCACAGGTTTAACTTCTAACCAAGTTAAAGAAAGGATAGAGGCAAATCTTGTAAACACAACTCAAGTTAAGACAACCAAATCGTATTTTAGTATTATTGTTAAAAATCTTTTTACATTTTTTAACATTTTGTGTTTTGGTATTGCAATTGTTTTGATGTGTGTTGGCAGTTGGCCAAACATTGGTTTTATATTTATTTTCCTTGCAAACTTACTTATTGGTTTGTTTCAAGAAATCAAGGCTAAAAGAACAGTTGACAAAATTGCACTTATAAAAGTTCCACAAGTCGAAGTTGTAAGAGATTCAAAAACAATCACAATTCCGACCGAGCAGGTTGTTGTTGATGATATAATTTATTTTGAAATCGGAAAACAAATTTGTGCCGACTGTACAGTTTTAGATGGCGAAGCAAATGTTAACGAAAGTTTGCTTACAGGCGAAAGTGTCGCAGTAAAAAAACAAAAAGGCGATAAGGTTTTGGCCGGTAGTTTTGTTGTAAGTGGAAAGTGTGTTTGCCGTGTTGATAAGGTTGGGGCAGACTGTTATTCTTCAACACTTGTATCGACTGCAAAGAAATACAAAAACCCACAAAGCGATTTGTTAAAGACATTAAGTCTTATCATAAAATCAATAAGTTTTATTATCATACCACTCGGTGTTTTGACATTTATTGATGGATATCAAGGCGATATTGTAAACTCTATTGTAAGAACTGCAGGTTCGGTTATCGGTATGATACCTGCTGGTATGTTTTTGTTAACAAGCACAGCACTTGCTGTTGGCGTTATCAAACTTTCAAGAAAGCGAACACTCGTTCAAGATATGTATAGTATCGAAATGCTTGCAAGAACTGATGTATTGTGTTTAGATAAAACCGGTACAATTACAGATGGCACAATGAAAGTTAAAGACCTTTTTGTTTTGTCTAGTAAAAACCAAGAAGAAGTTGAAACTGTGCTTAAAAATATGATGGCAAGTTTTAAAACAACAAACCAAACAAGTCAAGCAATAATTGATTACTTTGGAAAGGCAGAAGACTTTAAGTCAAAAAAAGTTTTAGAGTTTTCAAGTGACAAAAAGTATAGTGCTGTCGAATTTGACAAAAAGGGTGTATATGCCCTTGGTGCTTACGAATTTGTTGCAGAAAAACAAGATAAAGATGTTTTGAAAATAATCGACGAAAACCTTAAAAAAGGTATGAGAGTTTTGGTCCTTTGCAAAACCGATAAAATTGTAAATGACGAAATCAACAAAGCAAATGCAAAGGCAGTCGCTGTACTTGTAATTTCTGATAATATTAGAAAAGACGCTATCGAAACAATAAAGTGGTTTAACGAAAATGGCGTTGACATAAAAATTATTTCTGGCGACAACGCAGTGTCTGTTAGCAAAATCAGCAAAGTTGTTGGAATTAAAGATAGTGACAAATACATAAGTCTAGATGGCTTAAGCGACGAAGAAGTAAGAAAGGCTGCAACCGAATATTCTGTTTTTGGAAGGGTTACACCTGAGCAAAAATGTATTATCGTAAAAGCCTTAAAAGAAGCAGGCAAAAAAGTTGCAATGACAGGTGACGGTGTTAACGACATATTGGCCTTAAAAGAAGCAGATTGCTCAATTGCTATGGCAAGTGGGTCAGATGCCACAAGAAGTGCAAGTAACCTTGTTATGCTTGATAGTAATTTTTCAAGTATGCCACAAGTTGTTGCAGAAGGTAGAAGAGTTGTAAACAATATTTCAAAATCATCTTCATTGTTTTTGATGAAAACATTTTTTGTAATATTCTTAACCCTATTTACACTTTGTTCTCCAACGCTTGATTATCCACTTGATGGTCCAAACCAAATCTTACTTTTAGAAACATTGTTTATAGGTATCCCATCATTTTTCTTAGCACTTCAACCAAACAACAAAAAAGTCAAAGGCACATTTATGGCAAGTCTTGTTTCAAAGGCAGTGCCAGCAGGGCTTGTGCTTACAATTGTTGCAATGTCTTGTTATGTTTTCTGTGCAATAACAGGGGATAATTCACTCCTTGCTACAATGATTTCAATTGGCGTAACTTTGGCTGGTTGTGCAGTTTTAGTAAAACTTTGTATCCCTTATGATTGGTTTAAATTTGCTATGGTCCTAGGTCTTTTGGTCACTTGCGTGTTGGTATTAGTTTTAATGCCTGGAAGTTTCTTTAAGTATGTTGTGCTTCCTGCAAGCTCAAAATGGTTCTTAGCAATCTCAACCGTTGTTGCATTTTTCTTGTATTACTTACTTAATTGGCTATGCGACAAATATCTAAAGTTTGAAAAGATAAAGTTTAATAAAAATAAAAAGGCAAGTTAATTGCCTTTTATTTTTTATCCTTTTGTATGTAAATTCCAATTGCTGTATTGACAGCCACAATAGTTTTGACGATAAAGGTTGTATTTTTTAGAAAGGTTGATACTCTTTAAAAAACCATCTTGTTTTTTAAAGTCTGACACAAGATATTTTACGCCATACTTTTCTTCTAAACTTAAGCCTATTTGATTTATAAGTTCGGCATTTTTATGTGGACTTACAGAAAGAGTGGTTGCAAACTCGTCAAAGCCCATATCTTTTGCTAGTTTTGCAGTTTTTTCTAGTCTTAACCAAAAACATTGTTCACATCTTTTGCCACCTTCAGGCTCATTTTCAAGACCAGAAATGCAATTTGTAAACTCGTCATTTTCCCATTTGCCTTCGATAAGTTTAACATCTAAAAGATAATTTTTTATGTAATCTTTTTGGCATTTTAGTCTTTTGTTAAATTCTTCTTTTGGTTCAATGTTTGGGTTGTAATAATAAACTGTAATGTCATATATCGCTTGTAATCTTTCAATAACGCTTGTGCTACAAGGTCCACAGCAACTGTGTAATAATAATCTTCTTTTATTTTGCATAATACATAAATTATACTTATTTTTGTTTGATTTTCAAGTAAAATTTGCTAGAATTATAAAGAAGATAAAAAAAATTTTAAGGTAGGGGAAATGCAACTTAAATTATTAAACTTTCATAAGATTTTATCTAATTTTGCAACCAACATTGTTGGCGCTTTTGTTGCACTTATTATATATCAAGCGTGTGGCTCATTTGTCTATTCTTTTCTTTGGCTTGTAGGCGACCACTCTTTAAGAGTTATTTACAATATTGCCTTTTATAAGTTTTATACAAAGTACCCACAACTTGCCTTAGCACTAAGGGTTGTGCCGGTTTTGGTTTCGACCTTGTCAATTTTACTTTTAGATGTTAACTTGATTTTGGGTATTATCTTAATATTATTTTTCCACCCAATGACAATTGCCTTTAAAGAACTCCCTATGGAAATTACCTTTAACTATTCAAGTTTAGATAAGGGCACATCTTCAACCGGTATCTCTCGTATGTTTGAACAACTCGGTGTTGTTATTGCTTTAATTATGGGTGGTCTTTTCCTTGATTACCTCGAAAGATATATTGTAATTATAATTGCAGTCGCATCATACTTAATATCAGTTGTTCCACTTTTGATTTATTACTTTAGACAAAGAAAATCAACTTACTTTAATAAAGAAGCAATATCAAATGCTGCAACAGGTTATAGCAACATTGTAATCAAACAACAAATGAAGAAAAGAACAATCAAAAAACTTGTTTTCAATTATGCCGTAATCTACTTTATATTTGCAGTCTTTGATTCTTTGATGAATATCACAATGCTATATATGTTCTATTCCGGTAGTGAAGCATATAGTTATGCAGGATATATCCAAGCAGCCTTCTATGGTTTCTTTGGTATTGGGGGATATGTCGCAGGCGTGTTGGACGAAAAGAAAGACACAACCAAACTTGTCTGTATCTTTAGTATCCTTGCAGGTGTTGTTGCAGCACTAGTTCCACTTGTTATCAAAAACATCGTTTTGTGCGTCGCTGCGTTTGCTGTAATCGGTTTCTTATATGCATTTACAAGTTTGTTCTGTTATTCTAGAATGATGCCAAGAGCTCGAATTATGGGCTGTAGCAATTTGGCACTTTGGGGCAGAACTGCAGGCTGTCACATATCAATGGTTATGATGGACTTAGTTTGTTTGCCAGGCTCGTTTATGTTTATTCCGGCGTTTATAGTTATGGGCGTATTCTTTGCGTCATCTGCCTTCTTTATTCCTAGAAATGAAGAAAAGACAAGAGAGTTTTTGGTAGACTATTTGCAAAACAATAACTTATATTAAAATAAAAAACACCAAGAAATTGGTGTTTTTGTTTTTATTTATGTTTCTTTTCTTTTCGTTTTCTGTGCCAATTAAATGGAAGGTAAAAGAATATTTGTGCCACAAAGAAGAATGCTCCCATAATTGGAATATGCCAAGGCCAAGGAAGTTTTAAGCCTAGGTCAACCAAGATTGTGCAAGACTTCATATACATAATGTTAAGTGATTGACCACTTGCAAAGTAAATTCCAACGCCAACAGCACCTAAGATTACAAGGGATAAAAGTGCATACCAAAGGTCTTCGAATCTATCGTTTTCGAGCCAATCGGAAATTGCAAAGAAAATACATATAAGCATAATCATTGTGTGGCTCAATAAAAATTGAACGTTGCTAAAGTGATAAATTTCGAAATTTTGGTACATATTTTCTGGATACATAATTCCAAAGAAAGCAGTGATTGTTGTAACAGAAAATATAAATGAATAACAAATTTGACAAAACTTCTTTTTAGGATTTTGGAAAACGCAGATGAAAAGCATAACCAAACTTATCCAAAGGCAAACGGTGTAAAGGTCAAAACTTACGATATTCCAAAAGGACATATCGCCACCAGATTCCTTTAAGAAGAAATATCTCCAAACAATTCTTCCACCTTCAAGTAGAGTGGTAAAAAGTGTTGCAAGGAAAACTGAAACTTTTTGGAAAGTTAACCCCTTTCTTGCCCATAGCATTGCAAAGAATATGAAAAAGAACATGCAACCAAAAATCAGTAGCAAGTGTGTAAGCTTAAAAAACTCAAA
The DNA here is from genome assembly GCA_045538175.1 of Clostridia bacterium. Taxonomy (GTDB): domain Bacteria; phylum Bacillota; class Clostridia; order Christensenellales; family UBA1242; genus JAZSQZ01. The sequence continues at coordinate 26,150 of JAZSQZ010000120.1, forward strand.
TGCAGAATCAATAGTAGGTGTTCTGCTTATAAAACTTTCCAAAAATTCTTTCATATAGTAAGTTTAGGAAAAAAACAAAAAAATGTCAAACAAGTTATTGTGTTTTACAACAAAATGTTGTTATATAATAAATTAAGGTTTGTTTTTAGTTGTAAAAAAATTTTTTGTCTACTATAATAACTTTATTAAAAGGGGCAAAAGATGAAATATCAAAGAGAATATGATTTTTTAGTCAAAGTTACAAAGGACGCATATAACGCAGTTATTAAGGGTGTTGATTTTGTCGCAAACGATAAAAGCGAAAAGGACCTTGTTACAACCTTAGACGTTGCAACTGAAAAATATATTATTGATAGAATAAATGAAGAATTCCCAGGCGACCACATTGTTAGCGAAGAAGGAAACTCAAAAGAGCAATTGATGGGCAGAAGTTGGGTTATCGACCCAATTGACGGCACAAATAACTTTGCAAACAGACTTCCAATATGGGTTGTTCAAATGGCTTTTGTTGTTGATAATGTTACCGTTTGTAGCGTTGTTTATGCACCTATTTTTGACGAAACAATTTCAGCACATCTTGGCGAAGGCGTCTACTTAAACGGTAAAAAACAGCCCAAACTTAAAGAAAAACCTAACAATCAATTATTGCTTGGTGTTGACATAGACCACGTCATAAGACCCCTAATTTTCAACGAAAAAACAATGCCATTATACTTAAAAACAAGAATGTATGGCTCTGCTGGATATGTGTTTGCTTCAACTGCCATTGGAAGATTTGGTGGATATATGATTCAAACCCGAAACCTTTGGGATATCTTACCAGGCAAACTTATTTGTGAAGAAGCAGGGATAAAAGTTTACGAAAAAGATATAAGAGATAGACACATTACAATTGCAATCAACAACACAAAATTTCTAGAAGCACTTGATTTTGAAAATATAGAATAAAAAAGAAGTTCGGGTGAACTTCTTTTTTTATTCAGATAAAGATTCTTCTGAGTAAACCGAGTGGCGAATAAATGATATTTCGCTTTGGTTGTATTCTGTAAAGTTTTCAGGTGTTTCCGATAGGTTTGAAGGAATTGCAAGTTCAGGGTGTTCCCTATAATATTTTTCATCACGGTATATTGTTGCAACTTCTTCTTTTGAGATTGATGCGTTGGAGTAAAGAAGTGTTGTTGCTTTAAGTGCAGGGTTTACGCCTGGCATCATTGCAATCTCGTGTGCCATTTCTTCGTTTTGAACAAGTGCAAATGTGTCTTCAAACAAACTGCGCTCTGCTAACATTTCGTTATACTCTTTAACTTCAAAAGGGGTTGCAGTTTGTGATGATACTTTTGAATAAAGTTCAATAATTCTTGCTTCGCTGTCTTGTATGCTAGAAAAGTATGCTTGTTGATATTGTGTTACAGCAGCGATTATGGGTTGGTGTGGGGCAATGGCAAACATACTTTCAGACATATCAATATCTTCTTGCATTCTAGCGTCCCTTAACACTGAATTTGCTGTTTGTAGGAAGTTGCCCATAGAATAATTGTATCTTCCTGTCATAAACGCTGCGCCTAAAGTTATGGCGTCAAATGGGTGGGTCGAAATAAATTGTTTTGCGCCAAGGAGTAAGTTGTTTGTGTATTCTAGGGCAGAAGTCCTTGCACGAGTTTCGTATCTTGAAGTGAAATATTTACCAAATTTTATGTGGTAAAACATATCATTAAAATCTTTGTTTTCCATATAGGAAATAGATTTGAAGTGTTTGCCCTTAAATTTTAAAATACCATCTTTTAAGCATTCTAAACGATTTGACCTATATTCTTCTTTTGAAAGTCTTTTTTTAACGCCAAGTGCATATCGCCCTTGTAAATAAGACTCATATTGAAGGTGGTCGATTTCGTGTGCAACCGTGTTTGCGTCTTTAATAAAATTTATAATCCTTGCCTTAGGTTGTAAAAGTTTTCCGTTTTTTCCACGACTTAAGCGTTGAAAAATTGTATCCGGCAAAAACACTTGCCAACTTGAACCGTCAAACATACCATGTGTGCCGTTTGGAAGTTCGTCAACAAAACAAATCCTTGCTTCTTTTAAGTTTGTTTCGTCAAGTCGAGTTTTTGCAATAAGCCTTACAAGGTCTACAGCTTCGTCAAACTCAATATCCGTTGTTTGATTTGCAATTTTTAAAAAAGACCTATAAAGTTTTGTGTAATCGCTTCGCTTTCCGCTTGCCGTTACATCTATAATTTTTGTATATTTTCCTGCAAAGTCTATCATATAATCAGTATACCAAATTTGACCTATTTTGTAAATACTGACAAAAAAAAGAAATGCTAGTGAGCATTTCTAATTATCTTAAAAGTTGTTCAATTGTAGCAGTTGGTCGTTCACGAAGTTGAATCATAAACATATATGCTGCAAGTGGTGTCATTGTTGCAGTTTTAAAAATTTGTTCTGCAGTGTACATATTGTCCCCAGCGATTGCAGGGTAGAAAGTTTTGAAAGCCTTGTTTTTTGTATACAAGAAGAATTCATTTAAAAGGTCCGGTTGTGTGCAAAGACGGTTGTAAGCATTGATTGATTGTTTCATATTAAGACCACAGTCTTGCATACAGAAATTGATAATACCATTTTTTCTTCTTGCGTTGTCGGAGTTGTAGTATTTGTTCCACTCGTTTACAAACCAAACAGGTGCAAACTTGTTGTCGATAAAGCAGTAGTAACAAAGGTCGCCCCTTGTGTAATAGAATTTACAGTTTACAAATTGTTGTTGGATATTTGCTTTGTCGTTATAATCAGCAGTCCTGTCAAGGTCGATAAGTTTTTTGATACCCATACTCATTTCCCAAGCAAGTTGATTGTAATTTTTTGCTTCTGCAAGGGTGCAAAGTTTCTTAAAATACAATTTATAATCAGAACTATTAGATGCCCTATCAATCAAAAATGCAAGTGATTGGTGCATATCATAACTCCACATATCAAAAGGCTCAATTCTACATAATAAATCTTTCAATTTATAAAAATCTTTTATAATTTCTTGTTGTTCCATAATACCCTCTAACTGATTTTAGTTTATCACAATCTTTGTGCATTTAGCAACAAAAAGTGCTTAAAATAAAAAATAAATGTTGAAATTTGTTGACTTTTTTTGTTTTGTTTAATAATATATCCATAGAATTCCCAAGGGGGGAAATATAAGGAGGAAGAATGAAAAAATTCAAATTTTTCTCAAAACTACTTGCAGTTTTAGTAATTGTTCCTGCAATTTTACTCTGCACTGCTTGTGGTGGCGGACAACTTGCTCAAGAAGCAAAATTAGAACAAAAAGAGTTTACACAACTTACTTCAGCTGCTGAATTCCAAACAAAAATGGCAGAAATTGAAGACACTCAAATCACAGGTGGCTATCATATGTCATTTAATATGAAAATGTATATGCCTATGATGGATATGAATTTTGAAAAATTCAATATGAACATGTACTATGTTCCAGGCGAAACAGCTGAAGAAACAAAATTAGCTGCTAAGTATGATATGAAAATGGATATGAGTATGGACTTAGGTTTTGGTGATCCAATCGAAATGGAAACTGAAGCTAATGGTACAATGTACGTAACAGATGGTTATGCATACACAGATGTTAAAGGTAAAGCAACAGCAAACGGCGAAACAGAAGATATGACCGAAAAAACAAAAGTTCCATTTGTTCTTGGTGGTGGCGAAGATCCTACAGCAATGGCAGCAGCATTTGCTGATCTTGAAACAATCTTCGGTATGGTTAACTTCGAAGAAATGCAAGATGTTGAAGGCGTAAAATTCTTTGTTTCAACTGATGGCACACAACTTAAAATGACAATTGACGCATTCGAAGAAGAAGGTGTTAAAGTAAACAAATACGAAATGGTTTTCCAATTTGCAGAAGGCAGACTTACAGGTATGGCTATTGATGTAAATATGGAATTAACAGAAGGTGGAGAAACAATTCCTATGGAAATGAAAATCACTGTAGCTCCATTTGCTGGAGAAATCGATATGCCTGCTAACTTTGATGGTTACACAGAACCAGAAGAACCAGGACTTGAATTTTAATAAATAATAAAAAGAGTGTTGCAGGACACTCTTTTTTTTGTTTTCAAATAACATAGAAAATAAAAAAAGGAATTTTGCAATTCCTTTTTTGTTTTAAAATTTCCATTCCCAAATACATTTTTCTTGAATTGAATGTTTATCAGGGGCAACGCCATCAGGTGCTGTTGTTTGGATTGTTTTAAGTGTTGCGCCAAAACTTTCACAAATTTGTCTGCCTTCGATGTCGTCAGGTGTTGTTGCAATAAACAATCTATCATATCCGTGAGTGTAGGAAATTGTTCTTGCAAGTTTTAAAACTTCAACTGAGTGCATACTTACATCAAGACCAAGTTCTTTTATAAACTTAAGGTTGACGTTTTCGGTTTTGTTTGCATCTTCTTCGCCAAAGATTGTAAAGTCGATATCACCGATTTTTTGTTTTGTGTCATTTAACACAATATCAAAGTAGTATTTAGGCACAGGAGATTGTTCGGTTTTTGTTAAGAACAATGTCAAGTTTCTGCCCTTAATTTCTTTAAGCTTATCAACTTGGAAAGATACCTTTTTCCTTTTGTGTGAAGAAAGTTCAGCTTTTGGTTCAAAGTCATAAGGTAATTCTTCTTTTGTATCTAAAATCATAAGTTCTTGTGGAACTCTGATTCTGCCACGGCAGTAGTCAAGCGCTTGACTTGTTAAGTGGCAAGGAACGATTACTTTTTTGCCTTTGTATTGTTTTATAAGTTCGATACCTTGGATAATGTTGTAGTGGTGTTTTGAAACGTGTGTGCCTGCCATATCAACAAAGCAGATGTCACTTTCGTTTATAATGTCTTCCATACCAGGACACCAAGTTGTGTCTCCTGTAAAGCCTACAGTTTTTTCGCCTTTTTCGTAGAAAATATATCCATATGCTTCAATATCGTGGTGGTCAACTTCTTTACACTTAATTGTGTATTTGCCAAAGTCGAAAGTTTTGCCTTCTTTTGCGTCGATAAAGTTTACATATTTATCAATATCAATCTTTTTAAAACCAGCAGGACCTAGGGCAAGTTGGCATAGAAGTGTGATTTTTTCCTTACCACCTTCTGGGCAAACGATTGTAAGTTTGTTTTCGCCATATTTTCCTGTTGCTTCCTTTAAAATGATATGTACGATATCAAAGTAGTGGTCGTTGTGGAAGTGGCTGATTAAGACTAAGTCGATTTTTTCAATTTTTTCGTGGTGCAAAAGGTAATCGTTGCTTTTAAACAATTGTTTTACTGCACCAAAACCTACGTCCATCATAATATTATCGTCAATAAGATAACTTGCGCAGGCTCTTTTTGTCCAAATACAGCCTGTTCCTAAAATTGTGATTTTCATTTTTACCTCTTTTTCACTTATATAATAACTTATATTTTATTTTCTAGCAAACAAAAAAACAATTTTGTGTGTTTAAACGATGTTAATTTGTGGATAATTTAAAAAAACAAATAAAAAAAGAGCCGTTTGGCTCTTTTGTTTCTAAAATTATTGTACAGGGTCGCTACCTAAGATAAGTGATGGACTTGTAAGCAAATTTGCTGCGTCTGCAACTGCGTCTGGGTTTGGACCACTTAAACAGTACATATCAACTTTTCCATCTTCAAGTGGTTTTGGTGCACTGTATCCTTGTGTTGCAGAATAAACAAGTTGTTCTTGTCCTGCAATATCCATTGTTGCTGCTTCAAGTTTGAAGTAGTTTCCGTATTTTGAATAGTGTGTTGAACCATCATTTGTTGGAAGTTGGTTTGCAAATGGTGTTCCTGGTTCTGCTTTTGTTGGAATTAAAAGTGTAAAAGCATCGCCTGCGTTTATTGTATATTCGTTCATGTAGTTTTTATTGCCATTTGATGCAGCCATTGCAGCCCTATCTTTGATTGTCATAACTTGTTGTGAGTGGGTTGGATACATTCCGTAATATACTTGTGAACCTGATACGTTTACGATAACTGTATTCTTGCCATTGTGTACCATTACGTATGATGATGGAACTTTCTTTTGGTTTACTTCTACATTGTTTTTTGCCATATGAGTAAATCTCCTTTTCATTACTGTGAGTATTATAGCACCGTTTTTTTTAAATTACAATACCCAATTTTTATGTTTTGTGCACATTGTCTAAATTAGATTTAAAAACTTTTTATATTAGTTATGAGTTTTTTTAAAGATGTGTTACAATCTTATTAGATATAATGGGGGAAAGTATGGATTTAACTATTACCTTACTTGATAGATTGACATTAGAAGTTCAAGGCAACAGTTATGATGGGGTAGACTTTAACAAACTCTTTGTTGGCATTGATTTTTCTAGCGATGATATTGCAACTCAAAGTTATAAAAACATCGCAAGAATCATAAATTCTGCCACAAAAAACGAAACTATCGACAAGACAGATATGCTTGTCGCTTTTTGCTTGCTTACAAAACAAACTTTAGTTTCAAATGGTTTAGGTGATGTTAAGATTTCATATATCCATAAAACCGATGAAGAGATAATTGAAAACGCAACAACTTATTACTCCGATAAAGACAAAACGATAAATCTTTTCTTTGAAGATATTTTAGACGAAGTTGTGCTTAAAAAACTCAACGCTCCTATCGCTCCACTTGCAAGGGTTGTTGAGATTGTAAAACAAATAAATATTATGAAACAAGTTGTTCAAACTGCTCAACAGTTCGAACTTTTTAGAGTTTTTTCAAAAACTCCAAATCTTACTCCACCAAGCGTTTATATTTCGCAAAAACAATATCTTGCTACGACCCTTTCTAAAAAGAAAGGTAAGTATTTGTCCTATGACCTTTTAACAAAAACTGCAAACGGAAGAGAATTAAATTATGGCGACTTTTCAAAATATGGCGCCACAACTTTTGATGTTAACAGCGAAAGTGACAGCGAGTGGTCATACCTTACAAATCCTAAGCAAGCACTTGTTTCTACAAGTTATATGGCAAGTCTTGTTTTGTGTGATGTTTTAAGAAAGTTGACAAAAGAAGATAGAGATGTTTTTGCAAAAGAATATCCTGTAGTTTTCCTAAACTTTAACCCTGATGGCACAAGAAAAACTTTGATTGAAGTCGAAAAAGACAGAGAAAACAAACTTAAAAATATTCAAAACATAAAAGACAAAAAGCAACAAGAGTTAGAAACAAAAGCTGTTTTATCTCTTTATGAAACTATTATCGAAAGCGACCCTATATTATCCCTTGAGAGATGTTTATTGCATATTACAAATCTTTCTTGGGAAAGTGATAGGTATTTTATCCCTAAAAACGAAGAAAACGAGTATTCTCCTACAAGCATTAGAGAAGAAATGCGCCTTGCTTCTGAAAAAGCTCAAGCGATTATTTCTGTTATCGAAGGCGATGGGGCAGAGTTTGTTGAGCCAATTTTAAAAACTTTTGAGAAAACTATTTTAGATTTTACAAAAGCAAAAAAGGTCGACAAAACTTTCTTAGACGACAAAAAACATTATATGTTTGCAATTTCAAATCTATACTTTAAAAATGATGATTTAAGTTTAGGACCTAAGGATAAAGTCCTTGCAAGCGATGATAAGAGAAAAGAAATCGATAGGGCTGTCAAAACCCTTAAAATTGTTTTCCCTACACTTCTTCCAAACCCTACTGTTTTTGGGGTTTCGGGGGACGGAAAGTATATCGAACTTCCAAACGTTGATGAAAGAATTATGCTTGATATCGCTTGGGAAAATTATCGTACAGCATATATTACAAAAAAAGATGAAGACCCAGACCTTTTAGGTGTTGAGCCTATTGACCTTCAAAGAGCAATAAGGCTTGTTTATCCATACAACGAATATTCTTTCGAAGATAGAGTTGCTGTTGAAGAAAAGATTAAGGAAGGCGAAATTACACTTGTACCAAACCTTTACGAAGTTGTAACCGAAGAAGACTTTTATGGTGACGAAATCGAAGATGAAGAAATGATTGTCGACACGGATGACGAAATGGACTACAACAGATTCTTTGTCATAAAAGAAGACAAAAACAAACCTAAAGAAGATGAAGAAAAACCTGTTGAAGACGTAACAGAAAAAACTATAGAAGAACAAGAAATAGTATCTAGCGAAGAAGCAGCCGAAGAAGCAACCGAAGAAGTTGCTGAAGAAATAGTTGAAACAGAAAAAGAAACTGTAAGCGAAGAAGACAAAAAAGAAAGTCGGATCGTAGCCATGTCGTTCTGTGAG
>JAZSQZ010000082.1:0-3822 GCA_045538175.1 Clostridia bacterium
AAGCTCTCAAACAAGTATTCAAAAACAATTCTTCTTTACGAAGTATGCGATAGAATTTATCTACATCTTCATCGTGCAAAGCCATAAAATCTTTTAGACTATCTTTATCTGCAAAATAAATTCTAAATTCTTCACCCTGACCAATTTCTTCTTCAATTTGAGCGACTCGTTCAGGGTCAGCAATCATTTTTTCAGTAAGCTTTTCCATTAAAGTTTTTGAGCTTGACGAAACCCTGCAAGTGTTACCTTGCAGGTTATATTCTCGTTTGTGTCTATTTTTTATTTCGTCTAGTTCAATCATCTTATGCCATAAAGACATCTACTTTGTCAATAATACCGAACTTTTTAGCTTCAGTAGCTGACATATAGTTGTCATAGCAAAGTTCCTTTTCAACATCTTTAACAGATTTTCCAGTAACCTTTGCCAAATATTTAGCAGAAATATCAGTCCAATATTGGAGTTCCTTTGTGGTATTTGCTATATCGTCAAGCTTACCACCAGTCAATTCAATACCTGCCTGATGTATCATAATTCTGGAAGATGGGAAAGCATATCTTTCGCCCTTTGTACCAGCGGCAAGAATAACAGCTGCCATTGATGAACAAGAACCGGCACAAATTGTGCGAATTGGAGTTCCGTGTTTCTTAATTTCATTCATTAAGTCAATCAATGCCCAGCCAGCATCACATTCACCACCTGGAGAAGCTAGATACAAAGTAATTGGGTCCTTTGTACCATCATCATAGAAATTCAATCTACGCATTACTTCAGTAATTACAGGCCATTCAATAAATCCACAGAGCCAAATTATCTTATTAGCAACATAGTAGTTATTACGAATGTTGTTAAAGAAATCTGGGATAATCATTGGATTAAGTTGGGCTTGTGCCGAACCAGGACCATCTTGAAGAGCTTCCATCTGTTCATTAGAAAGCTCCTGATTTTTCTTAACCACATCGGCCTTTGTGTCTGGTTCCTTAATTACTTTCACAGGCTTGGTAGGACGCTTAGGTTTAGGATTTTCTGTTTTCTTTTTCTTCTTTGTGTCTTTTAAACAAATTGACATATGATACTCCATTGATGTTGAAATAAACTTCTTTTTCACCTTTAATTCCGTCTATTTCTTCGTCATAATAAGATTCTTTTTTACCGCTCAAAAACTTCACACCATCCATAGTTACGGCAGCTTCAACACCGAGCATACTTAACGATTCTGAATTTACGAACAACATTACGGAATTGAAATGAACCAACGGAGTTTTCGTCAATACTAAGTAGTGTATATTCTAAACCGGAGTGTGTCTTTGTATGATTTACCAACTTCAAATTTAATCATTATCCTTAAGCCCCTGTTTCTTCAGAACACGATTTAATTTGTTGAAAATCTTACATTTCCATTGTTCTATTTTTTCCTTCTCGTCTGGAGTGTATTCTTCAAAATCTTTAGTGTATAATGCAGCATAACTATCAAAGTTATTTTCCAAGTCTTCTAGTACAGAACAAATTACTGTTCTAACAAGTTCATTCGTTGTCACTATCTTTTCGTTCATTTGTAATGGCATCTGTAGTTTCTCCATATGTATCTGTAAAGTTTCTAAATGCTTGAATAAAACTGTCTCGGTCTTCCAAATCGTCGGGTAAAATTAAAATACATCTTTCTACCCAATCCAAAATAGTAGTTGCCTTAACAGTTTTAGATTTATCAAATAAATTAGAAGATGCTTGGATAAAATTCATGACCTCTTTTAACTTATTTGGGTCATTCATTATCTTTAGCATCTCCTTCTTTTTAGAAGGAAGAAGTTGAGCATTAGGTGTTTTCAAAGGCTTTCTCTTCTTCATTCTATTCCTTATCTTTCAGTTACACCGGAATCGTAATCTGCCCACAAACTTTCGCTAATATAAGCGGCTGTTTCCTTATTAACTGGGAAGAAATATGACTTCTTTTGCTTGTTACTCATATTTCTTGGGTACACTACATTTCTCTTTCCATTCTTTTCAACAAGCTTAATACCTGTCAATTTGAAAGCGTCATTAAAGGTCAACTGTGCAATAGCAACACAACCACCAATACCGTTGTCAATAGGAAGAATTTTTGTAGAAGTAATAGTTAGTTTATCCATATTTAATTATTTCCTTCGCAAAGCGATTTTTAATGTGTAAAATTTTATTTACAATATAACAATGTATTTGCTATTTGTCAATAAAAAGTGTTAATTTAGTGTGTCAGCGTATGCTTCCAAATCAGATATTACCTTGTCATAAGCTTTAGGAAATAAAAGCCCACCAGCCATAACGATAGTATAAATCTGTTCAAAAGCAGAACGGATTACGATAACAGGCTCTGTATCTATAACCTTTATCATCTTGTCACGAACAAATAAAGGAACTTCAACATTTGCTGTACATTCATTATTAAAATCAATGAAATGTTCCTTAAAATCTTTCAAATACCAACAAAGTTTCTTAATATCCTTTTTTGGTGTATTCTTGTCTTCATAACGCATAGCGTATTTCCAAGCATTTGAAAGGTCACCAAGCAAATATCTTGTAATTTCAATAGCTTCAATTCCACTTTCGTGAGTGCGATAATGTTTCGGAACATTAACTTCTTCTTCAAGAGTTTGTGCCATTATATTGCGTCCTCATTTTTAATGTACATCTGTTCAAGAATTTTCTCTTGTTTTTCTTTTTCTGCTTGTGCAGCAGCTTGTATCTTTCTTTCAGATTCTAATTGGTACTTAAGCTCTTTTCTCTTCATCATAGCTTTGTTTATGCGATAAGGCATATAGCCAGTAATAAAGAAGCCCAAAAGAACTGAACCATACTTCAAGGCATAAAATCCTCCAGTTATGGCATAGTTCTGAAGGGCTGTTCCAAACAATCCAATACAAAATAAAAAGAAAGTATAAAGAACAACAGAACCAATTGTTATACCAATTATTTTCTTATTACTCATTTATACTTCTCCAAAATTATATTGTTTCGTCTTCGTCAAGTATCAAAATAGCTTCTTCAGCATTTGGGCAAGTATAGTACTTTTCGCCATTAATGTAAAGTGGCTTACACACACCAACATTAACGAGTACTCGGTCACCAACTTTTAAACCATAAGGAAGTGGCATAACTTTTCCAACTCGTCTATCATAGTGACCTTTTCCAAGGTCCACTACTTCAAACATTGAATAAGCTATCTGAACCATACCAGGAATAATGAGTCCACCAGCGGTATAACCCATTAAACTTTTCAATAGCATTTTATCATCAAGTAATTGCATTACCTAACATCCTCGTCTTCATCAAGTATCATTTGTATATCGTTTTCGCCGATAACACGATACTTAAGTTTCTTAAGACCTTTGGTAATACAAATCTCTGGTGCTACTGAAGCATCAGCTACAACACGGTCACCAACCTTTACAGACATTGGCTTTAGTTCACCGGTGAAGACATTCCAATCACCAGGACCAACAGCAACAACTCTGAATACAGCGAGACCCTGCTTTGCCAATGTGGTTATGATACCACTGTCAGACTTATATTCTTCTTGTTCAACGAAAACTTTACTTCCTGTTGCTCTCATTTATTAACCTCTTTCAGCACTCCAAATTACTTTCCAATTATTTGTGCTTACTTCTTCTTCAATTTGTATAACGAACTTAGGGTTCTTATAGGACTCCATCAATTCTTGTGTAAAACACAAGGACTGAATTGGAGTACCATAAGGCTTACCAGTTGCATCACACTTATACTTTGTAATACGCCAGGTAGTTGTATTCATATTAAAGGTAGAACTCCTAAGTCGGATGTAGCCATGTCGT
>JAZSQZ010000061.1:0-20624 GCA_045538175.1 Clostridia bacterium
TTTTCTCTTTTTCCAAGTTTCATAAGTGCTTCTTTTAGGGCAACTTTTTCTATTAAGTTTTCGTTTGTTGCAAAGTTGTCGCCAATTTGGTCCATAACCATAACAGCTTCAGAGCCATCGTTGTAAACGGGTTCATATAAGGAAACGGGGTCAGCAATTGCATCAAGGGCAGTTATAACATCAATTAAAGGTGTTTCAATATCCTTTGCTATTTCATCAAGTTTTGGTTCATTTTTATTTTGTTCTGTAAGTCTTGCTCTCGATTGTAATGCTTTGTATGCAATATCTCTTAAACTTCTACTTACGCGAAAACTTGTGTTATCTCTTAGATATCTTCTTATTTCGCCTATAATCATAGGAACGGCATAGGTAGAGAATTTTACATTAAATCTTTCGTCAAAATTATCCATTGCTTTAATTAGTCCCACACAGCCTACTTGAAATATATCATCTATATTTTCTTTTCTTGTCGTGAAGCGTTGCACAACACTTAAAACGAGTCGCATATTAGAAAATATAAACATTTGTCTTGCAGACTCGTCGCCTTGTTTTAGTTTTGTCATAAGTTCTGCAATTTCTTTGCCCTTGGGTTTTGGTAAAAGGGAAGTGTTTATTCCACAAATGAAAACTTTGTTTGCCAAAATATATCTCCTGTTTTTATAATTCCCAAGGGACAAAAAAATATTCTAAGATAAAAATAAAAATCTGCAAATTTTCACGAAAAATGTAATATATTTGATTGTTTTAGCATATTTAATAACAGGAGATTTTATCGTGGAAACATCTTATTTAGAACTTCGAAACAAAGAAGTAATAAATGTGGTTGATGGAAGTTTATTAGGAAGAATAATTGATGTTGTTTTTGATATTCGAACAAGTAGGGTATTAGGATTTGTAGTGCCGGGCACAAGGGCGTTTTTTAACATTTTTAAATCGTGCCCAGAAATTTTTGTGCCTTATAGGAATATTTGTAAAATTGGAGACGATGTAATTTTAGTTGAAGTATTCAATATTCCACGTGGCAACAAACACAAAAAAACTACAATCCTAAAAGAAGAAAAAGAGACAGAAGAAAAATTTGAAAATGATAATAAAGAAGAAGAGTTTTTAAACAAATGATAGTTTTTATAAAATCGTTTTACAACCTATCTTTTATTTGGTATACTACATATAGATAGGGGTGAGACGCTATGAGATGCATATTTTGTGGTTTTGAAGATAGTAAGGTTATTGATTCTAGGTCGACTGACGAATTAAACTCTATTCGTAGAAGAAGAGAGTGCCTAAAATGTGGCAAGAGATTTACAACTTATGAAACAGTTGAAAGCACACCGATTTTGGTTATCAAAAACGATGGTTCTCGTCAACCTTTTGACCCTCAAAAAATCAAAAGGGGTATTATTAAAGCTTGTGAAAAAAGGCCTATTACTATGAGTCAAATTGATGAAGCTGTCTTAGATATCGAAAAACAAGTTACAAATTCCCTTGACCAAGAAATTGGCAGTCAAAAAATTGGCGAACTTGTTATGGATAAACTAAAATCAATGGACGAAATTGCATATGTTCGTTTTGCTGCAGTTTACAGAAAATTTAAAGATATCACAACATTTATTGACTTTTTGAATTCAGTTTAAACACGACAAGTCGTGTTTTTTTCTTTTATAGAAGCAAAAAAATATATTGCAATACAAAATTATATATTTGCTAATATTTTAGTTATGTGTTAGAATAAATTTATCGAGGTATATTATGAGAAAAAAGCCATTAGTTGCAATCGTAGGTAGGCCTAATGTTGGCAAAAGTACTTTTTTTAATAGAGTATGTGGAAGAAGAATTAGCATTGTAGACGACCTTGCAGGTGTTACAAGGGATAGGATTTATGCCGACGCTGAGTGGTGTGGGTGTTCTTTTACTTTGGTTGATACAGGTGGCTTAGATTTTGAAGACAGAGGCGAAATTCAAAAGAATATCTTAAATCAAGCACAGGTTGCAATTGACCTTGCTGATGTTATATTGTTGTTTGTTGATGGTAAAGCAGGGCTTACACATAGCGACACAGAAGTTGCAGAGTTTTTGAGAAAATCAAATAAAAGAATAATTGTTGTTGTAAACAAATTAGATAATAACGAAGTTGAAAATTCTTATGAATTTTATAATTTAGGTTTGGGCGAACCATTTCCAATTTCAAGTGAACAAGGAAAGGGTTTGGGCGATTTGCTAGACGAAATTGTAAAACCTTTTAAAACTGAAGCAGTTGATAATGAAGAAGAAAATCCACCACTTAAAATCGCAATCGTAGGTAGACCTAATGCAGGCAAGAGTAGTTTGGTTAATAAATTGCTTGGCGAAAATAGAGTTGTTGTTTCGTCAATTGCTGGCACAACAAGAGATGCAATTGATACTCCTTTTACCTATAACAATAAAAATTATGTCCTAATTGATACTGCCGGTATGAGAAAGAAAAACACTATCGAAAAAGATAGTGTCGAAAGATACAGTGTTTTAAGGTCGCTTGAAGCAATCAAAAGGGCAGACGTTGTATTAGTTGTTATTGACAGTCAAGATGGTATTTGCGACCAAGATATTAAGGTTGCAGGATATGTCCATGAACAAGGTAAACCTAGCGTTATCTTAATGAATAAATGGGACGTTATTGAAAAAGACGATAAAACAATCAATAAGTTCGAGCAAAAACTTGGCGAAGACTTAAAGTTTATGGATTATTTTATGTCTATTTATATTTCAGCTCTAACTGGCCAAAGAGTAAACAAAATTATGTCAGCCGTCGAAACTGTTTATGCAAATGCTTCAAGAAGAGTGACAACCGGCATTTTAAATGATATAATTCAAGATGCAATTACCTTTAAAGAACCACCATTTAAAAATGGTAAACGTTTAAAGATTTTATTTGCAACACAAGTTAGTGTAAATCCACCAACTTTTGTTATATTTGTAAACGATGCTTCACTTATGCATTTCTCGTACGAAAGATATTTAGAAAATTGTATTAGAAAGGCATTAAATTTAGCAGGTACTCCAATAAATATTATTTTTAGAAATAGGGAAGATAAAGAGTAAAATGGAAGCTTGGAAGTTTGTTGTTTTAATAATTGGCTCCTATCTTATCGGTAATATCTTTTTTGCAAGAATTATCAATAAAATTAGGGGTGTTGACACAACCAAAATGGGCAGTGGCAACCCTGGAACAATGAACATGGTTAGAACTCAAGGATTTTACCTTGGACTTTTAACTTTGGTTCTTGATATGATGAAGGGTGTAATTCCTGCAATTGTTGGTTATCACTTGTTTGGTGGTGCAGCATGCCAACCTGATTGTTATATTGGTTTGTATGTCGGTGGCATTAGTGCACTTGTAGGAAATATTTTTCCTGTATTTTACAAATTTAAAGGTGGTAAAGGCGCTGCAGTTGTATATGGTATGTTCTTTGTGGCAAATCCATTGTTAGGCTTGTTTGTTTTTGTTGGTGGCTTTATTTATTTGTTGATTTTTGATTATGCTGCAGTTATGTCTTTTGCTATGATTACCGTATTTACTGTTGTTGAAGCAACAAGAATGGGTATTCGTGGCGAAGGCAACATTGTAATTAGTGGTTTGTTATTTGTAATATTCTGCCTTGTATGGTTTGCACACAGACAAAATATATTTAGATTGCTTGTTGGCAAAGAAAACAAAGTCAATTTTAGGGCTAGTTTTGCAAAGCATAAAAAGAAAAAACAACAAAAAATTGAACTTAAAAGAAAGAATAGTAATGAAATGGGTTAATTCAACCCATTTTTTTATTTTTAAAATCGCATATATATTGATAATTTCGCATATATTTAACCATACACATACTTGGAGGTTAAAATATATGGATTCGTATGGTATATATGAAGATATTGCAAAACGAACAAATGGCGATATATATGTAGGTGTTGTAGGTCCTGTTAGATGTGGGAAATCGACATTTATAACAAATTTCGTAAATAAACTTGTTTTGCCTAATATTGATGATAAATATAATAAAACTCGTACTATTGACGAAATGCCACAAAGTGCAGATGGCAAAACTATTATGACAACACAACCTAAATTTATTCCAAACAAAGCTGTAGATATTATGGTAAAAGATACAATTAGTTTAAGTGTTAGACTTGTCGATTGTGTAGGTTATATGATTGAAGGGGCAGAAGGGCATATCGAAAACAACAAACCACGCCTTGTAAAAACCCCTTGGAGTCAAACACCTATTCCTTTTGAAGAAGCAGCAGAGATTGGCACAAAAAAAGTTATAACTGAGCATTCTACAATTGCAATCGCAATGACGACAGATGGAAGTTTTACTGATATAGACAGAGAAAATTATGTTAAAGCAGAAGAAAAGGTTGTAAAAGAATTAAAGGCAAGTGGTAAACCCTTTGTTATTGTTTTAAATACAAAAAATAAAAATGCAGAAAATACACTTGAATTAAAAGAAAAATTAAACGAAAAATACAAAGTGCCTGTTTTAGCAATTGATGTCGCAAACTTGAGCGAAGAAAATATCGATGAAATTTTTGAAAATGTTTTGCAAGAATTTCCACTTACAAGCCTTAGGGTAAAATTCCCTCAATGGATACAAGCTTTGCCATATGAAGATGAAATTGTGCAAGCAATTGTTAAAGAAGCAAAAGAACTTGTAAATAATGTAAACAAAGTAGGTGAAGTTGATGTTACAAAAACAATCTTTAACGATAGTGATATGTTCGAGCCATTAACAGTTGCAGAAGTGAAAATGGGCGAAGGCATTGCAAGGTTAGAAGTTGTTGCAAAACCAAACTTGTTTTATAAAGTTTTAAGTCGTCAATGTGGAGAAGAGATAAACAATGATTTTGAACTTGTCTCATATATAAAACAACTTGCCGTTGCAAAACTTGAGTATGATAAAATTAAAGATGCTCTAAAACAAGTTGAAGAAGATGGGTATGGTGTCGTAAGTCCAAAGTTAGAAGAAATGAGATTAGAAGAACCAGAGATTGTTAAACAAGGCTCACGCTACGGTGTAAGACTTAAAGCAAGTGCACCAAGTTTACATCTTATTAAAGTTGATGTTCAAACTGAGATTAGCCCTATTGTTGGAACAGAGCAACAAAGTGAAGACATTGTAAAATATTTGCTTAAAGAATTTGAAAGTAATCCACAAGGTATATGGGATACAAATATGTTTGGTAAAAGTTTGCATAATCTTGTAAACGAAGGGCTAAACAACAAGATTTTACAAATGCCACAGGAAGCCCAAAAGAAGATGAGAAAAACGCTTTCCAGAATTGTAAACGAAGGAAAGGGTGGTATTATTTGCATATTACTATAAAATAAATATTAAACGGCAACTTCAGGTATGATTTGCCGTTTTTTTGTGCCGACTGAAATGTTTGGTCTGTTTTATGAATAGTACTATTTTACTAGAGTTTGGCCGTTTTTGGACTTTTTAGTCGGTGGGTATTTAAAAGTGTTTTTTAAAAGAGATTTTTTATCTTAAAAATAAAAATTTATTTTTTTGTGTAAAAAACAAAACCTAGACCCTTTGGTCGAAAATGCCTATAGATTTTTTTAAACAAGTCTTTAAATTATTATAATTTTTGTGTCTGTTTTCTATTTAGCAGTTAAAAATAATCATCGTGTAGATATTCTTTTTGTTTTGCCGACTGTATGGTCGAAATATAAAATTTTTGGCGAGAAAAAGCAATTATTTTGTCAATAAAATTTGACTTTGATTTTGTATAGTATTATAATTTTTACATAGTTTCTTTATACCTAGTCATTAAAGTCATTAGTGTATATTCTAACTAAATTTAATGGAGGTATTTATGGAAGACATCACAAAAGTTTGTGTCGATTGTGGCAAAGAGTTTGTTTGGACCGTTGGAGAACAAGAATTCTATGCATCAAAAGGTTTTACAAATGAACCTAAAAGATGTAAAGAATGTGCAAAAGCAAGAAGAGCACAAAGAAACAATAACAACAATTTTCCTAAAAGCGAAAATTAGTTAATAAAAGCACAACTTAAAGTTGTGCTTTTTGTTTTTACAATTGACAAAATTTTTAATATGTTTTATTCTATCAAAGTAATTAGAGGTGAAAGATGATTGAACTTTTAAGTCCTGCTGGGAATTTTAATAAACTTGTAACTGCATTTAGATATGGTGCAGATGCTTGTTATTTTGCAGGAAAGAAATTTGGTCTTAGGGCTTTTGCAGATAACTTTGAAGAAGACGAACTTAAAAAAGCAGTAGAGTATGCTCATTCAATTGGGAAAAAATGTTATGTCACAATGAACATCTTTCCACACAATGCTGACTTTACAGGGTTTGAAGAATATGTTAAGTATCTAGAAGAAATCAAAGTTGACGCAGTTATTGTTTCAGACTTTGGAATTATTTCGCGAGTAAGAGAACTTGCACCAAACCTTGTTATCCATATTAGCACACAAGCAAATATTACAAATAAATATACAGCAAAAGCATATTGTGATATGGGTGCAAAAAGATTGATACTTGCAAGAGAGTTGTCACTACAAGAAATCAAAGAAATTAGGGATTATATCCCAAAAGATGTCGAAATTGAGTGCTTTGTTCACGGAGCAATGTGTATTTCATATTCTGGCAGGTGTTTGCTTTCAAATTATATGTGTAAACGTGATAGTAATCGTGGTGCCTGTGTTCAAGCTTGCAGATTTAAGTATTATGTAACTGAAGAACAAAGACCTGACGACCATTATCCTGTTTTAGAAGACGAAAGGGGTACATATATCTTTAATAGTAAAGATTTGTGTATGATAGGATATATAGACGAATTGATAAAAGCTGGTGTTGTAAGTTTTAAGATTGAAGGTAGAGTAAAATCTGAAAACTATGTTGCAACCGTAACAAACGCATACAGAAGAGTTATTGATTATATCCAAAGCGATAAGTTTAATAAAGAAGAATACGAAAAAATAACTGCTGAAATGGTAGAAGAGTTAGAAAAAACTACTTGCAGAAAATTTACAACAGGTTTCTTCTTAAATGATACAGATAGGCAAAACCTTAAAACAAGCCTTCCTACACAAAAATACAACTTTATTGCAGTTGTAATAGGGGACAGGAAAGACGGCCTTGTTGAAATCGAAATGAGAAATCGCTTTGAAAAGGGCGACACATTGCAGGTTTTATCTCCAAACGATACTTTTAATAAGGAATTTAAGGTAGGAAATATATTCTTATCATCAGGGGAACTTGTAGAAGTTGCAAACCTTGTACAACATCACTACAAAATTGAAACTGATTTAGAACTAAAAACAGGTGATATACTTAGAATGTATATCGAAAATCCAAATTGTGAAATTGAATAAAAATAAAAAACTCTTGAATTTTCAAGAGTTTTTTGTATATTTAGGGTTTAAAAGCAAAAAATTGCAACATTTTATGAAAAAAGCGATTTGATTAGGGTTTAATTCCTTTGTTTCAACCATTTTTCTAAGTTCGTCGAGTGAAAACCATCTTACTTCGGTCAATTCTTCTTCTTGAATTGTGATATCGCTTAAGTCAATATCAAGTTTTGTGTAATACATTTTATAACAATCAACGCCATCACAACCAGAGTTAAACTCAATAAGGTCACTTTCTTTAACATCAAGCCCTAATTCTTCTTTGATTTCTGTAATCATACCCTCGATTGGGGTTTCGCCAAATTTGGGGTGGCCACCGGTAATTCCCCAATCACCACCTTTGCTTTCGACACGTTTTTGCATTAAAAAGTCGCCTTTGTTGTTTTGAATTGCCACCATAACAACCATAGGGTAGTAGTTTTCAGGAATTTTATCGCCTTTATAATAAAATTTGTCGGTTAAAACGCTATTTTTATCGTATAAATTTCTTTTTTCTCTTTCCATAATAGACCTTTATTTATCAAATTTAAAATCTTGCCATTTTCCACCATTTAATCGGTGTAATTCTTCTGTTGCAAGGAAGAATTTTTCAACAACATTGTTTTTTGGATAAAACTCCATAAATTCGCCGTTATAAAAGGTATAAAATCTGCTTACATCGGTGCACATACCATAAGTTGGTAGGTTTTTAATGTCAATGTGGAAAGTAAACTCTTCATTTTCTTTTGTTCCATTGTATGTAAGACCTGTTTTATCTAAGGTTAAAGTGCCTTTTCCTACAATTTCGGAAGTTTTTTGATTTTTTAATAACTCATATTTTGGTAACATACCAAGTTCGACTTCTTCTGTAATTTTAAAGTCTTTTACTTTGACTTCTTTTTTGATTTCTTCTCTCTGTAAGTTAAACCAAGTTGTTTGTGTTTCTGGAATAACGCAGTTTTCATCAAAAGGAACAAGTTCATAGGTGTCCTTTAGTGTTGCACCATTACCACAACTTTCGCAAAAAATTGTGTTACCTTTTGTTTTCATAGTGTGTTGCTTTTTACATTTTGGACACAAAAACAATAAATCTTCTAGGTGTTCGGCACCATTTTCGCCGATATTGTAGTGATTTTGCTCAATTTTGTTCCAAGCGTAATCATCGTGATACAATTTTTTGTTTACAATATCTTCAATTTCTTCTGGTGTTAGTTTTTCTAAATCTTCTGGGGTAAACATTTGGTCAATTTCAACTTCGATTTTACCACATCTATCATTAAGGTTGTATTTTGGACTTGTAAGGTATCCACCTTTTATGATAGAGAAGTATACCGGAACTTTATAGTGTTTTAAAAATTTGCCTGTTCCAAGGGCAATAGGTTGGTTTGCACCTGAAATTGAACTCATGCCTTCAGGGAATATAATAATCCTACCATTATTTTTTAAAATTCTTGAAACTTCTTTGATTGTGTAACTATCTGGTACAAAGTTTTTCTTTGGAATTACTTGTAAAAGATTAAAGACGCCTGCAAGATGAGAACGGTGAAATTCGTTATATCCTGCAACAAAGTTCATTCTATGTGGGAGCATAGGAACACCTGCAAAAATGTAATCAAGACGAGAAGCGTGATTACTTATAAATATGTATGAGCCCTTTTCTTTTTTGATATCTTTTTTAAATGTATAGCAAACATTATATTTTTTTGCAACAAAAGTTTTCCAAACCCAACCTAAAACATTATATAAAAAGTTTGGCTTTTTAATTTTTTTATTTGCAATCTTTTTTGCAACTGTAAGTTTTTCTTTCATTTTAAATTTCCTTTATGTTTAAAGTATATCACAAACAAATTTTAAACAAAATTGATTTAGCATAAAAATAAAAAAACTACCCGAAGGGTAGTTTTTTGTTGTGGGGTGAAAGATGAGATTCGAACTCACGACCTCTGGTGCCACAAACCAGCGCTCTAACCAGCTGAGCTACATTCACCATTTAAAAAAATGGTGTACCAGGAGGGAGTCGAACCCCCGACACCCGCCTTAGAAGGGCGGTGCTCTATCCATCTGAGCTACTGGTACATATAAATATTGGAGCGGGTGAAGGGAATCGGACCCTCGCAACCTGCTTGGAAGGCAGGGGCTCTACCACTGAGCTACACCCGCAAACGAAGTTTGTCGCTTACGACTTTGAAATAATACCACAAATAATAAATGGTGTCAATAATTTTTTAAGGTTTATTTTAAAATAAAAAAATATTTTGTATAAATTTTTTGTAATGAAGCAAATTATTATTAGTAAAGGGGGTAAGTTATGAGAATATTAAGCATAATTGCTTGGGTGCTAGTTGTGATAGGTGGACTTAACTGGTTGTTAGTTGGACTATTTTCTTGGAATTTGGTTAGCACAATATTTATGGTTGAATGGCTTGCAAGAGTAATATATTGTCTTGTAGGATTGTCAGCAATATGGTTGCTTATTGTGCCATTTATAAACGGTGGCAAAATTTCATTATTTAACGATTAAAAAAACATAGAGATTTTTCTCTATGTTTTTTGTTTTAATGTTCTTGTAATTCCATCATCAAATCTTCAAGAAAAGCAGATTGTTTAGGTAGTGAACTTGTTGTAGGTGTTTCATTAACTGTTGTAGGTGTTTCGGCTTCTGGTTCTTCATAAGGAAGTTCGTCATCGGCTGGACCTTTTGACCATTCAACACCTTTAAAATCAGCTGTAAAATAGCTCACAACAGGTCTTCTTGCAAGGCCTAACATATTTCCGTGTGCAGAAATAATCGCTTCATTTCTTAAATTATCAAGTTGAGATGGGGTAGCGTCGATGTTATATGCGATAGGCCCACTAAACTTAACATTTCTATCAATTTCTGGAAGTATTGTTTCCCAACCAAGAGCAGGATATCTTAGTCTATCTTCAAGGTCAAGTTTGTGTGGAAGTTCGCAATCACAAAGTTCGATGTAGTAAGGTTTGTTTGCTTTTGAGCAGGCTTCTACAATTGCTTCGATTGCGCTGCAAGGTTTGTTTCCTGCAACAAAGTCAAATGTTTCAACAGAAGTTGTTCTTTTGAAATATTCGCTAAGTGGTGTTACATGAAGTTTATTTAGTGTTGGGGTAGAGATTTCAAAGTAAGAATCCATTGCTGTGACATTATCGTGTGCTTCACCTAGTAAGATTGATGATACAGGAATTCTGCCAGGACCAACATCTAAGATTTTTGCTTTTGGGTCGTTTCCGGTTAACTTTGAAACTATGTCAACATAAACATTTTGTTCTGGTGAGAGTATTGCAGAAGTTTTCTTTGATAAAATGCTTATACCTTTTTCAATTGTTTTTGTAAGTCTATATTGTGATACAACATCTCCAGCCCTTATAATATCCATATGAGAGTGAAGGTATTTTTCAAAATCTTTTACGGAAGATGCAAGTTCTGGGACTGTTGAAACTTCAAGTTCGACAAAAAGTTTGTATAGGTCAACAATATCAACACAACTAGAAATAGTGTGTTCTGCTAAATATTCACTTAATATTTTTTGATTGTTGGTTGTCATACATAGCCTCCCTTTGTATTTCACCACATAAATTTAATTATATATATTATATAATACATATACAAAATTGTCAATATTGGCAGATTATACAAATAAAAAATAGGCAAAATAACAAGCGTTTTTGCCTATTTTTTTTATATAATTTTGTGCCATATGTATTATAGAAGTTTTAAGCCTTTTTCCTTTGCAATTGTTCTTGAAGTTCTGTCCCAATAGCTTGCTTGAACTTCGCCAACGTGTCCACGGGATAGGATGAACATACATAATCTTGATTGACCGATACCACCACCGATGGTTAGTGGAAGTTTATCTGCAATAATTTGCTTGTGATAATCAAATTCAAGTCTGTCTTCTTTTCCTGAGAAGATAAGTTGTTTTTGTAGAGTTTCGCTATCAACTCTTATACCCATTGATGTAAGTTCCATTGCACAGTCTAAAACTTCGTGATAGACAAGTAGGTCACCGTTGAGTTTCCAATCGTCATAGTCAGGTGCACGGCCAGCGTCATCAATTCCGTCTGTTAGTGGATAGCCGATTTCCATAATAAATACGGTTTTATGTTCTTTTGTGATTTCGTATTCTCTTTGTTTTGTTGTAAGAGTAGGATACAAATCAAGAAGTTCTTGAGATGTTATAAAGAAAACTTCATCTGTAAACTTTGGAACAATGGTAGGGAATTTAGGTCTTACAACATCAATTGTCTCTTTGATTGCAGTTGCAATTCTTTTTACAGTTGATTTAAGATACTCTTTTGTTCTATCTTCTCTTGTTATAACCTTTTCCCAATCCCATTGGTCAACATAGATTGAGTGAAGTTCGTCTAATTCTTCATCTCTACGAATTGCATTCATATCTGTGTAAAGGCCTGTGCCTTCCCAGAAATCATATCTGTGTAGGGCAATTCTTTTCCATTTTGCAAGTGATTGTACAATTTGAATTTGTTGTCCGTCTTGCAAGATATCAAATTCAACCTTTCTTTCTTTTCCGGTTAAATCGTCGTTGAGTCCAGATTCCCTTGTAACAAATAGGGGAGCAGTAACTCTTTTTAATTTTAAACTCTTTGCAAGTTTTGTTTGAAATGTTTGTTTGATAAGTTTGATTGCTCTTTGTACGTCAAACAATTTCATTGGTCTATATTTTTCTTTAATAAAAGTATATTTCATTTTTAATTCTCCTAAAGGTTGTTTGGAAACTATGTTTTTTCTCTAATAACAATTTGCACTGTTAGGGCAGTTTAAATTATTTTTTGTACACCTACAAAAAAAGCACCAGCATATTTGCTAGTGCTTTTATCTTAAAAAAATCAATAACAAAAATATGCCCTGTCTTCAGTTCACCAATGCATTATTATTGTTATTATTATTTAAGAATTTTAACATAGTTTTGTTTCCTTACACTTATATTATATTCTTTTAAGAAAAAAAGTCAATATTTAATAGCAAAAAAAATTTAAAAAATATTTAAAAAACACTTGATTTTAATTGCGAACTTGTATATAATAACTTTCGTTAATTTAAATATTGGGGTGTAGCCAAGTGGTAAGGCACGAGACTTTGACTCTCGCATTCGTAGGTTCAAATCCTGCCATCCCAGCCAAATAGAAAACACAAACCGAAGGGTTTGTGTTTTTTTGTTTTAATTTATAAAAAGATTTTTGATGGTTGTTAACACGATTTTTTTCATACTATCATAGTTAAGGTAGGAGTGATTGTCATAAATATATTCGTGAGAGAAAGATTGAATCAAGTTCATAGCCAAGTGAATTTTCTCTGCCAAGTTGTCGTTATTTATGCCAAGTGTTTTAAGAGTTGTGAAAATTTCTTTTGTAAGGTTATCTTCAAGTTCAATAAATTTTTGATTTACAATTTCGTCATTAGTTGTCATTGAGTGCAACACTTGATGGAGTGGGGCGTTTTCTTTATGAATCTTAATAACGCCTTCAAAAGTTTTTTCAACGAGATAGTCGATGTCTAAAGGATTTGTGGAGTCTTTAATTATGTCTAAAATCGGTTTTGATACTTTGTCTATATAAATTTCAAGGACAGATAAAAGAATGTCTCTCTTGTCTTTAAAATAGCCATAAACAATACCTGTTGAAACATTTGCGTTTTTAGCAATTTGTGCTGTGTTTGTTTTGTAATATCCAACTGTTGAAAATAATTCTAAACTCGAATTGATAATTTTGTTTTTAGTTTCAATTGATCTTGTTTGTACGGGTTTTCTTACTTCGTTGTTCATTTTTCACCTATTATAATAATAAATATATTTTACATTATAAACATTTAATTTGCAAACAAAAAAGGGCAGTAAAAAAAATATGAAATTTATTTCAAATTTTGCTTGACAATTATAAAATTTAGTACTAAAATACAAAATGTGAAATTTATTTCATATTTCGCGGATATATTTTAAAGACCTGTTGAATATGAATATGGTATGAAAGTAAAAGTATTAAAAATAGGAGAATTTATGACACAAAAGAAAACTTTAGAAGTTGGAGAACAATGTCATTTGTCCGACCTTAAAAAAGGACAAGTTGGCAAGGTTTTGGGTCTTCACAATGAAAACAAGGCATTAAGAAGACGACTTTTAGATATGGGCATAACTTCAGGTGTAGAAATAATGGTCAAAAAATTTGCACCCCTAGGGGACCCTGTTGATGTTGAACTTCGTGGATACGAATTATGCATTAGAAAAAACGATATGGAAAACATTGATGTAGAGGTTGTAAGATGAAAGTAGCGCTAATTGGAAATCAAAACAGTGGCAAGACCACATTATTTAACTCGCTTACAGGCAGCAACCAAAAAATAGGCAACTGGCCAGGTGTTACAATTGAAAGAAAAGAAGGCACACTTTTAAAAACTGACGACATAACAATTGTTGACCTTCCTGGAATTTATTCATTGTCGCCTTACACAAGTGAAGAAGAAATATCAAGAAATTATTTATTAGAAGAAAAACCTGATGTTGTTGTAAACATTGTTGACGCAACTTCAATTGAAAGAAGTTTATATCTTACAACACAGCTTATGGAACTTGACTGTAAAGTCATTATGGCACTAAATATGGCTGATTTGCTAGCAAAAAAGGGCCTTACTGTCAACGAAGAAAATCTTGAAAAAGAGTTGGGTGTAAAAGTTGTTACAATATCTGCACTTAAAAATACAGGTATTGATAAGTTGGTAGACACAATTAAAAATACTGACATAACAAAAAAGAAAGAAGTTAAAGAGATTTTTCCAAAAGAAATCGAAAAGGAAATTACAACTCTTAAAAAATCTATAAAGCAAGATAATTCAAGATTTATTGCAATAAAGAATTTAGAAGATGATATTTTCTTAAGAAGTGAAGACTTGATTGAAGTAACTTCTAAGTCTAGAGAAAAAATCGAAAAACACTTTAAAACTGATATTGAGCAAATTATTGCAAATGAAAGATATAATTTTATTGTATCTGTTCGTGATAAAGTTTTAACAAAGAAAGAAACAAAAGAAACTGTTACCGATAAATTGGACAAGGTGTTTTTAAATAAATGGGCTGCAATTCCTATCTTTGCTGTAATTATGTTTGCAGTTTATTACCTTTCAGTTGGTGTTATCGGTATGTGGACCGTCGACTTGATTGATGGCTTAGTTGGCTCTCTTGGCGAATGGGCAGGTGAAGGGTTAACAAACCTTGGCGCTAGTGATTGGGCTGTAAGTCTTGTTGTAGACGGCGTTATAGCAGGTATAGGGGCTGTGCTTAACTTTGTGCCACAACTTATTATTTTGTTCCTATGTATTAGCGTTCTTGAAACTTCTGGCTATATGTCAAGAATTTCATTTATATTTGATAAAATCTTTAGAAAGATTGGTCTAAGTGGTAAGTCTTTAATTCCGTTTATTGTAGGGTCTGGTTGCTCAGTTCCAGCAATTATGACTTGTAGAACAATCGAAGACGAACAAGAAAAGCAAATGACAATTATGCTAACACCATTTATTCCTTGCAGTGCTAAACTTCCAATTATTGCTTTGTTTGCAGGCGCATTTTTCCCAAATAACAGTGGTTTAATTTCGGCATCTCTATATTTCTTTGCTATTGCTGTAATTATTATTTCAGCAACTTTGATGCGCAAATTTGTATATAAAACAAAAACAACAACATTTATTTCTGAACTTCCTGAGTACAAACTTCCAAGTCCAAAATATGTTCTTCGTGATGTTTTTGAAAAGGCTTGGTCATTTATTAAAAGAGCCGGAACAGTTATCTTATTTTGCTCTTTAATTGTTTGGTTCTTGGGTTCATTTAGTTGGACATTTGAATATGGTATTGCAGTTGAAAACAGTATGCTTGCTGGTATCGGCAACGCATTTAGTTGGATTTTCTATCCAATTCTTGGCGAACTTAATTGGGCAGCAAGTGTTTCTGCAATTCAAGGTTTGGTTGCAAAAGAACAAGTTGTTTCTTCAATGGCAGTTATCGCAGGTCTTGCAGAAGGTGCAGAAGGTATGATTTTTACAACAAGTATTTTCTCAGGCTTTACAGGTTTATCTGCATATGCATATATGGTCTTCAACCTATTCTCAGCACCTTGCTTTGGTGCAATCGGCGCTATGAAAAGAGAATTTGGTTCAACAAAGAAAACCCTTATTGCAGTATTGTTCCAAACAGGTATTGCTTGGTTACTTGCTAGCTTAGTATTTGGAATAGGTTCTCTTATAGGACTTATATTTTAGGTGAGATTATGGGATTAGTAGATATTATTATTTTAATCGTAGTTGTAGGGCTTTTAGGCTGTATCTTATTTTTCAACTTTTATAAAGGTAAAGGAAAGGATAAGTGCTGTGGTTGTCCTTACAAATCAAAATGTGGAAGCGAAAAATGTAATTGTGGTGAAAAAAAAGAAGAAATCCAACAAACAAAAAGCGACACAAGAGAAAATAAAGAAGACAAAAAAGAAGGTTAATATGCCTTCTTTTTTTATGTGTTTAATAGGAAAAAAACAAAAATTTCTTTATTTAGTTTTATAAAAAACATTATTTTTCTATTTTATGTCAAATTACGACAAAATTCTCAAAACAAATCAATTTGAGAAAAAGAAGATATTTTATATACTAAACTCGTTTTGTTTTTCGGGTACAAAAAAACGTTAAAGGGAGTTTGTTTAAAAATGAGAAATCAAAGCAGTATTTATGATTTAGCAAAAGTTGCAAAAGATAGGTTAAAGCACAATAACTACGATAAAACAAGGGAAAGATATGCTTTTTCAAATTCTATAAGTCCTTTTGAAAGATACCTTCAGGAAAACAAGCAGATAAAGAAAGCTTCTGAAAAAACAGAAGAACATATTGTTGTAAACAATTATGATGAAGAGTTATATAAAAAGGTTTGTAAGATTCTATCGAGCAAAGATAAGATTATAAACCCGATTTTAGAACTAATCGATAAAAACATATTTAAAACGCTTGATTGTGAAGCGAAGCAACAATATTTAAACAAACTAAACGATAAATATAACGAGTTAAAGCAAAGATATTACAAAGAGCATTATCTTAGATATTTGGCACTAATTTAAAATTTGATTACAAAATTTGTTTGATTTAAGTTTTGCTTGTGTTATACTATCAAGGTGGAAAAAATAGATTTAAATAAACTGAATTCAGAACAACTTAATGCATTATATCAAACAGAAGGTCCGGTTTTAGTGACAGCAGGTGCTGGCAGTGGTAAAACCAGACTTTTAACTTATAGGATTGCTTATCTTATGCAAGAAAAGGAAGTGCCTGCGTCAAACATCTTGGCTATCACTTTTACAAACAAAGCAGCAAAGGAGATGCTTACTCGTTTAAGTGATATGGTTGAAGATGCTGATAAATTATGGGTTTCTACCTTTCACTCAATGTGTGCAAAGATTTTAAGAATGAATATTAGCAATCTTAAGAAATTAAAGAAGAATGTTGCCCAACAAATCAATTTTGATAGCAATTTTTCAATCTACTCAGAATCAGATAAGGAAAAGGCTCTAAAAGAAGTTATCGCAAAAAACAACATATCTCAAGACGATATCTTAAAAAAGGTTTCTTGGCACATATCTAACGCTAAAAACAACAACTTAAATCCTTGGGATTATCAAAAGTTAAACAGCGAAACAAAGGATATTGAAGTTATTACAAAGGTGTATGCAGCATACCAAGCATATCTTGCAAATAATAACGCAATCGACTTTGACGATTTGCTTACAAGGACTTATGAGTTGTTTGTAAATTTCCCTGATATTTTGGATAGATACCAAAACAAATTTCAATATATTCATGTTGATGAGTTTCAAGATACAAACACAATCCAATACGATATCGTAAAGTTGCTTGCTGCAAAATATAAAAATGTTTTTGTTGTAGGTGATGAAGATCAATGTATTTATGGGTGGCGAGGCGCAAATATTCAAAATATCTTAAACTTTAAAAGAGATTTCGAAGGTTGTAGGACATTTAAGTTAGAGCAAAACTATAGAAGCACAAAACAAATTCTAGGCGTTGCAAACAACTTGATTAGAAACAACTTCGCAAGAAACGAAAAAACTCTTTGGACAAACAATCAAGAAGGTGTTGCAGTTGAACTTCATAAGGCAACAAGTGAATACACTGAAGCTGAGTATGTTGCAACAGCAATCAAAAAACTTGTAGACGAAGGCACATATCAATACAAAGATATTGCAGTCCTTATGCGACTTAACTCAACAAGTGCTGCAATTGAAGAAAAGTTTTTAAACTACAATATTCCTTATCAAATGTTTGGTGGATTCAAATTTTTTGAAAGGGTAGAAATTAAAAACATAATTGCATACCTTAGACTTTTTGCAAACCCACTTGATACAGCATCTCTTATGAGAGTTATCAATTTCCCTAAAAGGGGAATAGGCGAAACAACAATAAACAATCTTTTTGAGATTGCAGATATGCAAGGTGTAACACCTTTAATGCTTATTGTAAATCACGAAGAATATATGTTAGACAATGGTTTTGCAAAAAAACTACAAGTGTTTAAAGATGTTTACGTAGATTTGCTTGAACACTTCAACACTTTAAAACCGGTTGATTTTATTGAGTACTTAATAAAGAGAATTGACTTAAAACAAGAATACAAGGATAACACTGAAGAAAACCTTGCAAAACTTTTAAACGTCGACAACTTTATTGCAATGGCTCAAGAGTACTTTAAAAACAACCCTAACACAACAATAAGTGAGTTTTTACAATCAATCACACTTATTGCTGATATCGATAGTTACGAAGAAGAAAACAACAAAGTTGCAATCGCAACAGTTCACGCTGTTAAGGGCTTAGAATTTAAGGTTGTTTTTGCTATAGGACTTGAAGAAGGTGTTTTCCCTATAATTAGAGCAGGTACATCTAATAGTGATATAGAAGAAGAAAGACGCCTTATGTATGTAGCAATAACTCGTGCAGAAGAACGCCTTTATGTTTCTAGCGCTTCAACAAGAATTATGTATGGTAATAAGAACTTCCAACAAGATTCTAGATTTATTGAAGAAGCCGGCATTGCAAAGAAGAAGGAAGTTCCAACATATGTTACACAAACATTTGCACAAGCCTTCCAACCAAAGAAGCAAAGTTTCTCACTTGGTTCATTTGGAAAACCAAACAAAAACGAAAAGTCGATGGACCTTTCAAAATATGCTGTGGGTAAGAAGGTTACACACCCTAAGTTTGGAGAAGGTGTTATTGTAAATACTGATGCCCTAGAAGGCGCAAAGTGTATTGCAATTGACTTTAAGAATTTTGGTCAAAAGAATTTATCGGTGGAATATGCACCGATTACTGTTATAGATTAGGAGAAGTATGACAAGACAAGAGTGGTTAGTTCAGGAGATAAATAAGCATAGGCACAATTATTACGACCTAGAAACTCCAACAATCTCTGATGGCGACTATGATAAACTTTTTGATGAGTTGCTAGAGATTGAAAAGAGCACAGGCGTTGTCCTTCCAGATTCGCCAACACAAAGGGTAGGTGGCGAAGTCTTAGAAGGTTTTTCTAAAGTTGTGCACGAAACAAAGTTATATAGCCTAAACAAATGTAACAACTTTGAAGATTTGGGTGCTTGGATTAGAGATATGAAAGCAATTGCACCTAAAACAAAATTTACTCTTGAATACAAATTCGATGGACTTAGAATTATTGTAAAATATAAAGACGGTGTTTTATATCAAGCAGCAACAAGGGGTAACGGTACCGTTGGCGAAGATGTAACAGCGCAAGTCAAAACTATAAACTCCGTACCACTTACAATCAAATATAAGGGCGAAGTTGCAGTCCAAGGTGAAGGTATGATTACTTTAACTAACCTTGAAAAATATAACAAAACTGCAACCGAAAAACTAAAAAATGCTAGAAATGCTGCTGCAGGTGCTATAAGAAACCTTGACCCTAAAGTGACAGCAAGCAGGAATTTAGATGTTTTCTTTTATGACCTTATGACACCTATTGAAGGTGTCAAAACTCAAGAAGAAGTCAAAAATTTTCTTGTTGAAAATGGTTTTAAGGTTAGCGATCAGTTTGATGTTTTTGAAACTTCAAAAGAACTTGAAAATAAAATTGACGAAATTGACAATAAAAAATCAAAACTCAATATCTTGATTGATGGCGTTGTAATTAAAGTTAACAACATAAATTCAAGAGAAGAAATTGGTTTTACTGCAAGATATCCAAAGTGGGCTATGGCATATAAATTTAAACCACAAGAACTTACAAGCCAACTTAAAGATGTTGTTTGTCAAGTTGGAAGAACAGGCAAAATCACACCTATTGCAGTAATTGAACCTGTCGAACTTGCAGGTGCAACGGTAACAAGAGCAACTTTAAGCAATTTTGACGAAGTCGAAAGAAAAAAAATTAAACTCAATTCTTTTGTTTTTGTTAGAAGAAGCAATGAAGTTATTCCAGAAATTTTAGGTCTTGCACATGACACAGATGACTCTAAAAACATTACTCCACCAGAAACTTGTCCTTGTTGTGGGGAAAGTCTTATTAAAGTAGGTCCAAACTTATTTTGTACAAACGAATTTGGTTGTAAGGATCAAATCGTAAACAAACTTAGTTATTTTGCAAGCAGAAACTGTATGAATATCGAAGGTTTTAGTGAAAAGACAGCAGGACTTTTGTATGACAAATGTGATGTAAGAAGCATCTCAGACTTGTATGCACTAACGCCTGACGATTTTAAAGACCTTGACGGATTTAAAGATAAAAAGATAAACAACATCTATACAGCAATTCAAAAAAGCAAAAACTGCAAACTTAACAACTTTTTAGATTCTTTAGGTATAGATGGCGTTGGCGAAAAGACTTCAAAAGACCTTGCAAAAGCTTTTGGCAGTATCGAAAACCTTAAGAATTGTAAAATTGAAGATTTGAAAAACTTAAGAGATGTTGGAGATATTATCGCTCAAAATATCTATGATTATTTCCAAAACGAAGCAAATTTGGAAGAAATCAAAAAACTTCAAAATCTTGGTTTAAACATTGAAGAGTTTGAAATCAAGGAAAAGAAGGAAAGTATCTTTACAGGAAAGAAAGTTGTCTTAACCGGTGCTTTGTCAATTAAGAGAAGTGAGGCAACAGAGATTTTAGAAAGTTATGGGGCAGAAGTTGTATCATCTGTTTCTAAAAACACAGA
>JAZSQZ010000117.1:0-14141 GCA_045538175.1 Clostridia bacterium
TAGCTAAACTTGCTGGTAATTTAGGAAAAAGAATTGGTAATGTTGGCGCCCAATTTACTGGTGGAACAATTGATAATAATTTTGAAACATCTGATTGGGAAAACAGAAGAGACCAATTATTGAATGAAGCAAATCAAATGCAAGCTGAAGAATTAGGTGGTCCAGCAGCAAGAAAAGCAGAAGCTGAAAACTTAGCTAATCAAGGTGCCGCTCTTGGAAATGTATCACAAGAAATTCAGAATAAAGTTGCTTCAATAAGAGCTAATTATACAGATGAACAGATTAGACAGCAAATTGCTATGATGAATAAGCAACTTGAACAAATGGGTCTCAACATTGAAAATATGGAAGACGCAAGAACATTTGTTGAGACATTGAAGACAAAACCAGAAAATGAGAGAACTTTGCTTGATAATCTTATGATTGCTTGGATGTCTCAGTCTGGTGTAAACGCAGCTGTAAATGCTGGCGGTTCTGGTATCAGTTCTCTTATTGGATTGTTAGCAAAATAACAAAATAAGGAAATAAATATATGAAAGTTGGTGTTTTTGAAAACAACTTACCAATGGAGCTAGAAGATTTGGGAAATGGTTATTTCAATCTCTATGCTCCGGGTCAAATTGATTATAAGTTTATAGAAGATAATCTCATTACTCACCCAAAAGAGGGCTGCAAATATATAACTGTATATAATGAAGAACAGCCTGACAGATATGAGAAAGTTATCAAATCTTGGTGTGAAAAACACGAAAAGAAATGGTTTAGATTTGATAAAGATGGTTTTATTTTCTATGTAGTAGAAATACAGGGAGAAGAGTGCAATGGCTAAAGTAGGTGATAAAATAAAAGAAGCTGCCGTTTGGGTTGCTGATAAAGTTCTCCCAAAAAGTACAAAAGAAGCAGTAAAAGAAGCAGCTAAAAAGGCTGCTGGTGCTGATGATGCTTCTATTGATAATTCAAATCTTACTGAAGAAGAAAAAGAAGCTTTGAAAAAAGCTAGAGATGAAGCCTACGGTAAATCAGCTTCAGAATTGATGACTGCAGCAGGTGGATATGATGAAGCAATTTCAGCTGCTAAAAGTGGTGAATGGACTGAATTAGGTTTAGATAAAGATTTACCTACTGTATTATCAGAAGCTCAAGAATTAGCTGGAAATAATCGTATCAGTGAGCAAAAAGAAGAAGCTAGAAAAGCTAGAGAGGCCTCAGCCGCAGAAGAAGATACTTCAAGAAGAGCTGCATATCAAGCTGCTAGAAATACTGGAGCAAATAGAGCTGCTTCTTCTGCTATTGGTTCTTCTGTAGATACTAGAGGTTTACAATCAAATGCAGCTTCAGCTTTGAGAAGTGCAGCAACTTCTACTCAAGCAGACTATCTAAATAAATTAGGATATGTTGAAGGCCTTCAATCAAACTTAGAAAATACAAAAGCTGGTTCATTCCTAAATACTCTTAGTGGTGTTGGACAAGGAGCAATGGCTGGAGCAGGAACTGGCGCTTCGATTGGTGGATTTATTCCATTTCAGGAGATAAAAAATGAATAAGCAAGATATTATTTACAATATACAGAGACTTGAATCTTATTATGGAACATATAAAGCAAAATGCTTGAGAAATTATAGATTATATACTTATTCTTCAACAGTAACACTTGACTTGACAGACAGTGAAGTTGTTGGCTATTATCATAAAGGCACATTCAACATAGAAGACGACACTACTTCTTCTATTCAAGAGAATGTTATTGCTTCTTGTATTGAAACTCTTTGTTCTAAAATTGCATCTCAAAAAGTAAGACCATTTTTCAATACTGTAAATGGTACTTTCAAAGAAATGCAGATTGCCAGACAAGCACAAACATATTTTGACCAAGTATACGATGAAAAAGATGTAAATAAAACAATTACAAATGCTTTCAAATCTGCTTGTATATTTGATAAAGGCGTTATAAAGATTACAAAAGAAGAAATCTCTACTAGATTACCTTGGAATGTTTATGTTGACCCAAAAGAAGTTTCTTATAATAAGATAACTTATATTGCTGAAAAACTTCCTAAAACACCTGGTAGATTATTATATACAAAATACGGAATAAAAGCCGACTTCAATTTAGATTATACTGTTTATGAATATTATGACATTATAGAACATACAAAAGCAATCTATGTTGAAGAGTTGAATAAAGTTACTACTGAAAAATGGGAGCCAGAAGTAATTCCATACTTATTTATGTATTATTCTGACCCAATAAAAGGTAATACTTCTCAGTCTGTTGTTGACCAGTTATATGGTATTCAAATGCAGATTGATGATATTTTAGCTGTAATAAAAGACTCCGTTCAAATGAACCCTGGTATGACATTATTCGTACCAAGAACAGCAAATATAAAAACAAATATGCTTAGTAATAGAACAGGACAGATTATTCAGTATGACCCAATCCCAAATCAGTCAGCAAGCCCTATTACTTATGCAACAAGTGATATTATTTCAGCACAGTTTATTCAGTTATTGGATAAACTAAAGAACGATGCTTATGAAATTGTTGGTATATCTCAATTATCTGCTACATCTCAAAAGCCAGAAGGCTTGAATTCCGGCGTTGCTTTGTCAACAATGGAAGATATAGAAAGTGATAGATTTGAGACCCAACTCAATTCTGTTATAAGAATGTATATTGATGTTGCTAAAGCTTGTATGGATATTTTCCCACCTGACGAAGATATTTTACCACAAGGAACAAATAGAGCAAACATCAAATGGGCTGATATTATTGAAGCAAGAGATAATTTGAAAATACAGTTCTCTGCTGCTAATTCATTATCAAAAGATCCAAGTGAAAAGTTGAAACAATTAGTTGCATTAGCTCAGGCTGGAGTAGTACCTCAATCACATATTGCATCTCTTATGGAATTACCAGACTTGCAGAGTGGTTATAATATTGCAAATAATGCTTTCAATGCTGTTTATACATTTATTGATGAGGTAATAAAAAATGGTGTGCCAGATTTCATACCAGAATACTTACCAACAGATAAAGGTGGGTTGTTAGAAACTGAAATTGTAAACACTATTTTATCATTAGCTGTAAAGCCTGTTGAAAATGCAAATGAAATTGAAATATTGAAAGACTTATTTGCTAAATTACAGGAAGTTCAGGTAAATAGTCAGACAAATGCTGAAATGATGGCTGTTCAACAATTGAATAGTGAAATGACTGCAGCAATGCCTCAAATTACTGAACAAGCAGCACAAGCTGCACAGGCTACACAAGAGTCTATAGATAATGGAACTTTTGACACATCTGCTTTACAGCAAGAGACAAAAGCTCAGGCTATATATACAGTATAGGAGTTAGAGAATGAAGATTGGAGATCAAGAAATAACAAGAGAAGATATGCCAGCTATGACTGCTTGGAATGCAAACCCTGACCACCTTAGACAAGGTTTTCAAGATATTCTCAATGCAAAATTAGGAACTGCAGTTCAAATGCCACAGACTAATGATAATGGTATG
The DNA here is from genome assembly GCA_045538175.1 of Clostridia bacterium. GTDB lineage: Bacteria > Bacillota > Clostridia > Christensenellales > UBA1242 > JAZSQZ01. Next base: position 3,518 of record JAZSQZ010000117.1, read on the forward strand.
ATGAACACTGCTGAAGATGTTGATAATCAATGGAGATAATAAAAATGTACAATGCAAATGCAAATAGAATAACAGCTTCTAAATTGATACAAAGAGCTGAAGAAATAGCTGATATTACAAATACAGATTTTCTCTCATATGATGAAAAGTTGGAATATCTCAATTCTACTTGGAAAGATGTCTATCAAAAAATTATAAACTATGACCTCAATGTTTTTACTGTTGATGCTAATTTAGTAGGAGCAGCTGGAAGATATAAATTACCTTTTGATTGTTACCAAATAAAGTCGGTAAAAAATCCTTACACTGGAAGAATGATACCAAGAAAAGCAGACAGTGAAAGTGCTTTAGGCGGATATTATGAAATCGTAAATGATGAATTAGTATTAGGTCCTACTGTTGGCCCTGTAGTTGTTACTTATTGGAGAAAACCTTTTTGGTTATCAATTCCGAATAAGCCAATTTCTACACAATTTGATTTTTCTAAATATGAAATATTATCTTCTTGTAAAAACTCAGTTCTTATAAAAGATAAAATAGTTGGTGCTGAACAGAAATTATATGTTCAAAACTTACTTACTGAGTCTACATTAGAATTGACAATTGCTTATGACCCAGCATATGAATATGTTTTAGGTAATAATTATATAGTGAAATATAAAATGGTTCCAGGTAACCCAACAGGCTATTTTGAAGATTTTATTTATGATTTTTATGGAAATCAAATAAATGACCTTGCTACCGATTGGGAAGGTAATGCTCCAGATATTATTTATTCTGATAATGGTGTTCAATATTGGAGTGTTGCTGGCTCAGGTGAAGATGAGGGTAAATTACTCATCTATACAATTGAGATGAATGGTGACCCAATTATAACTTTAGATATACCAATCGAAGAATATCCTGAAGGTCTTATGTGTATAGATGGTCAGTTTTATTTCACAAATAGAGAAGGTTTTCCAATTGGTATATTTGATGATAGGCCAGCTTATATAACTGAAAATAAGGAACTACGTCTTATAAATCCAAATGGAAGTGAAATAGTTGAAAAAATTGATATACCTTCTATTGGTCAAGTTTATTGTGTATCTTATGGATATTTGACATTTGATGGTACTTTATATTCTTGCATACCCGATACTTTATTGGATTTTCCTAACAACTTATATTATGATGTTATATCTTATGATTTGGCTGTTAGGTTCTTATGTAAACAAAATGCTGACAGTTCTGGTGTAGAAAACTTGAATGCAAATGCTTGGAGATTATTAGTGAATAGTATCGACCAGAACGCAGATTATCCGAGGGTGAAACTCGTAAGGAGATAGAAAAATGATTTTTGGAACAGTAATTGGAGCAGTAGCTGGTGCTATTATTGGTGGAACAATAAATGGTGTTACTGCTGCTAAAAATAATAAAATAAAAATAGCAGCAATGGAAAAAGCTGCTAAAGATATGAAGAAAGCCACAGAAGAATATAGTGGTAAGAAAGCATTAGAAAAAATGTATGATGCTGGATTACAAGGTGCTTATAGCTATGGAACTTCTATGGGAAATGAAATGGCTTCTCAATCATTTACTCCACAAGGACCTGGCACTACAGGTGCAGGTGTAAATACAGAAGCTATGCAGGCAGGTACTGAAGCAGGTAATACTGCTAAAACTGCAGCACAATCTGGATTCAATTCTGGTATGAATAACCAAGCCGCTTTGAATGCTGCTAAATATAATGAAGCTGCTAATAAAGCTAATCTTGAATTGAAACAGGCTGATATTGACTTCAATGTAGCAAACCAAGCATCACAAGAAATTATGGGTGGTTTAGGAGATTTAGGAAAGGCTATTGGTGGAACAATACCAACATCAAATCCTACTCCAGTTTCAAAAGGTATAAGAGGTAAACCAGTTATACCAAGTAACAGTAATCCTCTTATGGACTAAAAATAATCTAATATAAATATGAATCAGAAAGCAACAAAACAACAAATAGAATTTCCACCTCTTATCAATTTACAGGAAGACCAACCTGCAGTTCATAATGATTTTCGTTCTGTGGAAAGAATAAATACTCCTTATCTCAATGGTATGCTTACTCCTTTATGGCATAGTGAATATGAATACACAAATAAGCCCGTTTATGATTATAATAATAATCGTTATGAAATTATAAACGGTTGGCTCACTAAGAATGAAACAAATCTTTTCCCTGTTGATGACTTTCATTTTGAAAAAGAAGATGTTACAGAACAGTTTCAAGATTATTTGGAATTTGATTTTGACTTAGACGGTAATCTTGCAAAATTAGAATGGGACACAGATACAAATTCAGTTTCTCTTACTTATAACAATGTTATAATCACTGAAAGTAATTTGTTCGTAAACGGTGTAATTCTTACTTCAAGAGTAAGATGTTTAGATAATACAGCAATTGGTGTAGTTGTTTATGAAGTGAATAAAGCTCTAAAAATGCTTTATATGAACACTGCTTCAAACAGAAAGCAAATTGTTGATGTTACTTGGTGCACAACAACGCCTAAAACAGCCTCAAATACTAATACATTTGTAAATACAGCAATTGCAATTCAAAACCCAGCGCCAGTTATAAATATCGCAAATCCTCTTTCTGGTGTTTATGGCATCTCTTTAGTTTCAAACTATGGAGAAGTTTTATATACTAGAAAAGAAGGCTACTTTACATTTGTTGATAATAATGGAGCTTATATTTATGGTACAAATTGGGCAGCTTTAGGTGGTAGCTCAACTGAAACAATAAGAAATTATCAATATACTAATTTTATTTTCTCATACCAAAATAATTCGATTTCAGAAATCATTAGAATTTTCCAAAAAGAAAATGTTTGGTATTATGTTTCAAATCCAACTGAAGCAGTGCCTGATACAGACAGCATCAACTTCAACCCAAAACCTACAACAGAAACTTTTGAATATGAAGGTGTTACATATCAAGTTTCTACTGCAACAAGATACACTAATAGAATTATTGTGAATTCTTCAGTTGATGACTTACATTCTAATACAGCTTCTTTGAGAGTTGCTTTGAATAAAACAGATACTTCATTAGGACCCGCAAATTATACAAATAATGCAGTAAGTTTTGATTACTCCTTTACAGATTGGCTTTCTTGGAACTTAGCTCCTGTAGGACTTCTTTTGACTTACAATTCTACAGAGTATAATCTAAATCAATTTGTTCGTCAATACTCAATTACAGAAGAATTGGCGCCTACAACAGTTTCTGCAAATTATATTACTGCGCCTCAAGTGTTCTTGGATAATGGCAACCTATACTCTTGGTATACAATCCCAGAAGCTGCTTCAAACTCAGGCGCGCAATCTATTACTTTTCCTGCAAATACATTGTTAGTAGAAAGTGGAACTCTAAAAACAATTTCTGGAAATAATTACACATTTGATACAATTGAAGCTCATTTAGTAAATAGTTATACTGTAAACGGCCGCAGTAACAGCATTGCAGTTGACCAAAACTTCTGGAGCTCTTCTAATAAAATGTCTGTAGGAATTAGAGCACCTTATGATATTTATGTTGCAAAAACTGGAAGTGATAATTATTCTTCAAATGTAAAGTATACAGAATACAGCAACAGCAACTGCACAGATATGCTTTATTATGCAGGAACAGTTCCTAGAAATGACCAACTTTTCTTTGTAAATGCGACCGCAGGTTCTCAAGATGTTGCTTGGTTCAATCCTGGCGGATTTAGAGCTCCTTTGAAAGATAATTGGCATATATTATATTATGTTGACTCAATTGGTGCTGTTTCAATTCAAGGCTTATCTTATGCAGAAAATGAAAATAAGATGGGTACTTTAGTTACACCATTAGCATCAATTTCAGATGTTGCTTATATTGCTGCTTCTAATGACTTTATAGTTTATTGTGACAGTAACAACAGATATTGGAAAATCTCAATTGAAGAAGGCGCTAAACTTAGTTCAATTTTTGATAATCATTATATTGTAGTGAACACAACATCTTATTGGAATATGTGGGATAGTGAAAAGAATATGAAGTTTCATTATGCTACTGACTATAATAATAGAACTAAGTTTGGCCAAACAAGAACAAAATATAGAGCGGATCCTACTTGGTTTACAAGACCTGATAGAAGAAGATATGCAACAGCTATAAATCCAAACTATAACATTTTACCTCGTTTGCCTGTTACATCAGTAATACCTGCAGCAGTTGCCTTAGGCCTTACATTGGAAAACATAATTGATGATTTACATACTTATCAATCTGAAGCAGAAGAAGCTCGCGAGGTCCAAGCAATTGATGTTTATTTTCAAGGCGTTTTGACTACAGATACTAGCACAAAGTATGTTGCATCTATAAAATCTTTTATTGGTGCTAATCAAATTTATAGAGATGGAAGAATTGTTGATACAGTTTATGGAACAAGCACAAGCCTTGTTTTTATTGCTGACATCTTTAGTAAATATATAAATGGTGCTGGTAATAATGACTTTATTGTAGAAAACAGTGCAAAATACCCATTAGTTTACAACTCTCAAAATAAGCCTACTTTCTTATACTCTTTAGTTTCAGGCATTGAAAGTGAGGGCGCCAAGTGGTTCTTTGTAATTCAAGGTCAGTATTATGCTGTAATTGGTGAAAAATTATATGCTATGATTTACAATAATGGCTACATTTCTCAATCTGACGCAATTGTTGATATTAGAGATATGAAATATGTAGGAAACACTCCTGCAATTGCGTTCTTTGTAAATCCATATACTAAACAGATTTACTCTTTTACAGGTGACGCCAACTTACAACAAATCTTCGATGGTTCAAAGTTTCATTTCAAATTTGGCGACTCAAGTGAATAATCTAAATTATATGGCCTTTGATAAAACCAGCTGGGCATTCGAAGGCCATAACATTTATAACACCGTTATTGAACCAATGTTTACCTTTATTACAACTTGTTTTACCTTTTAGCGCTTTTGAGATATTGTCATTTTTATAATGAAGGCCTTTATTCCAAGGTATCTGTCCTTTTTTATTACTTTTGTTGTATTCAACTAAATCTGGTCTTTTTCGACCTTTATTTGAATTACGTAAACGTCTATGATAGTATGACTTCATATAAATAAGGGCTGATGGTTGAACATTATAATATAACCCTTGTTCTATTAGATATTTTTGGCTAACAATTTTACCAGAAAATGGCATAGTCTCCAATCTATGATGGCAGTGCCAATCTTTGAAGTTATCTTTTTTTGCAAGTTCATAATTTTCTATTTCTTCTGCATTTTTACAATATCTATTTTCCATTTTATCTCCTATATAATATATAATAACACATATAGTTAGTATACACCAACAAAATCTAATAAAAATATGGAATTACAAAGTTTTTATGATGAATCGACTCAATCTATATACATATGCACTGAAGAAGGCTTACTTGTTTTCGGCCCCCAAAATGCTTATCTTTTGGAAAATTTCAAAGACGTAGTGGATATGGAATTTATGAAAGGTAACATTCACATAGTAGAAGAAAACACAGAAAAGAATTTACATAAAGTAACTACATTGAGATATTACCACGATGTTGAAGAGTATGTGGACTTGCCTATTGAATTGGAAACATCATTCTATGGAATAGGAAGCAATGAGTCAACAACAATTGACAGATGGAATGTTACTTTATATGACCCAGAACATAGAGAGCAAGATGTTGAGTTTCAGGTAAGAAGTTTGACAGACGTTTCTACTCAATCAGAAACTAAAAAATTACATATAAATAGTAATGATTGGGATAAGTGGTCACATTCTGTATTATTGTCATACTCTCCAAAGTTGATAAAAGGACAAGGTCTCAGATTGGGCATAAAGTCACATAGTGCAATACAGAAAATTGTGCCACATATTATGGATAACTCTACCGGAACAACAACTAATAAGAAGTTTGAGGTATAAAATATGGCATTTTGGGAAAATATTACAAATAGTTTGAAAGCTAGGAAAGGTGAATTTACTGGAACTTCTGGTAAAAATAATGAAAAAATCAATAAAAAAAATTGATGAAAATAAGTCGGTAAATATTTCAAATCCTACTTCTAAAAGAACTTTTCATAGAGATAATGGTAGTTTATTAGACCAACAGATTGATGTCGGAGACACATCAGATCAGAATCAAAATATAGAAGTAGGAGATATAGTTTCTTCTGCTGTACAAAATGTTGATTATGACCCAAATAGTCAAGTTGCTTCTGTAACATTTCAAGGCGGTAATCAATCATATGATTATAAAGTTTCCCCCGATGAAATGAAAGAATTTATCGATGCGCCTTCAAAAGGACAATGGATAAATAATATCTGGAAGTTCAATAATAGAATGCCAGGTTACTAAAAAATCTAATAAATTTAGATTAGTGCAATATAACATAAATTTGTGTAAAATAACACTGCTATAGTTATTTTACGAAAAATGGTGTTATTTTACAGAAAATCTAATAAATATAAATAAACTAACAGATTTACAAGGGCGAAACCTTTTTATCTGGGAGATTATGAAAAATATCTTTTGACGCGGCTACTCGTCGGTAAGTAGTACAGGAAAAATTATGGCCGGAATTACGGCAGATGTAGGTATCAAAAACATCCTCAAAATCTGGTACAAAGACGGTGTTGAGAATCTTTTGGTTCCAAGAAATGATCCTCTTTTGAAAGAGGTTCAGTTTACTAAGGTAGAAGGTAAGGAACAGCGCTTTGCTGCTCTCTACTCTCGTGGTGGTGCTGTTGCTGCAGACTTCTTGGTTGCTAAGAACAAGGCTGCTCGTACAGCAAAAAATGCTGAGTTTATTGTAACTCCAGGTCAGCTTTTCTCAAGCTATGTTTTCAATGCAAAGGAAGTTCAGGCTTCTCTTTCTAAACGCGGCGCTTATATGAAGATTGCTGGTAACAAGTTCTTCGCTGCAAACCAGGCTTTCAGAAGCACATTGGCTGCTTCTCTTTATGGTCGTGGATTCGGTGAAATCGGTCTTTGGACAACTTCAGCTTCACAGGGTGCTATGACAGCTAACACAGCTTATACAATCGAGCTTCCACTTGATGCTACAGCAAAAATCGACATTGACTCTTCAATCGTATTGAAGACAACTGTTGCTGGTGCTGAAGCAGTTGAATTGGTTGTAACTGACATCGATGAAACAAACAATGAAGTTACTGTATTACCACAGGCAAACTTCTCACCTTCAGCTTCTACAACTTATGTAGTTGCTCTCAAGGGTTCTATGGACGGTGCTTCTGGTGCTGCTGGAAACCCAATTATGCCTATGGGTCTTGACGGTTGGCTTCCAATTGTAAATGGACGTAAAGATGGCGTTTCTGACACTAACTGGTCTACATACATTGGTACAACATTCTGCGGCGTAAATCGTTCTGTTGCCCCAGATCGTTTGGCTGGTCAGTTCTATCAGGAAACTTCAAGCTCTGCAAAGAAAGCTGATGCTATTACTGCTCTTCTTAGAAAAGTAAGACGTGCTGGTGGTGTACCTGATATTGTTCTTTTGAATGAGAAAGACTGGTACGATGTAGGTAAGGAAATCGAGACAACAAACACATTGTTTACTCAGACTTCTGAAAAGGGTAAGAAAAAGGCAACTATGGGATTCTCTGATTTTGCCGCTGCATTCAGCACAAACTGGATTGACAACATCTATGATTCTCCATACGTTCCAGAGGGTAAGTTCTATATCCTTGACAAGACAGCAATTGAGTATTTCGTATACACAAACGCTGACGTTGTAAAAGACGGTATTGAGGGTAACAACCCTGGTAAACAGGATGTTATGGATGCTGATAACAAGGGACACGAAGACGACCCATTCAAGTTGCTTATCGATGACGTTTTGAGCGTTGTTCCTGGTGAAGCAACATCTGATGGTGAATCAGTACGCGCAAGTATAAACTTCTTCGGTTCACTTGCAGTGACAAATCCGTCAGTGTGTGGTGTAGGCCTCTTTTACACTGCTACTCCGGAGAACATCCTCGGTTGGAAATAACAAACAAATTGCATAGTTTTGGTGGACTATATCAAAACCACCACCTATAAATAATAGGTGGCTACCTTTTTATGGGTAGCCATTTTTGTCTAAATTGTATATTCGACTTTTATGCAGCCACAGTCGAATATTTGATAGAGATTATGCTCATTGCATAATTCTTTTTCAGTCTTATTTTTATCACTTTCTGGCCATATTTTTAGGCAGCTTTGTTTCATATATTTTTGTCTATTTTCTCTTATTATGAAATCCGTGTAGAAATATTTAGGTGCTGATTCGCCAACAACTTTCCATCCTGATGAAGTATATCCTTTTGCATCAAAAATTCTTCTATCTACAAATGATGCTATTTTATCAATATTCATATCATTCATAGAAAACTTTATCAATTTAGAAAATCCACCTAAAACTTGTGTATTCAACTTAGAGCACATTCGAGCTAATTCCACATCTTTATTTTTTCTTTGAGCAAAATTTTTTCTAAAAGTGCAGACTTGAATAAGTTCATCATTGTAAAAAAGACCATAGTTGTACTTGAAAGATTTATTCGTGTCTTGTATATGATTTTTCTTGATAAAGTTTAGAGCTTCATTTTTATCAATTTTTCTAACTTCACAATTTCTAGCAAAAATCTTTCTTTCAAATTTACCACAAGCTGCTAAAATCATAGACTTTACAATATCTTTCTTGAAATTCCATTCATCTTCAAAGATGTGCATCAATCTAATGTCTTGATTTTCACAAGCTATTGTTTTCTTTAGATGATAGTCATTTTCTTTCTTTTCTTCTGAATGCCAGTAAAGACCATCAAATTCAATAGCTAAATTGTAATCTTCTACGAAGAAATCAAGCTCATAATGTTTTATTTTAGACCTATCATTTTGAGTAAATGATATATTATTCTCTTTTAGAAAGCCGGCAATTTCATTTTCATAATGAGATGTTCCTTTAGCTTTCATATTTTTCAATGGGGAATTATCACAAATAGATTTATCCCACAAAAGCTTTTTTCCTACAACTTTTGTGTGTTTCCCCCTATAAAATCTTTCAAAAGTTGTAACTCCACATCCAATTATTTCAGCAGCATCTTCTGATGTTACATATCCTTTGTTTCTAAGCTCATTTATTCTATTTTGATTTTGTTCATTTCTTTTAGCTTTTGAATCTTTCATTTTATTGATAGACTCTTGTGATGGTGAAATACCTTTGTTCCAAGCAGAAAGCCCTAAATGAGCTTGTCTAATCTTCTCTTTTTGCTCTTCTGTATGGTGCTTTCCTAACCAAGAATGATTTGGGTTTGTGATATTTCTTTCAGCTCTTCTTTTCGCTCTAGCGGCTCTTTCATCATCTGATATATTCAATTTTGTTCCTTTTGGGCATCCTGGTTTATTTTTGAAAATACGACCTTTTTCCCATCCATTTGGCACAATAAAAAACTGCTTGTTTTCAACGCCATTATTATACCAAGATTTACTAAGACTTGATATAAAATCTTCAAAAGTAACACTATGGTCGAAAGCATTAGATATTTCTTCAGTATCTAACAGAAGTATTTCAGACTCTAATTCTGGCTCAATAAGTTGATAATAATCACCACAAACAGTGTCCCAGTCTGTTTCTCCAGTATGTGCGCCTTTGTGCTCATAATAATTGATTGCTTCTTTATCATTTTCTAAAAAAGCAATTTCTTTCAAATTAGGCTGTTCATTCATTGCCCAAGTCCACATTCTTTTCAATAGTTCTTTTTGTTCCATTTTGTTTTCTCCTCTTTATAATTAGTTAGTAATTATAAAATTCTTTAGTTGATTAGTATATAATTATAATAACACATCTTCTAATAATATATGCATAAAAAAGGCTACTCATTTCTGAGTAGCTTTTATTTTTTATTCAACATTTTGCCAATTTTGCCAATCAACTTCGTTTAGTTTTTGATTTTTTGTCAACTTCCAAATAAAGCTTCTGCAATCTTCATAAGAGCCATACCATCTCTCGATTTTTCTACTATTCCAATCTTTGTATTCAACATAATGAACAATCGGTGAAGAGAACATTTTGATGTCAATCCATTCTTGGTCTTCGGTGCCTAATCTGTAAACAAATAAGCAGCCACCTGGCTCATAGTTTAGATCTTTTTCAGCATTTGTTATTTCTGTTATAGGATATGCTTCTCTATCATTGAGAACGTTCCAATCTACTGCATAAGCACTTACCAAAAAGAACATTCCTATCAAAACTAAAATAATCTTTTTCATATTTCACTCTCCCTCAATTTTCTTTTCATTTCTTCTAGTTCTTTATGCCAATTGTCGACGTCTTCCTTTGTCCAATCTTCTCTTAGGTCAAAGTTGTCTCCAAAAGCTTCTGATAATGGTATGCCATCTATTGTTACGTATTCAAAATCCCCATTTTCCATTTTCTTGAAATGTCTAGGAATTCCATAGGAATCTACTAAAGTATAAATCGCTGTTTCTTCATAATATTCCTCAGGATGCTTGGAACAACCTATAAAAGATGTTGCTAAAAAGCAAACCATAAACAATAAGCTAATAATCTTTTTCATATT
>JAZSQZ010000067.1:0-3878 GCA_045538175.1 Clostridia bacterium
AAATAAGCACGGAATGAAGTTGGAAATTAGTTCTTCTACAAATGGCCTTCCACTTATGAGAAATGATATTTGTGATTATTATAGAGAACATAAAATGACTCTTCAAATATCTCACGATGGTTGTGGCCAATGGATGAGAACTAAACATATCGACCCATTATACTCACCTGGCTGGGCTGAAAACATTGCTTCATTATTCAAAGACGGCACTCTCAATATGATAAATGACTGTCTCAACTTTTATAATAATGATGTGTTTGCCAACCAAAAATACTATGTTGATTACTTCAAATCAATTGGTATGCCAAAAGACTTATATTCAAAATTGTTTATAAAGCTAAACAGAATTTATGACGGTGATTATAATATACTTCAGAAAAATGTAAAAGGTATATTTGGTTCTGACAAAAGAGAGTGGAAAGAATTAGTAGGAAAGCCTTTTGGTGATATGCGCCACCATAATGTTATAGCACACACTGGTAATTTAGAGCTCGACTTGCTGATGGCTCACGAACTTGATAATTATTTAGGCCAATGGATGCACCTAGCTTTGATGATGAGAGATCCTGATGTAAGGAAAAATCCTGAATGGGCTCCGTTTTTAGGTTATATAACTGAACAAGTAAATAGATGGCACCCAATGAAACATAGAGACGAATCACAGTCGATTTGCCGCAGATACCAAATGACAGTAGCAAAAGTTGGTGATCCTAAATATTGGTGTAAGCCTAATGAAGATGGCGTGCCTGAAATGTTTGTTATTGACACAATTGGTGGTTATTGTGAATGTAACCTTATTGATAGTGAACACCACGTAAAAAATGTTGGATGTGCTACAGTTCCTAAAAAATGTCCTGTTTGTCCATATTATTTACAGTCAGAATGTCAAGGCTGCGGTTCTGAGATTTTTGCTGAAGAATGTGAATGGCGTTATAGATGGTGTCAGTTGTTGGAGCAAGTAAATCATTTAGACCAATTACTGAAAAAAGAAAAAGAACGTGCTGCTCAAGCTGAACGCCAAAAAGTCATAAATCTAATAAATACAAAAGGATAACTAAAAATGGCAGGCTATCAATTAGTGCTGCATAATCGTGATGATGCAGCAAATTCAGATAAAAATGTTACTCGTAATACCGGCTTACAATCAATTGTAAACAGGGAAGATACTGTTACATCTGAATTGGTATATGATGCGTCGAAACAAAGAGATATAGCAGCTTCAATTACTTTGACAATTGAAAAATTGAATGGCATTATTGGTAATCTTACTTGGATTGCCAATTCAATATATAATGTTATTCAAAATGCTTATATGTCAGATACTACTAAAACACAAAAGTTTGTTGATATTCAGCAACAGGCTTTGGAGCGTTCATAATGATTTATATAAATGGAAAGATACAAGACATCGCAGCAAATCAATCAGATACATCTTATGGTAATGGAGATTTGTCAAAGTCAGCTCTTGACAGAAGCTCCCGTTCTGTGTTGGACTCTTATGTACAAAAATTCAAACTTTCTAATCTCAATCTTGAACAATTGAAAGCTTTTTTGGATAATCTTTCAAGCACAACAGAACAATTGAGAAGCGTTTTAGAGAAACAGCGTTTAGACCTTATAAATCAATGTGGCGACGATACACCTGCAACTGATGGTGGAAAAGAAATACTTGATGATCTAAAAGAAGCTTTGGAACAAACTGAAGAAGATCTTAGTGATGTTGAAAAAGATATAAATGAAAAGCAGGCCTGTCTTGAAGCTTGTTATGGCGGTGGTCAAGGCGGACAGTCTTGCATTTCAAACTGTGAAATGAACTGTCAAGGCACTTGTGAAACAAGCTGTCAACAGCAATGCCAATTAGCCTGTCAAAGTACTTGTGAATATCAAGTACAAGAATGTATGACCACTTGTGAGCAATTTTGTCAAACTGCAACTGAATTAGCTTGTCAAAATGCCTGCGAAACTTATTGTCAATCCGATTGTCAGCTTACTGACCAAATGTGTTTTATAGTGTCGGAAGGTTGCGGACAAGGCCAACAATCAGATGAAGAAATACAGTGCCACACAATTGGTGATATGCGTTACTGTGATGGTGGCTGTCAAGCAGACGAAGGCCAATGTTATTTTTATGTTCAAGGCGCCTGTCAAACAACAGAAGAAACTATATGTTTTGTTATGAGTGAACAAATGTGCGGTACAACTTGTGAAGCGCCAGGTGAAGAAACTGATATATGCGATGTAGTAAATCAAGATAAATTTTGTGGCATTACTTGTCAAGACACTTGTGAATTGAATTGTCAAGGCGCCTGTTTGGTTGCTACAATTGATGAAAACTGTGGTATATCTCAATCATCTTGTTGGAGTAACTGTGAAAGACTATGCCAAACAAGTGCTGAGGAATTTGATTGTACCGCAACTGGACAAAACTTTCCATATTGTACAGCTCACGGTGAAAAGTGGTGCACTGCTCCAGGCGAATATAGCTGTTATGAGCCTGGCGAAATGCAGTGTTGGTCTAGCGATGAAAGAGGCTGTATGAATCCTGGTGAAGCTGGATGCCGCGACTATGGTGAAGCTAAATGTGTTATGCCGGGAGAAGATTACTGTTCTATAGCGGGAGAAGATTGGTGCTCCGCTCGCGGAGAGGACTGGTGTACTTTCTCTGGTGAAAAGTCTTGCGAAGAGCCAGGAGAAAAGTATTGTGATGCTGTAGGACAAAATGCTTGTGACCGGCATGGCCAAAAATGGTGTCTGCAAGCAGGAGAAACAATGTGTTTAGTGGCGGGAGAAGGGCCTGACCAAATGTGTTTTACAATGGCAGATAATTATTATTGTAAAGACCCTGGTGAAAAAGGCTGCATCTTTATGGGTGAAGCCGGTTGTATTTATGCAGGAGAATCATTATGTGATACTGCAGATGAAACGGGGTGTGAAACACCTTTTGAAACTGGTGAATGTAAAACTTCAGTAGAGTCAAACTGGGTTGATTGTGAAGGAACTGAAAATGAGCCATCTCTTTGTTGGGAACACTGTCCACCTTCTTATGGTGCTTGTAATATTCCTTTCAAAGATTGTGTAAATGCTGGAGTTTGTCCGCCTGAGTTTGGTTCTGCAGTTGGCTGTGGTGAATATGAAGGCTGTGGTTATTGTCAGTCAAATTGCCAAACAAATTGTGAATTGCAGTGTCAAACAGATTGTGAAAGTGCTTGTCAAGAAGCTTGTTTGAGTGCTTGTCAGGCAACTTGTGAATTTGATTGTCAAATAACCTGTGAATCTGTATGTCAAAATTGTTTAGGAACTTGTCAAGACACTTGTGAATTAGCTTGTCAAGGTGCCTGTTTACTAAACTGTCAAGATACTTGTCAAAGTTCTTGTCAGGCTACTTGTGAACAAAACTGTCAGTCATATTGTGAACAAAACTGTCAAGGATGCACAGGTACTTGTCAATCTACTTGTGAAAAGAATTGTCAAGGCACTTGTGATAAAAACTGTCAGACATCTTGCCAATTGGAATGCCAAACAACTTGCCAATCTGTTTGTCAGTCAACAGCTGAATTATGCGGTGCTTGTTATGGCTCAGGTGCTACTTGCCAATCAAATTGTGAAAAGAATTGTCAATCAACTTGTGAGGTTTCTTGTTTGACAGGTTGTGAAGTTAGTTGCCAAACCGGCTGTGAAAAAACTTGTATGTCAGCTCAAGAGCAGTGCCAATCGGGTATATAAAATCTAATAAAAACAAAGGAATATAACGATGAGAAATATTTTTCCAAAAAACAATTCAACAGACCTTTTAGGAAAGGATAGTGATATTGTAAAAAAGGAAGATTTGCTTCCAGTAGTAGAACAATTACAAAACGCTATCCAACAGTTGAACATTT
>JAZSQZ010000086.1:0-8374 GCA_045538175.1 Clostridia bacterium
ATCTATCCAAAGTTTGTTCCAAAAACTTGTAAAGTTGAGTATTTTGCAAATGACGGCACAGGACAAGCAATGTTCCAAGAAGTTGTGTATAAAACCGATTACAAGTTGATGGCAAGTCCATATGAGCGAGAAAACTACATATTTGTCGGCTGGAGTGAAGACCCAGAAGCACACTATACCGATGAAGACATAGTAAAACCCAACAAGAAAAGAACACTCTTTACGGAAGGATTTAAGTATTACGCAATATGGAAAGGCGAGAACAGGAAGATAACATTTAGTGCAAGTGAACTTAGAGTAAATGGAGACGCATACACATTTACAAAAACCAACTGTCCATATGGCGAGAAGTTTGAACTTCCTGCAATTGACGGTGTTGTAACAAACGCAACAGACGACACAATGAAATTTGCAGGATATATAATCAATGGAGAAGTCTTTAGTGTGGGGGACGAAATCACAATCACAGAAGACACAACAATTTCAATCAATTGGGAAGAAAGGGATAGTATCCTATATTTCAACCTAAACCTTCCAGCAGGGGAAGAAACATCAGCACTTGAGCCATTAAGTTTTACAACAAAGCAAGACGAGTATGTATATATGCACCTACCAACACCAGGAGAACTTGTAAATTACGAGTTTGTATGTTGGAACACCGAACTTGACGGAAGTGGAACAGATTATCTAGCACCTGATAGTTTTACAACAACAGAGCAAAGTAATGTCCTATATGCCATCTGGGTAGGTAAAGTAAGAACAATCAATATTTACAACAAAGGCGAACTAACAGAAACCATCAATACAAGATATGGAGAAACTGTCGAACTTGAAACATATACCCTAGCAAACCATACATTTGTAGGGTTTAATGATAAGTCAGATTACACAGGTAATATTTACAACGGAAGTATCGATGTAAACTTTACAGACAGTGTCTTAAATCTTTATGCAGAGTACACACGAAACACAACCACCCTAAGTTTCGACCTTAACGGTGGAGATGGAGAGATTGAACAAATCACAGTAAACACAAACGAAGTGTATACATTTAAGCAAAGTGAGATAACCCATCAAAAAGAGAGTTTAACAAAGAAGTACTATATCTTAGCAGGTTGGAGCACAGACAAAAATGCAAAACCGGCCGATGCAAGTTTCTCAATAAACGTACAAGAAGCAAGCATAACCTTGTATGCAATCTGGGTAGGGGAAGCAAGAACAATCAACTTCTACAGTGACGGCAAACTTGCAAATATGAAAAAGACAAAGTATGGCGAGAAGATAACCCTTCCAACATTTACAATGTCTAATCATACATTTGTAGGCTTTAATGACAAATCCGACTTTACCGGAAACACATATACAGGCGAAATTGAAGTATTGTTTAAAGATGCAGAAATCAACCTATACGCAGAGTACACCAGAAACAAGGCAACAATCAGTTTTGACATAAATGGTGGAGAAGGTTCACTATTAAATGTGGAGCTTAACACAAATGAGAAATACACCTTTACAGAGAGTGAGATTTCAGCACACAGAAAAGCCTTAAGCAAAAAGAATTACGAATTTGTAGGCTGGAGCACAAACAAAGAAGCAACAGCAGACAAAGCAAGTTTTACAGTAGACGTAGGGGAAGAAGCAATCACGCTATATGCCATATGGTTAGGTGAAGCAAGAAATATTAACCTATACAACAATGGTACACTTATCACAACAATAGAGACAAGATATGGAAGAAGTATCGAACTTCCAACATATGTCTTAGAGAATCACACCTTTGTTGCATTTAACGACGAAATTGACTTTTCAGGCGAGAGATATAACGGCAGCATAGAAGTATTGTTTGAAACAGTAAATGTTAACCTATACGCAGAGTATACAAGAAACAAAGCAACAATTAGTTTTGATGCAAACGGTGGCAGTGGAAACCTTTCAGCAGTAGAGCTTAACACAAACGAAGTGTATACATTTAAGCCAAGTGAAGTAGCAGATCAAAAAGCAACACTCACAAAAGAGAATTACATACTTGCAGGCTTTAGTACAAACAAAAACGCAGACCCAGACACAGTAAACTTCACAGTAGAAGTAGAGGAAGAAGCAATAACCTTGTACGCAATATGGGTAGGTGAAGCAAAAACAATCAACCTATACAGCCAAGGCACATTTGTAGAAGAGATAGAAACAAGATATGGTGAGAAACTAACCTTACCAACATATACATTAGCAAACCATACATTTGTAGGGTTTAATGATGCCGCCGATTTTACAGGCGAGAGATACACAGGCGAGTTTGATATCTTGTTTGAAGACGAAGCATTAAATCTCTATGCCGAATACACCAGAAACAAAACAACAATCAGTTTTAGTGCAAATGGTGGAGAAGGCAGTCTTTCAACAATAGAAGTAAACACAAACGAAACCTACATCTTTAAGCAAAGTGAAATTGCAAGCATAAAGGAAGCACTCACAAAAGAGTATTACGAGTTAGTAGGTTTTAGCACAAACAAAAACGCAACAGCGGCTGAGGCAAGTTTTACAATTGACGTAAAAGAAGCAACAGTAAAACTTTATGCGATATGGAAAGGCGAAGCAAGAAGTATCAACTTGTACAGTCAAGGAGTACTTGTAGAAACACTACACACCAACTATGGTGAAAGTTTGACCTTGCCTGCATACACATTAGAAAATCACGCTTTTGTAGGGTTTAATGACAAATCTGACTTTAGTGGCACTTCTTATGTTGGAAGTTTTAAGGTTGAATTTGTGGCAACAACTCTTGACCTATATGCAGAATTTTCAAGAGATAAGGTTATGATTGTGTTTGATGCAAATGGTGGCGAAGGTACATATTCAGCACTTGAAGTAAATACAAACGAAACATATATCTTTAAGCAAAGTGAAATTACTGCTTTGAAGTCAGCAATCACAAAAACAAATTTCGAACTTGTTGGTTTTAGCACAAACAAAAACGCAACAGAAGGGGAAGCCACCTTTAATGTTACAATCCAAAACTCAAGCGTAACATTATATGCAATTTGGGTTGGCGCAGCAAGGGCAATCAATTTGTATAACGATGGAGTACTTGTCGAAACAATCAACGCAAGATATGGCGATAGCATAAAACTTCCTGCATACACTTTGGCAAATCATACATTTAAATATTTCAATGATAAATCTGACTTTACAGGAAGCACATACAGGGGAGATATTGATGTTTTATTTGAAACAGCAAGCGTAAACTTATATGCTGAATACACAAGAAATAAGACTACAATAAGTTTTGATGTAAATGGTGGTGAAGGTGCACTTCCTTCAATAGATGTCAACACAAACGAAGCATACACATTTAGTCAAGAGGAATTTGCAAACCAAAAAGAAAAATTCAAAAAACAATATTATGTTCTTGCAGGTTTTAGTACAAATAAAAATGCAACACCGGACGAGGCAAGTTTAACAATAAATATTCAAGAAGAAGCTGTTACGATTTATGCAATTTGGATTGGCGAAATTAGAACAATCAACCTATACAACAACGGCGAGCTTTCTCAAAGTATTGAGACAAGATATGGAAAAACAATCACACTTCCTGAATATACTTTAGCAAATCATACCTTTGTTGCTTTTAATGATAAAGATAATTTTACAGGAAACAGTTACAAAGGAACTATCGATATTACATTTACAGATGCAACTGTAAATCTTTATGCTGAGTACACACGAAACACTGCAAAAATTACTTTTGACGCAAACGGTGGACAAGGCACATTTGATGCAATTGATGCCCCTACAAATGCTACATATACATTTAGTAGTGCAGAAATTAACAATCAAAAACAAAAACTTACAAAACAATATTACGAACTTGCAGGTTTTAGCACAAACAAAAATGCAAAACCGGCTGACGCAAGTTTTAGTGTAGATATAGAAGAGGGCTCCATCACTCTTTATGCAATTTGGATTGGTGAAATTAGGACAATCAATTTGTATAGTGAAGGAAAACTTTCCCAAACTGTTGAAACACGCTACAACGAAAAAGCAACTTTACCTTCGCTTGAACTTGTAAACTACACCTTTGTTGGTTTCAACGATAAAAACGACTTTACAGGTAACATCTATACCGGAACTATTGATGTAACATTTACAGACGCAACAACAAATCTTTATGCAGAGTTTGTAAGAAACACAACAACAATCAGTTTTGATGCAAACGGTGGAACTGGTGGAGTTGAAATGCTCGTTGTCAACACAAACGAAACCTATACATTTACCACAAGCGAAATTGCGACCATTAAAACAGAAATAATAAAAGAAAACTATGAAATTGCTGGCTTTAGCACAAACAAAAATGCAACAGTGGCTGAGGCAAGTTTTACAATTGATGTAAGAGAGGAAAACATCACACTCTATGCAGTTTGGAGAGGTGAAATTAGGACAATCAATTTGTATAGTGAAGGAAAAATTTCCCAAACTATTGAAACACGCTACAATGAAAAAGCAACTTTGCCTTCGCTTGAACTTGAAAACTACACCTTTGTTGGTTTCAACGATAAAAACGACTTTACAGGTAACATCTATACCGGAACTATTGATGTAACATTTACAGATGCAACAACAAATCTTTACGCAGAGTTTGTAAGAAACACAACAACAATTAGTTTTGATGCAAATGGTGGTACAGGTTCTTTTTCAGCAAAAGCAGTCAACACAAACGAAACCTATACATTTACCACAAGCGAAATTGAGACACTTAAAACAGCAATAACAAAAGAAAACTATGAAATTGTTGGCTTTAGCACAAACAAAAATGCAACAGTGGCTGAGGCAAGTTTTACAATTGATGTAAGAGAGGAGAACATTACACTCTATGCAGTTTGGAGAGGTGCAAGAAGAACAGTTAACTTGTTGCATAGCGATGGAAAATTGTTTGAGGGTTATGAAACATATTACGGAGAAACTATAGAACTTGAAACATTCCCAGAATTAGATAATCATACATTTGTAGGATTTAACACAAAACCTGACTTTACAGGCACCAGATATGTTTCAACAATTGATGTAACATTTACAGATGCAACAACAAATCTTTACGCAGAGTTTGCAAGAAACACAACAACAATCAGTTTTAATGCAAATGGTGGAAGTGGAACATTTGAAAGTATCGCAGTAAATACACAAGAGCCTTATGTCTTTACAGAAGATGTGCTTGAAGCGATAGGCAAAGCAATCAAAAAGAAAAATTATGAGATTGCAGGCTTTAGCACAAACAAAAATGCAACTGCAAATGACGCAACTTATACAATTACAGTTAGTGATAGTCCTGTTACTTTATATGTAGTTTGGATAGGCGAAGAAAGAGTAATTAACCTTTACAATGATGGAGAAGTTGTCGAAACAATAAACACAAGATATGGCGAGACAATCACACTTCCGTCATATACACTAAAAGATCATACTTTTGTTGGTTTTTTAAATATGCTTTCAGGCGCAGGTGATACATATAAGGGTACAATTACCGTTTTATTTGAGGAAGAAGAAGCGCATCTCCTCGCGCAATTTGAAAAAAACAAAGTTAAGGTTACATTAGATGAAAACGGTGGTTCTTGTATTAGTACTGAGTATGAATATGTATCTTTAAATGTAAATGAACCTTATACATTTGATAGTTATATAAAAAACCTATTTATAAAAGAAAATTACGAACTTGCAGGTTTTAGCACAAACAAAAATGCAGCACCGGCTGACGCAAGTTTTACTGTTGATGTAAAAGAAGAAGATATCACCTTATATGCGATATGGGCCCTTGAAGAAAAAGTAATCTATATTTATAATTATGACGGCAGTAAACTTCTTGATACAATCTACACAAAATATGGCGAGAGTGTTACATTTAAAACATACACACTAGAAAACCATACACTTCGTGGATTTGAAGATAGAAGATATGCTTCATTTTATACAACAGCAGGTCTTAGATATCTTTTTAATGAAGATGAAATCACTCTTTATGCAAGATTTGATAGAAATCAAGAAACAATTAGTTTTGATGCAAATGGTGGCGATGGTGGAGTTGAAATGCTCGTTGTTAACACAAACGAAACTTATACCTTTAGCGAAGAAGAAAGAGAACTTCACTCAACCGAACTTACAAAAACATATCACACATTTGTTGGCTGGAGCACAGACCCTAATGCAACACCAGAACAAGCAACATTCGAAGTTGTTATGGGCGAAACTCCTATAACACTATATGCTGTATGGAAACAAAACACAGCAACAATTTCATTTGTAAGTGATCAAGAGTGTACCTTGCCACAAACGTTAACGATAGGTCAAGGCGAATACTACACCTTTACAGATGTTGGTTTTGCAAAAGAAGACTTTGTTATAGATTACTTCAGTTTTGATAACAAAACCTATGTTGTTGGCGACACAATATTTGTTGGCGAAATGACAGATTTGGTTGTCGAAGTCTTCTGGACTGAAGCAGAATTAGTTTGCTTTGACTTAAATATTGCCGAAGTCAAGAAAACAAATGGCCAAACTCTTATTACAGGCGACTTGGTAAGTGGCGACAAAATTTATGCACCAAATGCATCAGCAAGCGAAAGTTATTATGATGAAGACGGTGTTAGATATTACTTTGTTGGCTGGAGCACAGATAAAGATGCTACAGAGCCAACACTATTTGTTGACGAAACTGTAATCACTGCAACAGACAGTACACAACACTTCTATGGTGTATATTTGCCAGCAAGTGATTACTTAATGTATGAAGACGATGATAATGGTGGCTTAATTGCATCACTCTCCACTTCAGCTTCCGTCCCGTCGGATCAAACAATGATTGTTTATCCAAATATATACAATGGTAAACCTGTTACAGGTATTGGTGGTGGAACACACATTGTAACTGAAAGGGTTATTATTGCTGAAGGTGTTGAAACCATAAGAGAAGAAGTTTTCCATGAATCACATGTTAAAAGTGTCATTATTCCAACAACTGTGAAGGAAATTAACAATAGGGCATTTTTAGATTGTCAAAGCTTAAAAACAGTTACCTTTACAAAAGGCAGTCAATTGACAACTATATGTGAAAGTGTATTCTCAGGTTCAGCTATAGAGACCATAGAAATTCCAAATAAAGTACAGTTTATGGATTCAGGTGTTTTTTACGAATGTCAATCACTAAAAAGTGTAACATTTGAAGAAAATAGTTCTTTAAGAGAAATAGGAGTTACAGCATTTGATTATGCTGCTCTTGAGTCAATAACTGTTCCTGCTAGTGTTGAAAAAATAGGCAATTATGCTTTCGCTAACTGCTCAAGTCTTAAAAATATATATTTTGAAGAAGGAAGTAACTTAACAACAATCGGTGACAGTTGTTTTGAGTATTCTGGTCTTGTCAGCATAACAATTCCAAAATCTGTAACAACAATTGGAATGTTTTCTTTCAAAGATTGTGAAGACTTAACAGAAGTTTTTATTGAAACTGTAAGTGAGTTGGAGACAATTGATTATGGTGCTTTCAAGAGATCAGGCATTACGGAGATAGAAATCCCAGCATCAGTCAAAACTATAGGACAATACTGTTTTGACCTTTGCTCATATTTAACAAGTGTTACATTCGAACCTAACAGTCAGTTAGAAACTATAGGCGACTATGCTTTCCAAGACATAGCTGCAACAAGCATAACAATTCCAGCAAGCGTAACAACCATAGGGGAATATGCCTTTAACGACGCAGCCTTAACAACAATTACATTTGAGAAAAATAGCAACTTAGCAACAATTGGAGCATATGCATTTGGATACACCGGCATTGAGAACATAACCTTGCCAGCAAGCGTAACAACACTTGGGGCAAACTTGTTTGATTCTTCACCTATCAAAACAGTTTCATTTGAAAGTGGTAGCAAATTGCAAACCATCGGCAATAACGTTTTTGCTAATTCGTCTATAGAAAGTATAACAATCCCAGCAAGCGTAACGAATATAGAATCTGCTGCATTTATAAATACAAACCTAGAAACAATAATTTTTGAAGATAATAGTCAGTTAGTATCTTTGAGTGAAGATTGCTTCAACAATACACCACTCAAAGCAATAGAGATCCCAGCATCAGTTAAAACAATAGAAAATTATGCTTTTGCTGGTTGTGAAAGCTTGGCAAGTGTAACCTTTGAAGAAGATAGTCAACTAGAAACTATAGGTGACTATGCTTTCTATAATTCTGGTGTTGGAAGTATATCAATGCCAAATTCTGTAAGGGTTATAGGTAATTATGCCTTCTCTGAATGTAAAAATTTAACAGCAATAAGCTTTGATTCTTTTGCGATAGAAAGTAAGTTGGAAACAATAGGTAACAGTGCTTTTG
>JAZSQZ010000081.1:0-9925 GCA_045538175.1 Clostridia bacterium
GTTTAGACGAAAAAGAAAAACTTTCTTATACAATAAAAAAAGAAAGAAAAGATTTTTGTTTAGACAAATTCCCAGAAATTGTGAAAGAAATAAAAGAAGAATAAAAAAAACACATCATTTTGGTGTGTTTTTTGTTTTTAGTATCGTCTTAAAATTGACCACATAATAAGCAATTCGTCACTTGCTTTTGAACCTAGGTCTCTCATAATACCACATCTTTTAAGTGGACTCTTAAATTCAAAATTACCAACAGTTATGTCAAGGTGAGGAAGAAGAAGTGATAAATACATTGCTTGGAAAGCTTCGCTTGTTTCAGCAAAAACTTCGTCTTCAGTTCTTAGATATTCTTCATAATCAAGTGTTGTTTGGTAAACTGCACTTGTGCATCCTGCATAATCCATACAATCAAAAGCAACATCAGGGTCAGCCATATATTGCATAAACATTTCAGCGCCTGTTTTATTGCCTGCATATTTTGGAATGCAGAAACCGTCAACCCAAACATTTGAACCTTCGTTTGGAACAATATATCTAAAGTTGTCGTTATAAACAACATCGCCTGTTGACCAATCTGCCATAATATAACCTGCGTCGCAAGACCAGAAAGTACCATAATAGCCTTCAGCACCTTTTGAAGTTAAAAGGTCGTCTTTTCCTTCGTCGGTTTCATAGTCATAAACATATTTCTTTTGGTTTTTAAGAACTTCTTCAGCATAACCGATTTTTTCTGTTATGTTATCTCCAGCAGTGAAAATGCTTGTAAGCAATGCTTGATATTCTTCGTTGTCGTAGTCTGTAAAGTTGTTGCTAAGTCGTTTTAAATCTTCATAGTAGTGATTGAATAGCGCAATTGTATAACTATCTCTTTCGCTATCTTTCATATAGATTTTTTGTTCTTCGACATCAAAAAGGGTAGTCCAAGCAGATTTTTCTTTGTCTGCTTGTTTTACTGCTTCTTCAAAGTTAGGATCACTTGGGTCTACATCATCAAAATAATATAAAATTCCCATTGTACCCCACATATAAGGGGCAGTGTAATCAAAGTTAGGGTCAAAGTTGTTTATAAGAGAAGCAAAAGTTTGATTTGGATAAGTGCCATCAGGATTTTCTTCGCCAAGCACGCTATCCTTTATAGTTTTGGAAGTTTCTTCACTGATCGTAGACAACAATTTTTCATTTATAAGTCTTTCAATCATATAGTCACTAGGGCAGATAACATCAAAGTCTTGTCTTTTAACAGCGACCATTGTATACATTGTTTCGTTGCTATCAAATTCTTTCTTTTGAACAGTGATAGTTTTTCCTGTTTGTTCTAAATACCATTCTTCAAAACCAAGTAAAACTTCATCAGGGATATATTCGCCAGGAACATAAAGTCTTAAAACTTCTTCACGGTTTCCGCAACCAACCAAAAAGAAGCAAGAAGAAAATGATATAATAAAACAAATCATTGATATAATAATTTTCTTAAAAATTTTCATTTATATCC
Source organism: Clostridia bacterium (assembly GCA_045538175.1). GTDB lineage: Bacteria > Bacillota > Clostridia > Christensenellales > UBA1242 > JAZSQZ01. Next base: position 1,490 of record JAZSQZ010000081.1, read on the forward strand.
TTTCTCCTTTTAAAATAAAGTTTTTTCTTTTTTCTTTTTGTTTTGAACAATATTGATTGTAAGTAAAATGATAAATGCAACAACCAAAATTAAAGTAGACAATGCTCTTAGTACAGGAAGAACGCCCTTAAACTTTAATTTGTTGTATAAGTATTGAGGGATAGTATCTACACTAGAACTTACAAAAGTAGAAATTGTAAAGTCGTCAAGACTTATAGTAAAAGCAAGTGCAAAACCAGAAATGATTGCAGGGAGAAGTTGTGGTACCATAACTTTCCACAAAGTTTTGCTAGGTGTAGCACCAAGGTCAAGACCTGCTTCGTAAACATTAGGGTCAAGTTGACTAAGTTTAGGAAGAACAGACATTATAACATAAGGTGTGCAAATAACAGTGTGAGCAACAATCAAAGTTGCATATCCGTCAGGAATAAATTTAACAATTATGAAAAACATCATAAAAGCAGCAGCTGTAACAATGTCAGCGTTAACCATTGTAATTTGAGTTAAGCCGTCCATAAGTCTACGGCCAGATTTTTTCATTGCGTGAATACCAACTGATGATACAACGCCGATTAAACTTGCAAGTAGTGAAGAAACAATACCGACAATCAAAGTGTTTAAAAGGGCAGTCATAATTTCAGGGTCAGAAAACATTTCTCCATACAACTCAAAACTAAAACCATTCCAAGTGCCGATTGTTTTTGAAGTTGTAAAAGAATAAACCATAAGTAAAAGAGTAGGGGCATAAACTAAAATTGCCATAAGGGTTATAAAAATGATTGAAATTACTTTGCTTTTTGTTCTTTTCATTGTTATACCCCCTTTTCCTTTTTGCTAACGCGGGAAGAAGGCTCCGTTAGTTTGTTTATAAAGTTTGAAATAAAAACGGACACAACAATAAGTAATAGCATTACAAAAGCAAGGGCAGAGCCTATGTTGTATAAACTCTTTTGGAACCAAAAATAAATTTCGTTTCCAAACAACCAATACTGACTGCTACCTAAAATGTCGTTTATTGCAAAAGTTGAAACAGAAGGCATAAATACCATAAGAATACCACTAACAATTCCAGGGGTTGAAAGTGGAAGTTGAACTTTTGCAAAAGTTTTAAAAGAATTTGCACCAAGGTCGGTTGATGCTTCAAAATAACTTTTGTTCATTTGGCTAAGACTTGTGTAAATAGGAAGCAACATAAAAGGGAAGAAGTCATAAACCATACCGATAAGTGAAAGTAAAAATCCTTTATCGATTTGTAAAAATTCGTTGAATAAAAGTTTTACTGAATAAATTCTTAAAAGAGAGTTTATCCACATAGGTAAAACAAACATCATAACAATGATAAAAGTTTTGTTAGATTTGATTCTACATAATGCCATAGCAAGTGGGTAGGCAAGTAGTAAGCATATAGCTGTTGTTGCAAAAGCCATAAGGAAAGAAATGCCAATAATTTTCCACATAGATGGCTCTAAAAACAAACTAAAGTTTGAAAGTGTAAATGCACCGGTATATTTGTCGGTAAAAGCATAATACATAATAATAAGCAAAGGAACAATTACAAACACGATAGAAATTGCTGTGTAAGGAAATGCAAAATGTTGCCTTTGAAATTTAATTTTAGGTTTTTTCATAGGTGTACTTTATTCCTCCTCAGTTTCTTCTTCGTCGACTTCAATAAATTTTTCAATATTAAGGTTTTTAGGCTCAATTTTAATACCAACACGGTCGTTTATATCCCAATCGTCTTTTGTGTCAACATAGAAGTCTTCATCGGTATCGGTATAAACTTGAACTTGATTGTAGTTACCTTTATAAAGTGTTTGTGTAACATTAGCACCAATAACACCGTCTTTTTCATCATCAGTTAGGATAACGTCGTTAAAGTTAACCTTAACTTTTACTTTATCGCCCTTTTCAAGTTGAGTTTCTAAACACTCAAATTCGCCTCCACAGAATTCAACAGTTGTAGGACTTGTCATTGTGCCAAAGAATTCGTTTACAACACGAAGTTTTTTCATAACGTGAATGCTATTTGGACTAAAGAATAACTTAACTTCGCTACCTTCTTTTTGTTCAGTTGTTGATTGAACTGTAAATTGATAGTTATTTGTTTCGACTTCCATTTGGAAGAATGTACCCTTAAAGCAAGAAGATAAAACTTTTCCTTCAAGTTGACCCTTGTCGCTGTCCATAGGGTAGAGTTTGATGTCTTCAGGTCTTATAACCAAGTCAACCTTTTCGTTTTTGTCAAAACCTTTGTCTTCGCACTTAAAAGTTGTGTTTAAGAATTTTACAGAGTAGTCTGCAAGCATTTGACCACCTAAAATGTTACTTTGACCAATAAAGTCAGCAACAAAAGCGTTAGCAGGTTCGTCATAAATTTTCTTAGGTGTGCCGATTTGTTGAATAACGCCATCATTTAGGACAACAATTTCATCACTCATTGTAAGTGCTTCTTCTTGATCGTGTGTAACATAAATAAATGTGATACCTAAGTTTTTATGAATATTCATAAGTTCAACTTGCATTTCTTTACGCATCTTAAGGTCAAGAGCACCAAGTGGTTCGTCAAGCAATAAAACTTTAGGTTCGCAAACAATAGCACGTGCAATTGCAACCCTTTGTTGTTGACCACCACTAAGAGTGTTTACATTTCTATAACCATAACCTTCAAGGTTAACCATTTTTAGAGCCTTTTTGACTTTCTCTAAAATATATTCATTTTTAAGTTTTCTTGCAAAACGGCTAACTTTAAATTTCTTAAATAAGCCTGTTTGTTTTGAAGCAAATTCATCAACCTTCTTTTGTTCGCTTTCAGGAAGACCTTTAAGTTTTAAACCAAAAGCAATGTTTTTAAAAACATTAAGGTGTGGAAAAAGAGCATACTTTTGGAAAACTGTGTTTACAGGTCTTTTGTAAGGTGGAATATCTGTAACATTTTGGTCTTCAATATAAATGTTACCTGTAGTTGGGGTTTCAAATCCTGCAATCATTCTAAGTAGAGTAGTTTTGCCACAACCACTAGCACCAAGCAAAGTTACAAATTTGCCCCTTTTTATTGATAAAGTTAAATCGTCAATTACTGTAACGCCGTCAAAAACTTTAGTTACATTGTTTACTTTAATGATACTTTCTAATTTTTTTACTTCTGCCATTTTTTATTTTTCCTTATAAATTAAATTTTTAAAAGTTTGGTGGACAAGAAATCCACAATATTTTACTATCAGTAGTCGCAATATTTCTTATAAAGTGTGGTTTGTTTGCCACAAAATAAAAAGATTCGTTTTTGTTAACAATATAAGTTTTTTTGCCAACAGTAAGTTCAATTTTACCCTTTAGAACAAGTCCAAACTCTTCGCCGTCGTGTGCCAAGTCTTTTTCGGTTGCTCCATCAATCTCTAAGTCTACCACAATGGGCTCCATAGCATTTTTTTGCGATGTGGGCACAAGCCAAGTAGTTTTTGAAAGATTATTGATTTTTTCGATTTGTTCTTCCTTTTTAAAAACGACTTGTGTTTCGTCGTCTTGGAAAAATTCTGAAAAGTTTGTGCCAAGAGCATTCAATAAGTCTTTTAATGTTTCAATTGAAGGACTTGTCAAATCATTTTCTAACTGACTTATGTATCCTTTTGTAAGTTCGCATCGATCAGCAAGTTCTTCTTGAGTCAAATTTTTTGTAAGTCTTAAATTCTTAATTTTTAAACCTATATCCAATTTTTTCTCCTATTACAAAAAGAAAAATAACCCACAAAAGATATGTTAAAAACAAGCATCTCCTAGTAAGTTATTATTAAACTTTTTGTTTATAATCTCTAAACTTTTTGAAAGTATATATCAATATCGCTTATATGTCAATAACAAATATAAAAAAATATTAAAAATATACATATTTTTTTTGTAAAAAATAATGGCAAAAAAATAAAAAATAGGGAAGTGGTTTTTAAAAAAAATAAAAGGATAAACAAATTATTTATCCTTTTTAATACTTTTTATTTGTTTTTTGACTTTGAAATATCTTTTTGTTCTCTATATTTTAAAATCTTTTTCTCGAACTCACAAAGTTCGCTATAAGCTTGTCTTAGTGCTTCTTCGCCGTCCATAAGAGAAGGTAGGTTTCTTGCAAGCAGTTCAAAGTCTAAAATTTCAACATTTGTTTTTGCAAGTTGTTTTGCGATTCTGTTCCAATCAATTGTGCCGTATTTCATTAAAGTATGTTCGTCTTTTTCGCCATTGTTGTCGTGAATATGAAGGGTAATAACTTTGTCAGCATATAACTCCAAATATTTTACTTGCTTATCTGCAAAGTTGTTGTGACCTGTGTCATAGCACATTTTAAGATTAGGGTGGTCAATGTTGTCAAAAACATACTTAATCATCTTATAATCTTCAAGATTTTCAACAGCAAACAAAACATTTTTCTTTTGTGCAAAATCTAAGAGTCTTCTAAGTCTTATAAGACCGATTTCAGTTGTTACTCCCATCAAGTGCACAACAAGGCAGGTAAACCCATATTTTGCGCAAATCTTGATATCGTTTTTAAGTATTTTTTCAACTTCTTTTCCTTCTTTGCAATCTTCCCAGAAGTAGTGAAGTTTTGCTTCGTCATAAGTACAGTGTAAACTGCTAAGTTTTAAACCAAGTTTTTTTGCATATTTTACTTGTTGGTCAATTGTACCGTTTTGATAATCAAACCTTTTGTCAGCAGTTGTGATAATTCTTTGAAAACCAGCTTTCTTAATTTTCTTAAGTTTAGATTTCCAATCGTAGCCATCTCCTAAATATCCCCAAAACAAAGGAATTCCTTTATCCATAGCAACCATCCTTTTAAAAATTACTTTTATAATTATACCAAAAGCATATATAAATTCCAAACAAAAAACTAAATTTAAAAAGTTTGTGTGATAAATTGACTAAACAAGTGTTAGTTCTTATAATAATAAAAAAGGTAATAAAAATGAGTAATAAAGAAGTAGAATTTAAGTTTCAAATAACAAAAGAGCAAAAAGAACTTATCCAAAAAGAATTAAACGCAGCAGCCGAATATCTTGGCAAAACAAGACAAGTTGATACATATTATGTTCCAAAGTTTAAATCATTTGAATTAAACGGAGAAACAATGGAGTGCCTAAGGATTAGGGAAGTCGACGAAGAAAAGGTGTTAGGGTATAAGAAAATCCATCGCGAAGCAAATCCCGTCTATTGTGACGAATACGAGCTTAAGATTGCAGATAAAACTCAAATGGAAAAAATCTTGTTTGCAATTGATTTTGAAGTACAAATGGTTATCGATAAAACAAGAGAGAGTTATAAACTAGGTAAACTTGAGTTTGACTTTGATACGGTTTTGGGTCTTGGCGAACTTTTAGAAGTTGAGCTTAAAGACGAAACCGAAGATGTTGCAGTTATTTTTGACTTCTTAAAACCATATGGCCTTGATAAAAAGTCTGTCACATATAAAGGCATACAAACAATGTTAAAAGAAGCAACAAAAAAGATTTAGGTGTTGTCCTAAATCTTTTTTTTATTTTAGTCAGCATAGTTGTCAAAATAGTTTTGAATAAATACGATAGGTGTGCCTTTGTCACCACTACCACTTGTAAGGTCACATAAACTACCGATAAGGTCTGTGTAGTTTCTAGGAGTTGTGCCCAAAGTTGCATTTGTACCTTTAAGGTCTTTTGCCTTATTTCTAATTTCTTCTCTCATAGCTTCGTTTAATTCTTCGCCTGAAAGGTGAGAAAGTTTGTTGTCAGAAATATATTTGATTTTAATTTCGTTAGGTGTGCCAAGAAGTCCACTTGTAAAAGCAGGGGAGACAACAGGGTCAGCAAGTTCCCAAATTTTTCCAACAGGGTCTTTAAAAGCACCGTCGCCATAAATCATAACTTCAATGGTTTTGCCTGTTCTTTCTTTTACCATTTCTTGAACTTGTTTTACAAGTTTGTCACCGTGTTCAGGGAACAACTTAACAGATTCTTCAGTTGCTTTGTTTGAACCAAGAAGACCATATTTTGAGTTATAACCACTGCCATCAACAGAAGCTCTTAAAATTTCGTCAGTTTTATAAATAATTTCAGCACCAGCTTCAACTAAAACTTTCTTAGTTTTATCTCTTTTATGAATATTAGAAACAACAATATTCTTTGTATAATCGAGAATAGAAGTTGCACGGTTAGAGAAGATGATTTCAGCCTCAGCACCTTCGTTTTCGATAAGTTCTCTAAAATATTTAACATAGTTCATACCTGTAAAGATATGTACTTCGTTTCCAAAATACTTATTGTATTCTTCTTCGCTTAATACTTTTCCCCATGGGTCAATATCGTATTTATATAATAAATCTTCATCAAACAAAGAGTTACCAACTTCGTCATCAGGGTATGACATTAAAACGGTGATTTTAGAAGCACCTCTTGCAATACCTTTTAATATTAAAGAAAATCTATTTCTACTCATAGGAGCAGGGAATACAACACCGATATGCTTTTTGCCACCAAACTTATTTTCAACATCTTTTGCGATTTGGTCAACGCTAGCATAGTTGCCTTGTGAGATACCAACAACAGCTTCTGTAATAGCTAAGATATCTCTGTCTTGAATTGTGATGCCTTCTTTTTCTGTAGCATCGATTAAGCAGTTTACAGCAATCTCAGCAAGATTGTCGCCACTCTTAATTATTGGGGTCTTAATCCCACGAGAAATTGTACCAAAAGTTTTCATAAAATATCCTTCCTTTTATGTACAACGGTAGGAAAAACCCATATACCCTTGTACTTATATAATTTAGATTAAAATGTTTTGTTTGTCAATAAAATATGTTAAATGTTTTTAAAAAAATTTATAACCTAATAAAAGTTTAGGGTAGTATTCAAAATAATTGCATAATGCTGTGCAAGCCTATAAAAACACTTTGGCACAAAAAACAAAAATAATAATACTAAAAATCCCTGTTAATAATTGTTTCATTTTCAAAACAATATAAATATAAGCAATTAGTTAAAACCTTTAACGGTGGTATATTGTTTTATAAAACCTTTTATTTTCTAACCCTGCGATTTTAACAAAAACGTATCATAGTTATAAAATTATAACTATGATAAAATTTATTAAAAAGGATAGAGGATAGGGGAGTTGTGAGCAAAAATAAAACCACTAGAGAGTGTCTAGTGGTTATTCATCAATTAAGTTTTCATAAACATATTCGTAAACAGAAGGGGCTTTATCGCACCATTTTTTACCAGCGTTTATTGCTTGGTTTCTGGTAGATGTTTTTATTCTGATTTCAAATATAGGTTGCCCTACAAGTGGTTCTTTAATGCGAAGAACAACTGTGTGAGAGCCATCTTTGTTTTTAAAGTAATCATAAACATATTCTTGACTTCTTTTAAAAACAATTCTATTTAGTTTTGCGAACTCTGAAATTTCTTCTCTAATACTTTGTGGAATTCTATTAAAGAAGTGAGAAAGACAGTTTCTGCCTTCATAGGTAATGCTATATCTTGCTTCTTTTGCGTCAGGCTCAGAAATGTTTTCAAGTTTGTAAATAAACTTTGCTTCAATAAGTTGCCAAAGAATTTCTTTGCAATCCATATACAAAAGCCAAGCATTTCTGTTTGTACAAATATCGATGATGGAATTCTCTGTAAGTGGAATTTCCATTTGTTCAAGAATAAACATAAGCATTAACTTTTTTACAGTAGAGTCAGGTACATATTCCATATAAAAGTTTACTCCATACAAGTTTAATATACGATATTGTAGCATAATATAATAAAATTTTCAAACCTTTTCTTTAAATTCTAGGTATTTCATTTTATTTTTAAAAATTTTTGTGATATTATGTCATTTGTAGGTGATATTATGGAAGAAAACAAAAAACAACCAAATAACGAATTAAAAAAGTTTTTTGCTGCTTGTGACGAATTCGCAAACGGCAGATTTATCTTGGCAGACATAAAGGTTGCCAAAATTTTAAGAGCAATCGCAGATTGTGAAGATATCTACAATCTTTTAGAAGAATGTATGATTAACTTTGACTTTGATAGAGAGTTTGCAAAATGCAAGGTAAAAGGCTCTATGGGGGAAGTGGCTGCATTTAGACTACCTAGTGAAATGCACAAACTTATTCCACTTGTTTTTTGCTTGCTTGTAGAAATCGACAGTAAGAAGATTGATTTTAACTATTTCTTAAAAACTCAATTTCCACTTGCAAATTCACAAAACGAAGAATATGAGTCATTTTCAAATTCAATCATAATTCCATTTAAGAACGCAATTGCAGAATTATTTAATGTTACAACAGACATTTATAAGCAAGAAGAAAATATCGAAAATATGAATCCAACATATTTTGAACAAAATGAAAGCACAGTCGAGCTTCCAAACGGGAACACTGTATACGTAAAAGAAAGTACAGTCATCTTAAATGAAGATGAAGAC